>JAUNBK010000130.1 GCA_030527105.1 Planctomycetia bacterium
TTGCGATCGAATGTTTTTTGCAAAAGTGGGTTTTAATGCAGAAATTCCGCAGTAGAGTTGATATACGTTAATTTAATTGTTTTTGATGTGTTTTTGACGTTTGTTTCACACTTGTTTTTAAGCACTCAAACGCATTTTTGCGAAACACGGACTAAAACATCGGGCTTCTCGGACAACAATCTTCAGGATGCGTGTTTTATGGTCTCGATGGCGAAATGTGAAGTTTTTTCTCTGGGAAAATGCGAAAAAATGGGTCGAAATGGGTGGTTGTTTGAATTTATGATTTTGGTCCCTCAAAAAATTTTTGACACGCTCGCGACCGCCGTTTGGCGAGATATGCGTGAAACGCCCCCTTTGTCCCCTAAAAGCCGGTTCCACAAAATTTTAAGGCACGCCCCCCCTTGATTCTCTCGCTTTTTTCGTTAGAATGGACGCCGAGAGTTTTCTATTTCTTCCCCTGTTTTTGCAAGGTACATTTATGCGTTGGTCACAAACACTTATCGTCACCAAAAAAGAGGTTCCGGACGGAGCCGAGATTCCGAGTCACATTCTTATGCTTCGAGCTGGTCTGATTTCTCAGGTGATGGCTGGTGCCTACGCATACCTCCCGCTCGGGCTGCGGTCCCTCAAAAAGGCGGAGCGCATCGTGCGTGAGGAGATGGATAAGACCGGAGCGGTGGAGCTTCTCTTGAGCGCCCTCAATCCCCAGTCGCTTTGGGAGCAGACGAATCGTGTCGAGGCGTTTGGCAACGTTCTCATGAAATTCCCCATCACGCGAGCGGGGCGCCAGACGCCTGTCGTGCTTTGCCCCACGCACGAAGAACCCATCACGGAGTTGGTCTCGAAGTGTGTATCGAGCTATCGCCAGCTTCCGATCACGCTCTATCAAATCCAAACCAAGTTCCGAAACGAGGAGCGCCCGCGATTCGGCGTGATGCGCACCAGCGAGTTTTTGATGAAGGATGCGTATAGTTTCGACGCCACGCTCGAGGGCTTGAACCAGAGCTATCAAAAAATGTACGACGCCTATCATCGGATTTTCGAGCGTTGCGCCCTCAATTTTCTCCCCGTCGAGGCGGAGAGCGGACCGATCGGTGGCGATGCGAGTCATGAATTCATGATCCTGAGCGAAAATGGCGAGGACAACATCGTCGTTTGTCCTCAGTGTCGCTATGCCGCAAACACGGAGAAGGCGGAGATTGGGGAGTGTCGTGCAGAGGCGATTTCTTCGGAGCCGCTTGCCGAGGTGGAGAAGGTTTTGACTCCTGGCGCAAGCAGTATCGAGGCGGTCTGCAAGTTTCTCAAGTGTGCCCCGGAGAAGATGTTGAAGACACTCATTTTTAGCGTGGACGACAAGCCGGTCGTGATCGTTGTGCGTGGAGATCACGACGCGAACGAGAACAAGGTGCGGAAGTTCCTCAACGCGCAAAAGGTCGAGCTTGCCTCGGAAGACGTCATTCGTCGCGTGACGGGAGCGCCCGTTGGTTTTGCTGGTCCCGTCGGTCTCAAAGAAGATGTGCCGGTGTATGCCGACTTCAAAGTGCGCGAGGTCGTGAACGGCGTGACGGGAGCGAATGCTCCAGGAGAAGAGGCGCACATCGTCGGCGTCAATCCGGGGCGCGATTTCTCTCCAACAGCGTACGCAGACCTCCGAAATGCCGTGGCGGGCGATCCGTGCCCGCGTTGCGACGGAACGCTCCAAATGCAAAAGGCGCTCGAGGTGGGGCACGTCTTCAAGTTGGGAACCAAATACACCGAGGCGCTCAACGCGCGCTATCTCGATGCGGATGGCGAGGCGCTCAAGCCGATCATCATGGGGTGCTACGGAATCGGCGTCACTCGAATCTTGGCGGGTCTCATCGAGAATAGCTTCGACGACAAGGGAATCATTTGGCCGGTCGCGCTCGCTCCGTACGAAGTGTGCCTCGTCCCCATGCGCGTCAACGACGAGAGAGTGATGAGCGTGACGAACGACCTGCACGACGCTCTTCTCCAGCAGGGCGTGGACGTCCTCATGGATGATCGCGACGCGAGACCGGGTGTCAAATTCAACGACATCGACCTCATCGGCTTCCCCTTGCGCGTTGTCGTCGGACCGAAGGGATTGGACAACGGCGAGATCGAACTCAAATGGCGTTGGAGCGACGGCGTCGAGATGCTCCCGTTGGAGTCGGCAGCGCAGCGCATTGCCGAGATGGTGAAAGAAGAACGCGCCAGCGGCAGTCGCTTCCGCAGTCGGTAGTTTTGGCATGTGTTTGAACGAGATGGAAAACAGGAGAGTATGATGGCAGATCCACACGATACGTTTCGTCGCGCCTCGATTTTGTCGTTTAGCGGCGAGTTTGGTTTTTTGAGCAACTTCCACTTCTCTCCCTTCCACTGGGACGGCGTGGACTGGTCGACGGTCGAGCACGCGTTTCAAGCAGCCAAAACGCTCGACCCGGAGCAACGACAAGCGATGGCGCAGATTCCGACGCCGGGCGATGTCAAAAAGGCGGGGCGTTCTCTCTCGCTGCGCAGCGACTGGGAGGATGTGAAATATGGCATCATGGCGGAGGTTGTTTATGAGAAGTTCCGCCAGAATCCCGCCTTGCGCGCGAAACTCCTCGCCACGGGCAACGCCCATCTTGAAGAGGGGAACCACCACGGCGACCGAATTTGGGGTACCGTCGACGGCGAGGGAACGAACTGGCTCGGGAAAATCCTCATGGAGGTGCGCGAGACGCTCCGAAACGAGTCCACGAGCGAGTGATTCCTTGGTGCTGTGTCAAAAACAGCATAGTGCGCATCTTAAAAGTTTTTCGAAGGAGAGTTTGAGAGGAAACATTTTTGAAAAATTGTTTCCTCTCAAGAGATGGCGCGAGTCAAAACGATTCTGCTTATAAAATTAACACAACACCAAGTGCCATGCTTAAACAATAAGAAAGTTTCTAGACGCAACGAAAATAGTGGGATTTCACCACCAACACTTTGCTCCACGAGTCAGCACGAATCCGAAGGTCCCGCCGACTCGAGGGCGGCACGCCAGCGCGAGATTGCCATGAGGGGGAAATATTGGTGATAATAATGGTATCGCAAATAGAAGACGGCAGGGAATCCTGTCCCCGTGAATTCGGGTTGCGACCAAGAACCATCGGCATTTTGGCGCTCAACGAGCCACCGAACACCCGCAAGAACCGCCGGGTGCGACGCCAGCCCGTGGGGGATTAATCCTAAAAGCGCCCACGCAGTCTGGCTCGGTGTGGGTGCTCCAAAACCACGCTGGGCAATGTCTTCATACGACGCGAGGGACTCTCCCCAACCGCCGCAAGCCTGCTGGTGCGCGAGAAGCCAATTGATCGCGGCTCGGACAGCCGGATCGTCCGAAGGAACGCCAACCGCCGCCATCCCGGCGAGAACTTCTCCCGTGCCGTAGATATAGTTGGCGCCCCACCGACCAAACCAACTCCCGTCGGGCTGCTGGGTGTCTCGCAAATGTTGGACGCTGCGCTCCAAAGTCTTCATTCCGCCGCCGATACGATGATTGAGGTGCCCCATGCACTCGAGAATTCGCGATGTCAAATCGGGCGTGCTCGGATCCGTCATTGCGTTATGATCCGCAAACGGCATCTGTGTAAGGAATTCGCAATTGTTGTTTCGATCGAACGCGCCCCAACCACCGTCGGAATTTTGCATAGCGCAAAGCCATCGAAACCCCTCCTCAATCGCCTTATCGACGCGCGGATCCGCCCCAGGCTCTGGACAAACACCACGAAGCGCCATGATCGCCATTGCGGTGTCGTCCGTGTCGGGATAAAAATCGTTATTATATTCGAAACACCACATCCCCGGCTCGCATTTGACGCTCTTGCTCCAATCGCCGGGAGCGTGAATTTGCTGCGCCAACACCCAATCGACCGCCTTGGCAATTTGCGGATGATCGTGCCTCATTCCCCCTGCCGCAAGGGCGCGAAGCGTGATGATCGTGTCCCACACGGGCGAGAGGCAAGGCTGCATCCGTGCCGAGTCGCTTTCGGGATCCTCCAAAACGAGATTCATAAGTTGGTCGTAGAAATATCGCGTTTTCTCGTGCTCGTCGACGAGTCCAAGAGCTTTCATCGCCACCAAGCCCCACATGAGCGGCGGCTGAATCGCGCCCGGTCCATCGCTATTTTGGCAATGCTCCCACAACCACGCGTGAGCGCGCTTGATCGCAAACGAGCGCGTGGGCTTCCACGGCAACTTTTGGTAGAATTTCAAACATTTATCCGCAGTGCGAAAAAAAGTGTCCCAACTAAAGAACCCAGGATGCTCTGGCTTCCCCGGCGCGCGCAAAGGTCCCCAATCTTTGGGGTGTTTGATGAACAACTCCCGAATCCCACGTTCTGGCGGAAGCTCGCGCACGGGACGAAGTGCCGACACAATCGAGAGCGGCACGACGATCGTTCGCGTCCATGAACTCATCGCGTAGAGATTAATGGGGAACCACTGCGGAAGCAGTACCAACTCGGGCGGCACAGCAGGACAAATGTCGTACGGGATTTGCCCGAGGAGAGCGAGGTAGAAGCGCGTAAAACTATTGACTTTGTCCGCGCCGCCGTGCTTCAAAATGAGCCTACGCGCCCTCTGCATGTAGTTTGCCGAGAGAGGGTGCCCCAATAATTTGAGGGCGAAATATGCTTTGACGCTGTTGGGAATCGTACTCTCCCCGCCAGGGAACATGGGCCAGCCGCCGTCCTCCGCCTGAGTTCGAAGGAGCTGATTCCCCAACTTTTTCGCGAGCGGATGATCTTCGCGCCCCAAAAAAGTGAGAATGATGATCATCTCGCTCTGAAGGAGGGAGTCCCCCTCCAACTCCGCGTGCCAATGCCCATCGTCAAACTGCTGATCCAAAAACCAACGCTGGGATTTTTGGATCGCCTCCACGGTCGCGTCGTTGAGCGCACTCGTCATATTTTTCTCCTCAAAAAGTCTTCATGTGTCTCATCGTGTCTCAGGTTGCGGCGTGGGAATCAGACTCCGAAACTCTGGTCGCGCCCACTCCTTCTCCAACGCGGAACGAATCTCCAACGCGCACAGGTCGTACTCCTGTTGGGAGGCACCAAAAGGATCCCTCACGCCCCCTTTTTCCTCCGCAAGAATAGAAATTTTCGACGCCGCCTTGGGCGAAAGCTCCAACAGCGCATCCTTATGTTCGGGCGTCATAACGCAGACCCAATCCGCATACTCCAAAAGCGGGAGCGTGACCTGCATGGAAAAATGGAGCGAAATGTCGAGGTTCATTTTCTCGGCAGCCCGACGCGCAAAAGATGTCGCGGACGCCCCCTGCGAGGCACGAACCCCCGCCGAGAGAAAAAAGACCCCAGCCAACTCCTCGACATCCTCCGGCGCAACGCCCCACAACTCAGCAAGCATCTGTCGCGCAATCCCTTCCGCCAACGGACTCCGACACGTGTTCCCAGAACACACGAAAAGGATAAGCGGCGCGGCAAGTCGCCGAAGCGTGGTGCGCGAAATCGCTCCCTCGCGCAAAACGTCCCACGTGCTGCCATCTTCGCGAAGACGCACGACCGTGGAGGGTTTTCTCAATGGGGAGTCTCCATGATCGACAATCATCGAAATCCGGTCGGAAAGCGAGTGGACAACCTCCTCGACCGAAGTGCAATCGGCTCTGCCAGAAAGATTCGCACTCGTGAGCGCAATGGGAAAATCGGCGCTTTCGAGCACCTTCAACGAGAAATCGTCCCTCGGCACACGCGCACCAAACGACGCATTGGGAAGAACAAGCTCCCACACATCCTGCGGAAAGAAACGCCTCGCACGCTCTTCACGCGCACGAAGCACCATGGTGAGCGGACCCGGCAGCACCCTGGAGGCGAGTCGGCGCGCCGAGACGCTGAACTCCGGCGCAATATCCATAATCCGTTCCACGGACGAAAATGCAAGCGTGAAAGGGTGGGAATCCGCCCTCTCCTTTGCCCGAAGCAAATTTTGAAGAGCGGGACGCGAATCAGCTCGAACCGCAATCCCGTACACGGTCTCCGTCGGAAGAGCAACCAACTTACCCTCCCGCAGAACAGCGACCGCCGTCGCGACGGTGTCGGACGAGGCAACGATCCTCTGCGCCTTACTTTTCATCTTCGCGCTCTCCACAAATGATTCGACAAAACGGGTCAGGAATTCTTCGGAGGTTCAAATTTGGGCGCGACCGCCTCGGCGACGTCGTCGTCCTGCGGAGGAGACTGGCGCTTCAAATGCGTGTCGGGGATATTCGTCTCGTCCGTCACTTCCGCAACGACAGAATTCACCTCGCGCCGGACAGCTTGGTAGCTGCGCTGAAATTCGTTGTACATTTTCCCGAATTTGCGCGCCGCTTGGGGAAGCTGCTTTCCGAACAAGACCACCGCAAGGATGCCGATAACGACAAACGAACCAAAGCTCATCGATTATGCTCCCCCAAGTTTAGGAATCTTGCGATTGCTTCTCTTTTTGGTCCGCCTTGTCGTCGTCCAAGTCTGCTTTGACTTCATCGTCAATATCGCGCATCCCTTTCTTGAACTCAACAACGCTCTGCCCGAACGAGCGCGCGACCGCTGGCAACCGCGTTCCGAAAAGCAGCAGTGCAATGCCGCCAATGATCAAAAGCTCTTGCGCTCCAATTCCCATAAAAGCCAATGGAAGGGTCATCATTTTATTCCTCTCTATAAAAACGATCTGCAATCAAAAAATTCAAAATTTCCTTTTGTCGCCATATAGCGAACGACAAAAGGTCAATCACAACACGTGATTTTAACCCATAAGAATCCAAGTGTCAAGCCGCCAGAGGGGACTTTTTTAAATTTTTCCCAAAAAAGACGACTTTTTTCTTTAAAAGTTCGCTCAAATACCCCATTTTATAGAAATCGGGAGAAAATTTTTCTCAACTACGCCTTTCCGACGCCCTTTTTCGCAACTCCGTAGAGCTAATGTCGTTCCTAAATTGGCACTCAGGCATCTGAACACAAATCTCCTGCAACGCTGGCGAGAGAGCGATTTTGTCCATCGTTTCGAACGTATCGCCGTTTTTTCTGCCAAAAACGAGAAATTTTGCCCCCGTTTGCGCGATCCGACGGTGGGAAATGTCCCTCAACTCCACCGATCCATGATGATAGCGCGCATCATTCATCCTCCGAAGCGTGTCGATTCCCACGACAAAATCCGCATTGCGAAACGTCTCCGCCTTCATCAAAAAGAATGGTAGACCGGAGACAATAATCAAATTTCCGGGAAAAGATGCCCAAATTTGGCGCAGTCGCATCTCAATTTCCGCGAAATCGAGCGGAGGTTTGTCGGCATTAAGAATCGCCAACTCAAGCGCGACGCGACGCCCCAACGTACGCTCCGCAAGCGCCCACATTTGTGCGTGCCCTTCGTGAAATGGATGGAACGATCCGGGGAAAATCGCAATCGGCTCGCTCGGTAACGTCTCGCTTTGCGTCATTTCGCCCGTCGTGAGGTCGCGATAAAAAAGAACAAACGGAATCTCCCCGACAAAAACACGCCGCAGCCCCTCGGAGGGTCGGCAATCGTGAATCGGCTTCTCGCCCGACTCCTCCACGCCGCACGCGTCCGCGAGAAGACGAAGCGCCCAACGCGCCACGATTTTCTCCTCAGCCGCACGATCGTTTTCGCCTTTGGTGAGTTGGAGCGCGTAGGAGACCGTACGATTTTGGGTTTGAAACGCCGCAAAAGCTCGATGCTCACCACGATGTGGACGCAGAGACGCGAGCGTGGCAGTGAGCGAAAATCCGAACAACTCCGTGGGGCACGGGTTGGTATTTCGCCGCGCTCGCAACCACGCACACGCAGCGAGCCTGCGCGCGGTCTCCTCGCAACAGAAGTGCTCTGGCAGGGCATTGAGATAGGACTCCATCGCGCTTGGGCTATACGGGACGCACGCCTCAAGAACCGTCCGGGACGCACCAGGCGCGCACAAAAGCATGGAGATCAGCTCGCTTCCTCCGCCCGCTACAACAAAATTGCCGCGGTACGGAGAAAAATGTACCGCAGCAATCAACTCTTGGTTAGATCTCATAAAATTTTCGATCACATGTCGTCGAAAACGTCCTCTTCCTCTTCCTCAGGGGCTTCGAGCGTTTCCTCCTCTTCGTCGAAATTCTCTTCCTCGGCGTCAAAGTCGTCCAAATCAGCGTCCTCTTCTTCCTCGATCAATTCCTCTTCTTCGTCCGTCCCCTCATCCTCGACAACCTCTTCTTCTTCCGTCGTGTCGAAAACGTCCTCTTCCTCGTCAAAGGAGAGTCCGCCATCCTCCGCGTCGTCAGTGGTCTCCGTGTCTTCCGCACTCTCTTCGTCCAAGTTGTCAAAACTTGCACCTTCTTCGTCGTCGAAAGTGGTCTCTTCCTCTTCCTCCTCTGCATCAAACGTGAGAGAGTCGGAGCCGTCGTCCAAGCCGCCATCCAAGTCTGCGTCTGTATCATCCATATCTGAACCGCCCAGATCCGAATCATCCGTCGAATCGAGACTCTCATCATCGA
>JAUNBK010000210.1:0-1258 GCA_030527105.1 Planctomycetia bacterium
CAGAAAAAACATTAAAAATTGAAGCAAAATGCCCATTTTTGGTCCTTTTCTTGAAATAAAATCTTTTAAATCCCTTAAACGAACGGAATCTCAACAACTTATTTGGCCGCTTCGATGATTCCCATGAACGAATCGACTTTCAGTGCCGCTCCACCGATCAGACCACCGTCGATGTCTGCCTGACCCAGCAAATCTTTCGCGTTGTCCGGCTTCATACTGCCACCATACTGAATCCGAACCGCGTCCGCAACCTCTTTGCCAAAACGGCTCTCGATCAACTTCCGAACGTTGGCATGAACTTCTTCCGCCTGTTGCGGCGTCGCCACTTTGCCCGTTCCGATTGCCCAGACTGGCTCGTAGGCAATGACCACTTTCTTCATCTCGTCTGCCGTCAAGCCTGCCAGAGAGCCGAAAAACTGTTCCGCGTTGATGTCGTCGGTCTGTCCCGCCTCACGCTGCTCCAACATTTCGCCAATGCAGAGAATCGGAATCAGCCCCGCAGCCAGAACCGCCTTGACTTTTTTGTTCGTCAATTCGTTATCTTCACCGATAATATGACGTCGTTCGCTATGTCCCAGAATCACATACTGGCAACCGATGTCCTGGAGCATTTCAACGCTGACTTCTCCCGTAAACGCTCCATTTCCCTCAAAGTAGCAATCCTGAGCACCGACGCCCACATTGGTTCCTTTCAAAACCTGAGCGACCGCATCCAGATAAACGAACGGAGGACAGACGGCGATGTCGGCATAATCCACTCCTGCCGCTTTTTCTTTCAATCCTTCCGCCAAAGCGACGGCAGCAGCCCGATCAAGATTCATTTTCCAGTTGCCTGCGATAAACGGACGACGCATGTTTTATTCTCCTGCAAAATAGTTTACGAACACACTATAAAAAGCACATTTTACCATCTTTTGACGGAATAAACAGGGGGTAGGGTGAGGTTTTTTGATCTATTCGAAAAATCCGCCCTACCCTTGCAGAAAACGGAAATGGAGGTAAAATAGAAGGAAAGGTTTTGTTTTCGTGGTTCCTTTCATCTGTTCCAAACACCTATGTCCCAAGCAACTTACAAAGATTCCGGTGTCGATCTCGAATTGTATCGAGAGGCCATGTCCCGTATTCCCGCGCACACGAACCGGACGGAAACGCCCCGCGTGCGGCGGCTGCCGGGGGGGTTTGCCGGGCTGTTTCAGCTCGATTTTGAAAAAGGTTCGCCGTTTCGACGGAATTATGAGGACCCCGTGCTGATTTCCTG
>JAUNBK010000210.1:1268-1503 GCA_030527105.1 Planctomycetia bacterium
GTGGGGACGAAGCTGAAAATTGCGGTGATGATGGATCGCCACACAACGGTGGGAATCGACCTGGTGGCGATGAGCGTCAACGACGCGATCTGCTGTGGTGCTGAGCCGCTTTTCTTCCTCGATTACGTGGCGATGGGGAAAGACCAGCCCGTGCTGCTGGAACAGATTGTTTCCGGGATTGCCGACGGCTGCGTCGAGGCGGGGTGTGCTCTTTTGGGCGGGGAAACGGCCATCA
>JAUNBK010000023.1 GCA_030527105.1 Planctomycetia bacterium
AAATCCCGCCGCCGGAGGAAGCCGAATTTCCCGCAATCGTCGAATTTGTGACCGTCAGCGTGTCGGAGGAGTTGTAAATCCCGCCGCCGTAGGAAGCGGGGTAGCTGCCGTAGGCGGACGCCGAATTTCCCGCAATCGTCGAATTTGTGACCGTCAGCATGCCAGAGGAGTTGTAAATCCCGCCGCCGTAGGAATCGGGGTAGCTGCCGTAGGCGGACGCCGAATTTCCCGCAATCGTCGAATTTGTGACCGTCAGCGTGCCGGAGTAGTTGTAAATCCCGCCGCCGCAGGAAGCGGGAGCACCGCCTTGGGAGGAAGCTGAATTTCCCATAATCGTCGAATTTGTGATCGTCAGCGTGCCGGAGAGGTTGTAAATCCCGCCGCCGCAGGCTCTGCCGTGGGAAGAGTCGGCGGACGCCGAATTTCCTGTAATCGTCGAATTGGTTACCGTCAGCGTGCCGCCGTCGTTGTAAATCCCGCCGCCGTAGGAATCGGGGTAGCTGCCGTAGGATTTTCCGCCAGTGAGGGTGAGGCCACCGAGGTTGAGGGTGGTGGCGGATCCGGAGACGGTCATGACGCGGGAGAGTTGGGCTGCGTCGAGGGTCAGGTTTTGCGTGCCGAGGGAGACGATGGTGACGGAGCCGAATTGGGTGGCGTCAATGGAGATGGTGAGTTCATCGCTCTGGGCGGCGTAGGTGATGGTGTTTTGGTCGTCGGTCGTGCGGAGGACGATAAGGTCGGATTCGGTCGTCTCTGCGGCCTCGGAGATCGCTTCTTTCAGAGAGGTGACGGAAAGTTCGGCAGCTGTGATCTCGATGAGATTCAGACTGGACGAACTCGTCGGAAGGTCGAATTCCGCATACTGCGTTCGAATCGTCTCGTAATCCGCTGGCGTGACGCTCAAAAGCGCGCGTTCCTCCAACGTCTCAACCCGAAGCGTGCGGTGACGAACAAAGTTTAATCGTTTGTTTTTGCGACGAATATCATTCGTGTGTGTGTGTGTGTGTGTGCATGATAGGTTCCTTCTCTTTGGATGTTATTTAGGGACCAAGTGTGTTCGAGATACGTCCGTGCGCTCTTTGGATTTGTTTGATTTTTGAGAGCGTAGAAGGTGCCATGTCACGGCGGCTCCAAAAATGTGCAAACAAAAAGCATCGTTCCCGACATTACCCATTCTAACATTTCAAAGTCCAGTGTCAAGTGGGGGGGGAGAGAAAATTTCCCAAAAATTTTCAAGAAATCGAATTTTTTTGTAAAATCACGTTGCGAAGCTCTCCTTTCGCTGAAACTTCAAATCGTCTGGGGGGAGAAAAAGAGAGCTTGTTTATACTCGTCCTCCTGTAGAATTCAGGGGTTCACGAAGTCGTTCGCGATGCCATGTTGCGAAAAAAATAGCTCCAAATGGTCGTCTGTTTGAATTCGCAATTGTGAACAATGGCGAGTCGGGACGACCAGTGGAACTCTAAAAAGGGACGGTGTGCCGCACGAGAGGGGGGAGGGGGAGACTCATTTCTCCTTGAGCGTCGAGTGCGCGTCGTTTCCTGTGAGACGGCGATATTCCTCAAACGTCACGCCTTCGCGCGCCTCGTTCGACCAGTAGAAAAGAGGCACGGAACTCGGGGCTTCCACCGGCTGAATGTAGGTGTTCTGGTCGATTTTGAATTCCCGAATGCGCGGATTGAAGAACCAAATCATCGCGTTAGCGGCACTGTTGAAAACGTTGTTTCTATACGTGATATCGACTTCCCCCGCTTGAAAACCATACGCAAGCAGGTGCGTCCCGCGCTTGTCCGGGCGCTGAGCGTGACTCCAACCGAAGCCCGACTCGACACACTCGTTTTGCTCGAAAACCAACCCCTGAATGCGCGTTTCACGATTCGAAAACCAAATCTCGTACCCTTGCTCGCAGCGATACGTTTTGTTGCCGCGATAAACGACATTCCTCACCACGCTCGGGTCCGGTCCCTGATTCGTCATTGCGACGTCGTAAATGTGGGCGAAATAGTTGTTTTCCACCAAAATATCCGACGCGCTGCACCAGAACTCGACGCCATTGCCATAGCGCACGGGACCGTGGTCGCGCGTGTAGAGGTGCGAGCCACCAATCCAGAGGAACCGACAATTGCGAATCGTCGCCCTGGAGACGCTCCCTCCTGCGGCTCCGTGCGCGCCGGTGTATGCTGCCGCGAGTCCGTCGAGGATGAAGTCGTGGTGCCCTCCCATCACGAAAATGTGTCGTTTGAGAGCCGCCTCCATCATGTCGTACACTTCGGCGGGATTCTTCTCCGACCGCATCCAAACGCGGCTCGACTGTGGATCATAATAGAAGTCGCCCTGATTCTCAAGCGTCTCGACGCTCCACCGTTTCCACCCGGCTTTCTTCTCTTTCTCACCTTTTTCGACCAGAATGATGTTGCCAACGTCTGCCGTCAGACCGAGCGACTCGACCTCCAAACGTGCGGTGTCGAGGATTTCGACCGACCACTCGCACCCCGTCGGAAGCGACGCGCCGACGAAAAACGACAAGCGCCCGTCCGAAACGTCCGCCATCGCGCTCGTTTTGACGAGAATCTCGAACGTTTGCCACTCCTCCTTCATCTCCAACTTCTCGGGCATCGACACGGAACCAAGCCCACTCCACGGATGCCGACTTTGGATGAGGGACACATTTTTGACCTCAAACGGAATCGACGCTCGCGCGCGGAACCGAACGCGGTAGGTTTCGTTCGCACGGAGAGGGAACGCGGCATTGTTGAGCTGGATGTTGGATTCTCGTTCTCCAATTTGCGAACAGCGGAGCGTGAAAACCTCTCCGGTCTCGGTTTTTTGCGTTGTAAAGGTCGCTTTTCCCTTGCCATCGCAATGGTAGGACCATCTGCCCGAGAGAAATTCCGGCGCAGGCTCTTCCTTTGCCACGCGGTCCTCCATGGTGCACCAAAGGGAATCCCCCTCGCGCGTCCAAAAACGTTCGTGACACAAATCGACACTCGCAAGGAAGCGCGGAGCGGCGCCATCTCCATACCTCGTGAACAAGATCGGCTTCCCCTCCTCGCCACTTTGGCACTGAAGCGACTCCCGCCACGTGCAGCCTGCGCGGAAAAACACCCTGTCGCCCGGCAAAAGCTGCGTTTGATTGACCCTTCGAACCGTCTGCCACGCGGTCTGAGGCGTTTGGCCGTCCTGGGCGTCCGACCCCTGGTGCGCGTCGACGTAATAATCCACCGCCACGCAGGGAGCCATCAACATCTGAAGCGCAAGAAACAAGCCACAAAGCCATCCAAAACCAGAAACATACACGGAATCGCGCACCACAAACTTCAACATAAGAATCTCCTAGAGGTAGGAACCTAAACGAACACCAGTCGCAAACAAGAAAAGCGCGCCCCAGAAACTCCAGAGCGCACGACAAAAGGCACGTTTTCTCGCAACGGAAATTAGCGCGAGAGGAACTCGACCACGAGACCGATTTCGACGGGAAGCGTGAAATCGTCCGCCATTGGGAGACTCGTAATCGTGATCGTCAGCGTTTCGGGATCAACCGAGAGCCACGGAATCGTGACGTTCGAGCCGACGGAGGCGAAAATCTCTTTATACATTTCGCGCAGTTTGTCGTTATGAATCGTGATAACGTCGCCAGGACGAACGGAAAAAGACGCGACGTCCGTCGGCTGACCATTCACGACGAAATGGCGATGCGCAACACCTTGGCGAGCCTGCGGGCGCGTACGGCACACGCCAGCGCGACGCAGGACGTTGTCCAACCGACGCTCACACAAGACCTTGAGGTTGTCGCCCGTGTTTCCCTTTTGGCGCGTTGCAATGGCGTAAAGTTTGCGCAATTGGCGCTCGCTGATGCCGTAGTAATACTTAATCTTTTGTTTTTCCGCCAACGACTGACCATAAACGGATTTGCGCCCACGCGGACGCGCCATGCCGGGAGCGAAAGGTCGACGCGAAGTCGCTTTCACGGCACCGTTGCTCTCAAAAATGTTGACGTACTGTTCATCTTTTTTCGCGCAAAAACGACGATTGATGCGCGCCTTAGGCCCTGTATAATGCGCCATATGGATTTCCTTTCGAGATTCTCAAAATTCAAACTCTGCCTTTTAGCACCCCCCAATCGTTCTGAGACTGGAGTGGAGAAACTACCGCAGCTTCTATCAATTCCGGTACCAAAATAAGCGCCTTGGATTATAGCAGAATTCTTCGATAATAAAAGGGGGGGCATCTGCGGTCGAGCAGGGCGCAGGGCAAGCTGGGCAAGAGGGAAGGAGGGAAAAAGTTTTTTCGCTGGGTCTTTACACATGGTGGGTTTTGTGGTATAATCCAAGCGTGTTGTATCCTGTGTCCGAAGAAACATAATGTGTCCGAAACGAACGAGCCTATGAATTGTGCCATCCTTGGTGTTGGTCTTATTGGTGCCTCTATTGGAAAAGCGCTCCTTGCGCGCGGTTTGGCGGATCGCGTTATGGGGTTCGGGCGCGATTGGGAGAATCTCAACGTCGCGCTCAAGTCCCGATGTGTGACCCATATCACGCTGTCCCTTGAGGAGGCGGTTCGGGAGGCGCATGTCGTTTTCGTTTGCGCTCCGGTTGGTGCAATTCCTTCGCTCGTGGAGCAGGGAGCCGAGTGGGCGAGAACGGGGGCGATTTTCACGGACACCGGGAGTTCGAAACTCCAAATTCTTCGCATGCTGCACGCCACGCCGTTGGCGCGAGGGTGTACTTTTGTCGGCGCGCATCCCATCGCAGGAAAAGAAATTTCTGGAGCCGGGTCGGCAGATGAAAATCTATTTTGCGAGAAACTCGTCGTCGTCACGCCCACGGAAGAGACGCCGGAGGAGGCAATCTCGCTCGTGTTGGAGATTTGGGAGGGGATGGGTGCCCGAGTGTGTCGAATGTCGGCAGAGGAGCACGATCATGTTCTCGCGAAGACGAGCCATCTTCCGCACTTGATTTCTTGCGCACTCTCTGCCATGATTTCTCCCGAAGAACACGGGCTGGCGGGGACGGGTTTTGAGTCCATGACGCGGCTGGCGAAAGGGAGTCCTGAAGTGTGGAAAGACATTGTGCGGGACAATAAAGACGAAATTCTCTCCGCGCTGGCGGGGTATCAACAATACTTACAAACGCTTCACGATGTGATCCGTCGCGACGACGCCACGGCATTGGAAGCTTTTTTACAAACAGCAAAGAAAAATCGCAATGCTTTGGGAAATTGATATCTATCCGAAGACCAGCCAGGTAGACGCGCTGGCGAACGAAGTTTTAACGAAGGCGGCTCCGCTTGGTCTTCTTGCGAGCGAGACAAAAGCGAGAGCGTGTCGAGGGTATTTGATTCAGGGCGACCTCACGCGCGAGCAAATTCGTCGCGTTGCGGACGAGCTTCTCTCCGACCGGGTGGTGGAAGAGACGCGCATTTTTCCGCTCTCGGAGTACGAATCGGACGCACGCGAGGGAGAAACTCTCGTCCACGTCCTTCCCAAGCCAGGAGTGATGGACCCCGTCGCGGCAAGCGCCGCAAAAGCCATGCGCGACATGGGTATCGAGACGGAAGCCATTCGAACTTTCCGAAAGTTCTTTTTTGCTGGACTCTCCGACGCGCAAATCGACAAACTTTGTTGGAAGATTCTCGCGAACGAAGCGATCGAGCAGGTCGTCAAAGGTGCGTTCTCGTTCGAACGTTTGGAAGTTGGGAATCCCTACGAATTCCAACTCGTCACGGTTCCGATCCGAACGATGTCCGACGAGGAATTGAAAACGCTCTCGCTTAAGGGGCAGCTGTATCTTTCGCTCGTGGAAATGCAGACGATTCAGACGCACTTTCGTGAGTTGGGGCGCGACGCGACGGACGTGGAACTCGAAACCATCGCGCAGACGTGGAGCGAGCATTGCTCTCACAAAACGCTTGCGGGGCGGATCGCTTATCGGGACGAAGAGCGCGAGATTCGCTTCACGAATATGCTCAAAGAGACTATTTTTGCCGCGACGCAAGAGATTCGTAAGAATCTGGGCGAAAACGACTGGTGCGTGAGTGTGTTTAAGGACAACGCTGGCGTCGTGACGTTCGACGATGAGTACAATATTTGCTTCAAAGTAGAAACGCACAACCACCCCTCCGCGTTGGAACCCTACGGGGGAGCAAACACGGGGATTGGTGGCGTCATTCGCGACCCCATGGGGACAGGGATGGGCGCGAAGCCGATTTGCAATACCGATGTGTTTTGTTTTGCGCCGCCAGAGATGCCGCTCGAGGCGCTCCCTCAGGGTGTCCTCCACCCAAAACGCGTCATGCAGGGCGTTGTGGCGGGCGTGCGCGACTACGGAAACCGAATGGGAATTCCTACGATCAACGGTGCCGTTTATTTCGACGAACGCTATCTTGGGAATCCGCTCGTTTATTGTGGGAACGTCGGCTTGATTCCGTGCGACAAATCTTTCAAAAAGACCAATCCGAACGACCTTATCGTCGCGGTGGGAGGACGCACGGGGCGCGACGGCATCCATGGAGCAACGTTTAGCTCGGCGGAACTTACGCACGAAAGCGAGTCGCTCTCTGGGGGCGCGGTGCAAATAGGCAACGCAATCACGGAAAAAATGGTTTTGGACATTCTTCTCGAGGCGCGCGACCGTGGATTATACACTGCCGTCACGGATTGTGGCGCAGGCGGCTTCTCCAGTGCCGTCGGAGAGATGGGAGAAGAGATCGGCGCGGAAGTCTGGCTCGAGAAAATCCCTCTCAAATACGAGGGCTTGTCTTATTCGGAAATGTGGATTTCTGAGGCGCAAGAGCGAATGGTTTTCTCTGTTCCGGACGAAAAGTGGGCGGAACTCAAAGCCTTGTGTGATTCGGAGGGCGTGGAGGCAACAATCATTGGGCGCTTCGTTCCCACCGGGAATTTGAAGCTGCTCTACAACGGCGTTTCGGTCGCGGACATCACGATGGAATTTATGCACAACGGACGTCCGCCCGTGGTTCGCGACGCGATTTATGCGCCCCCGGCAACGCTCCCCGTCGAGTTGCCGAGCAAGTCGGATTATTCGGAGGATTTGTTTCGCATCCTCTCGTCGTGGAACGTTGCGAGCAAGCATTGGATTGTGCGTCAATACGATCATGAAGTCCAAGGCGGAAGCGCGATTAAGCCTCTTGTCGGCGTGAATAACGACGGACCGGGAGATGCTTCAGTCGTTCGTCCTCGTCTCGAGTCGTCGCGCGGCATCGTTATCTCTTGCGGAATGAATCCGCTTTATGGCGATTACGACACCTACTGGATGGCGGCGGGCGCGATTGATGAGGCGCTGCGAAATGCCGTGGCGGTTGGTGCCGACCCGGAAAAAATCGCCATTCTCGACAACTTCTGCTGGGGAAATACCGACCGGCCTGAAACGCTCGGCTCCTTGGTGCGAAGCGCGATTGCGTGTCGCGATATGTCGATTGCCTTGGGCACGCCGTTCGTGAGTGGAAAAGATAGTCTCAATAACGAATTCCGCCCCGCTGGCGAGGAACCCATCAGCATCCCGCCGTCGCTTCTCATCAGCGCAATGGGGCAGGTCGCCGATGTTGCGAAGTGCGTTACGATGGATATCAAGGAGAGTGGCAACGCGCTTTATCTCGTCGGACTCACGCGTGAAGAAATGGGTGGCTCCCACTTCTGCCTCGTCCATGGACTCAAGGGTGGCGCGGTGCCGAAAGTTGATTTTGAGACGACGAAGAAAACACTCAAAGCCGTCTTCAACGCGATCGGATCGGGCAGCGTTCGTGCGTGCCACGATTTGAGCGAGGGCGGGCTGGCGGTCGCGATTGCCGAGATGGCTTTTGCGGGCGAGTTGGGCGCGGAGATCGATTTGAGAGCCGTTCCTACGGAGGGTGCCACGCTTTCCGATGCGGCATTGGCGTTTAGCGAGTCGCATACGCGATTTTTGTGCGAAGTGTCTGCGGAAAAAGAAGCGGCGTTCGCGAAGGCATTGGAGGGTGTCGCGTTCGCAAAGGTTGGACGCGTGAACGATTCCTCTCAATTGACCCTCATCGGCACGGACGGAACGCTCGTTGCGGAGGCGTCTTTGAAATCGCTCAAGGATGCGTGGATTCGCCCCTTGGATTGGGAATAATCCTATTTTTTGTTACACACAATTGGAGAACATAATCATGACGCCTCAAGTACTCATTTTACGCGCCCCGGGTATCAATTGCGATCTCGAGACCGCTTATGCTTTCGAAAAAGCGGGCGCGAAGGCGCAGAGGATTCATATCAATCAGCTGCTCGAATCTCCGCGTTTGTTTGAATCGTTCCAAATTCTTTGCGTCCCGGGTGGATTCTCCTACGGCGACGACATCTCGTCCGGACGAATTCTCGCTAATCAGATTCAGCTTTATCTCGCGGACGTTCTCGCAGCGTTTCGCGACGCAGGGAAGCTCGTCCTCGGCATTTGCAACGGATTTCAAGTTCTTATCAAAACGGGGCTTTTGGTCGACGTTCATGGAGAAAGTGGTCCCGACGCGACGCTGGTGTGGAACAATTGCGGACACTTTCAAGATCGTTGGGTTCGACTCAAGACGCACCCTCAGACGAACAACGTCTTTCTGCGTGGGATCGAGTCGATGTATATTCCCATGGCGCATGCCGAGGGGCGTTTCGTCGCGCGGGACGCAGAGACGTTTGCGCGATTGGAGTCCCAAGGGCAGATTGCGCTCGAGTACGCGCCGCTCAATTTGTCGAAGTTGGAGAGTCCCGCAGCGTGCGACGCGCGTGGCACACTCCAATTCCCCGACAATCCGAACGGAGCCGAAGGGAACGTCGCGGGGTTGAGCGACACCACCGGGCGTGTTTTAGGTTTGATGCCGCACCCGGAGCGACACATTGTCCCGACGCAGCACCCTCAATGGACGCGCCGAAGCGAGCAGCCCGCCGAGGGGGACGGCATGAAGATATTCCGAAACGCCGTGCAGTTTTTTGAATGATTTTGCGTGCAGACTCCGCGTCTCGATTCGATCCGGGCGCGGATTACTCCGCCACTGGCTTTGGAAGCTCGCGTTTTGGCAGAGAAATGATCTTGCCGTTGTGAGGGTTTTGCGGGTCGTAAGTCTTGAGAGTGAAAACGTACGCATCGTTCGTTACGCGCATGATGAGGTACCCATTGTAGCCCACGTGAGAGTGTCCACTCGCAGGGACGCGCAGCTCGCGAATGTCGTCGAAATTTGTCGTCACGAAATCATGCCGATGTCCGCATATCCACCCCTGAATGGCGGGGTTGTCGAGGCGAGGTTTGGTGCGCATGAGTGCCCAATCATGGTGCCCGCAGAGAAAAACAGGCTTGTTGCGATCTTTCATTTGGCTCTCATACCACAATTCATGCGTCGGCGGAATAAGTCCATACCAACCGTTTGAATAATCCGTCGTTTCGAAAAGAAGAAAGTCGACTTGAGGGGACTCATACGCATAGATGAGCGCGTCGGGGCATGCGGTTTTTTCGCGCCACTCGGGGAAAACACGGAAGAATCGCCCCGGCTGATCGTGATTCCCAAGCAAAAGGCAATACTCAACCCCTGCCGCATCCCAAGGACGAAGGAGTTCGCGAAACTTCTCGTAGGGTTCGTCTGAGATGCCTTTATGCTGCAGGTCTCCCAAAATAAATACGGCTTGAGGGCGCGGATTCATCGCGACCACGTCCGAGACGCATTTTTGGAAGTCCGAAACGGTATCGAATCTTAATCCGCCGCCACCCTCCGTGGGCGAAAGATGAATGTGGGGGTCCGAAACGAACACGAAAAGAGTCTCGTCTTTTGGAATCTCGTTCGTTCGTCCCAACTGGATGAAGCAGAGCACGACGACCATTGCCGTGCAAATACGAATCAGAAACGCGTTCATGATATTTCTATCCTACGTATTTATAAAGTTGGGAACAAACGGAGCGCGAGCGCCGCGCCCACACTCCGTGAATTTGTCGATACGAAAACGTTCGCAACAAATTAGCTATTGAGGAACTCCTCGATGCCGCTTGCGATTTCTTTGAAGATTCTATTTCGTCTCTCGTCGTCCGTATTAAGGAGCGTGATGCGGAACCCGCCGAGGTCGGTCGCGAAGCCGCTCAGAGGAACGACGCAAATTCCCTTCGACCCGAGCAAATTGTAGACGAAACGTTTGTCGCCGGGCGCGCCCGCACATAGGTTGTCGACGTACTCGCGAATGGAGGCGTTCTCGATCGGCAACTTCTGGTTCGGATGAAAGACGCCGTCCTCAAAAACGACGCTCAAATAGAACGCACCTTGCGGACGATGGCAAATGATTCCGGGGATTTTGCTGAACAACTCATACGCTTCGTTGGCGCGCTTCTCGTATGTTTTCGCCCTCCGAACGAGGTGTTCGGGATAAAGCGGCGAGCCAAAAACGAGCGGAATCGACATTTGCGGAAGCGTTGTGGCGCAAACCTCGAGCATTTTCGCGTTGAGAATGCTGTCGATGTACGTGGAAAAGTTGGCGTCGAGCGTTTTGTTCAACACCTCCATCCATGCACAACGCGCGCCGGGCCAAGGATATTCTTTGCTGATTCCTCGAAGCGCGATCGCCGGGACGTCATGCGCAATTTGCGACAAATGCAGCGTTTGAGCGCCGTTGTAACAAATGTGGACATAAATCTCATCCACCAGAAGGAAGAGACCATTTTGGCGAGCAATCTCCGCAAACTCCTCCAGAATCGCGCGCGGGTAGACGATGCCCGTTGGGTTGTCGGGGTTCACGAGACCGATGCCGGAAATTTGAGGATTATAGCGAATAATATTCCTTACCTCGTCCATGTCGGGGAGCCAATTGTTTTTGGGATTCAACCTGAATTGGAGTGGTTGATACCCGCCACGCTTGCTTTCGTTAGACGAGTGGGTCGAATAAATCGGCGCCGGGAGCAAAATGCGCGCGTTGCGCTGCGCCAATTCGTACACCTTGTCGATCGCATCGGCAACGCCGTTGAAAAAGACAATATCGTCTGGAGTGACGCGCACGCCGTTTTCGCGAATATTGACCTGATTTGCCAAAAATTCGCGCGTCTCCAAAACTCCACGCGTGGGACAATATCCCCACGAGGCATTCTGCCCGACAAGGTCGCGAACGATATCCTTGATCCAAGGCGAAACCTCTTCCTTCATCGCTACGGGGTCGCCAATGTTTTCCCAAATGACGTCCAACCCCATTCCGCGCAATCGATAAGCATGATCGACGATTTGCCGAATTTCATACTCGAGGAACTGCGCGCCTTCATGTACTAAATTAATTCTCATTGTTTTTTATACTCACCGAGCTTTCGAATTCCGGCAAAACGACCGATAAAAGCGGTCGTTAAAAACGCTCCGCATAAACCAAAATGACGCCCGATTGCTCCCAAACCTCCTGCGACGAGAAGTAGGAACAATCGGGTGACTTCAACGCTCGTAAAAAGGTCTTTTCAATCCAACATTAGTAGCGATAATAATCCGGCTTGAATGGTCCCTCGACCGGGATGCCGAGGTACGACGCCTGTTTTTCCGTCAAACGCGTCAAATGAACACCCAACTGTTCGAGATGAAGTCGAGCAACCTCTTCGTCCAACTTTTTGGGCAAAACATGAACACCAAGTGGGTATTTTTCCGACTCCGTCCAAAGCGCAATCTGCGCCAGCGTCTGATTCGTGAAGGAATTGGACATTACGAACGAGGGATGCCCCGTCGCACAGCCGAGATTGACCAAACGCCCTTCCGCAAGCAACAGAATCGATCGCCCCGTTGGGAATGTGTATCGATCCACAAGCGGTTTGATCTGCGTCTTCACAACGCCGGGATACGACTCGACGCCCGCAACATCAATCTCACAATCGAAGTGCCCAATGTTGCACACAATCGCGTCGTTCGGCATCTGTGCCATGTGGTCCGCACGAACGATGTCGCAGCAGCCCGTTGTCGTCACGAAGATATTTCCCATTGAGCACGCTTCTTCCATCGTCTTGACTTCGAAGCCTTCCATAGCCGCTTGAAGAGCGCAAATAGGGTCGATTTCCGTGATAATAACGCGCGCGCCGTAGGAACGCATGGAGTGCGCGCACCCTTTTCCAACGTCGCCATAGCCCGCCACGACAACGACCTTGCCCGCGATCATGACGTCCGTCGCGCGCTTGATTCCGTCCGCCAAGGACTCTCGGCACCCGTACAAGTTGTCGAACTTGCTCTTCGTCACGCTGTCGTTGACGTTGATTGCCGGGATTTTCAATTCGCCGCGCTCGTGCATTTGATAGAGACGATGAACGCCCGTGGTGGTCTCTTCCGAAATACCACGAATCCCCGCCGCCAAATGCGCGTACTTGGGAGAGTGAATCATTGCCGTGAGATCCCCACCATCGTCGAGGATCATGTTGAGCGGCTGCCCATCGGGGAAAATCAGTGTCTGCTCGACGCACCAATCGTACTCTTCGTCCGTTTCGCCCTTCCAAGCATAAACGGGCACACCTGCGGCGGCGATTGCGGCGGCGGCGTGGTCCTGCGTGGAAAATTTGTTGCAGCTGCTCCACATAACCTTTGCGCCAAGCTCCACCAACGTTTCGATCAAAACGGCAGTCTGAATCGTCATATGCAGACAACCCGCAATGCGCGCACCAGCCAAAGGTTGAGCCGCTTTGAACTTTCGGCGCATCGCCATCAAGCCGGGCATCTCGTTCTCTGCCAACATGATCTCTTTGCGTCCCCATTCTGCGAGGGAAATATCGGCAACCTTGTACGGAAGTTTGTTTGCGTTCTCTGACACTGAATTCGCTCCTATAAATACGATGATACGAAAATATTGTCCCATATTATACCGCAATTATTGGAAAAAACAAGCGGGGGAGGGTGGCGGAATTTTGCGTTCCATGTCCCCTTTGCACTCCGTCTTGACTTCTGCCGTCTTTTTGCGTATAATGAGACCATGTACGAAAGTGCTTCGTTTTATCCCCCCCCCCCTCACCACCCTCCTATAGCACTTCGCGTAAGAAGTACCTGCAAGAAAGGAACGTATCATCATGATCCCGCGTATTTCACGCCGTCGAATGCTCGCCGCCTCCCTCTCGACCTGCGTTCTGCCTGCCTTCATTCCTCACGCCCTCGGGGAGCAATCGCCGAATAACCGACTCCGAATCGGCTGCATCGGACTCGGTGGTATGGGGCGTGGTGACGTCCATGGACATAAACATTTCGCAGAGCTTGCCGCGTTTTGCGATGTCGATGCCGCTCGGCTTGCCTCTGCCGCGCGAGAATTCGATCTCAAGGGCGAAACGTATTCCGACTACCGACGAGTCCTCGATCGCGACGATATCGACGTCATTGCGTGCGCCACGCCTGACCATTGGCATGTTCGGATTTCGATCGACGCCATGAAGTCGGGCAAACACGTTTTTTGCCAAAAGCCTCTCACGCTCACGGTTGACGAGGGGTTTGTCATTCGGAGAGCATGCGAGAAATACCGGAAGGTCTTCCAAGTCGGCACGCAGCAACGGGCGGATTTCGTCCGATTCCTCCGCGCAGTCAACATGTGCCACAAGGAGATTTTAGGGAAGATCCGCAAGACGATCGTGGGACTCCCCGCCTCGCCAAATCCGTCCGCTCCTACAGGACCTTTCGCGGTGGAAAGCGTGCCCGAAGGGCTTGATTGGAACATGTGGCTCGGGCAGGCGCCCTATACGGAATATATCGCGAAGCGCTGTCACGGCTCGTTCCGATATTGGTTCGAGTACGCGAGCGGAGTGATTGCCGACTGGGGCGCGCACCATATCGATATTGCTCTTTGGGCGCTCGGCATGGACAAAAAAGGGACGGGACCCGTTTCTATCGACGGAAGAGACGCGAAAGGTCCCAACGACTTCGACGAAAAAGGGATGCCGATAGATTTGTATTCTTTCAACACGCCGAATGATTTTCAGTTTGTTGTGCGATTTGCGGACGAGAGCGAGATGTACATCACGACGCGCGCAGACAACGGTATCCTTTTCGAAGGGGACAACGGGCGGATTTTCGTGAATCGGGAGCGCATCACGGGGAAGCCTGTTGAGGAAGCGTGGGACAAAGACCGCTACACGGACGACGACCGCCGCGCGCTCTATAAAGGGTGCCCTCCGATGGGGCACAAAGCGAATTTTTACCACTGCATCCGCAATGGTGGAGAGACGGTTTCGGATCCAATTTCTCACGTTCAATCAATGACGATCGCGCACTTGTGCGGCATCGCGGCGCGGCTTAAGCGAGAAATCCGGTGGAACCCCGTTGAGGAATGTGTCGAAGGAGACGCGCTTGCGCAGAGTATGCTTGCGCGCGAACAACGAGCGGGATTCGAAATCTCGTACTGAGGTTTGGGCTTTGGTTCTGCGTCGAAAAAAAACTTGGTGCTCGTTTTATGGTAGAAGAAGACAGAGAAAAACCTGCGGAGACCCCACTTCCTCTCGTCGTAGCTTGGACACGAAGTGTGTTGTATGGTGCGTGTGAGACGCTTCGTGTGCTTGAAGAGATTTTTTTCCCCCATCTCTGCATTTATTGCGGAACGAGGGTGGATGATGAAGAGGTCTCACGTCGCGCGGTGCCGGAGGTGGCGATCTGTTCTGATTGTCAACAACGGTTGATTCCTCCCCAATGGATCGGCTGCCTGCGCTGCGGACGTTTTGAGGCGGACGAGTTCCCCGGGCGCAGATGTTCTCGCTGCACTCGTGAAGAATTCGAGTTCGATGCCGTTTTACCATTTGGAAAGTATCAGGACGAACTCCGCCTTGCGATTTTTCGAATGAAAACTCCCCGTGGAGAAATCCTCGCACGTGCGTTAGCCGTTATGTTTTATGAGTATCGGAAGCGCTTGCTTCAAGGTGTGCGAGCTGACGTGATTGTGCCAGTTCCAATGCATCGTTTTTATCGCTGGCGGCGAGGAATCAATAATCCCGACATCATTGCGGACGTCCTCGGGGAAAAGTTGGGACTTCCAGTAGAAAAGCATCTCCTGCACTGTGTTCGAATGACGTACTCTCAGAGGGAGGTCTCGATGGAGGAAAGGCGTCAAAACGTGCGTGGTGTTTTTGCTGCCGACCCGCGTGCGCAACTATGGACGGGGAAGCATGCTCTCCTTGTCGACGACGTGGTCACGACGGGCGCAACGGCGTCCGAGGCGGCAATGGTTCTCAAACGCGATCTTGGCTTCCGACGCGTGAGTGTTGCCTCCATTGCGAGAGCGAAAGGAGAGATTATCCCCCAAAAAAAGGCTACGTCGCACTCTCCTCGGGCGAAGAAGTGAGTCGCACGAGAGGGAGACGGATTTGAAAGGTGCAACCCGTGGGGTGCGTTTTGTGGAGGAGCGCCTCGCCTCCATGCAGCTGCGCGATGTGTTTCACGATGGCGAGTCCAAGCCCCGTGCCGCCTAATTCTCGGCTTCGTGCGCGATCGACGCGATAAAATCTCTCAAAAATCCTCTCCGCATCGGCATCCGGGATACCAACGCCAAAATCGCGGACGGACAAAAGCGCCCAATTTCCCTCGGAGACAAGGGAAATCTCTACGCTGGGGCTTCGGCTGTATTTTATCGCGTTGAGAATCAAATTCGTGACGGCTTGCTCAAGCAGCTGCGTTTCTCCCGAGACTTGCGCCTCCTGGAGGTCGAGCTTCAACTCCATGCCGGCTTCCTGCGCCGCTTTTCGACAAAGCGAAACGGCACTTCTCGCCACTGAATCGAACGAACACGGCGCGAAAAGACGCTCGCCAGAGAGTTGTTTTTGCTCAAGAGCCGCCAAACTCAAAATGTCCTGCACGAGGAAATTGAGCCTTTTCGCTTGCCGAGACAAAATGCTCAAGCAGGTGTGGAGAATCTCCGGGTTGCTCTGCGCGCTATCTTCCAAGGTCTCCACGGCAGAGAGAATGCCCGTGAGAGGAGTTTTGACCTCGTGCGAGACGTTGGCGATAAAATCGCTCCGGAAGGATTCGAGTTTGCGCAAGTTGGTGAGATTCGTGACAGAGAGGAGGATTTTCGCGCCGCCCTCGCGCCTCAAAAGTACGGCATTGAGGAGAAGCGTGTACGTCTGCGTCGCGGAAGCGAGCAAAATCTCGCGCTCTCGCGTTTCTCCCGTGGCGAAAATCTCCTTCACGTAGTGTATCAACTCGGGCGATGCCGATCGAGTGATGTGGAATTCCGTTTGATTTTGAGGTATTTGAAAGAGCGCGGCGGCAGAACGATTCCACTGCTCAACTTCCAAATCGGAATCGACAATCAAAACCGCCTCCGTGAGCGCGTTGAAGATGGCGTCGCGATTGTTTCTTTCCGTGGTGAGGTCGGCAATTCTCCCACGAAGCTGCACCGCCATGGATCGGACGGCTTCCGCTAACTCACGAATTGCGCCGCGCTCAGGGACGTAAATTTCCGTCTCAACCTCTCCCTCAGCAATTTGCGAGGCGCTCTCTTGGAGTTGATTCAATGGACAACGCACGCGATAAAAGATGTACGACGTGAGGAACAAAACGACGACCAGCCCGGAGAAAAGAGCAATGGCGATGTTCCACCGAACGTTCGTGAGAATGGTGGACATTTCGTTTGTGAAAATCGAGGTGCGCAAAATGAAAGTGCGTTCCCCCACGCGCAACGGCTCGGCACAATAGAGCATCCAAGCGGATTCCGTCGCGCTGTATCGAATTTCGGTCGCCATTTTCCCAGAACGCAGCGCCTCGCCAACCTCGGGACGCCCGAGATGATTTCCCAAATTCTCGGCATCCTCCACATCCTTTTGCGCGGGAGAGTTGGCGACAACTTCCCCATTCTCTCCAATGATGGTGATTCGGACGCGTTCTCGGGAGTGAACGATACAAAACTCCTCCATCTTGGGTTGATTCCCTGCCGCCAAAATGGGAGCGACAATCTCCGACAACAGGCGCGTTTGCGCGATAAGTTCCCTTTCGACCTCCGCAAGATACGACGTGCGAAAATGATTATACTGCCGCGAAAGAACCAGCGCGGAGAGAGCAATCAGCAGGACGATAAAGACCGGAACGGCAAAAATGATCGTGTCTCGTTTTTTCATAGATTTACTCTTTGATCCTATTCGCTTCGCGCGAAATGAGCATAGAAGTCCCTTTTTTCACAACGCGCGACACTTTGAGGCGAAAGGTCGTCAAAGCGCCGCGCGCTGGCTTGAGGTGTGCGAGCTTGAATGCACGCAAGCTCTGATAAAAATCAGACGTTTTTGGCATCCGGGCAAACGAAACCTTCGCGCCACTCGCGCGTAAGCATCTTGTTCGCCTCGTCGCAATCGACGAAACACTCTTTCTCGGGATCGAAAATGAGCTGCGGTCCCAACGAAAGCGGCGTCGCATCCAAGTCGACTCCATTGGCAACAAGATGATCGACCGTGCGTTGGAGCGTCGCTTTGTTGTCGTCTCGACTTTCGATCTTCTCAAGCGCCGTGGCAATCTCGCCCTGCGACAACTTGTTTTTCTCGCCCAAATAGTAGCTGATGTTGCCCAGGTGCGCCATGGCGGCGGAGAGATGCCCATCGAGAACAGGAGCGTGGAGCGTAGAGGCGTCTCGACTCACGACCGCATTGATGAAATTATCATAATGCAGCTGATCGCTTCCACCCTTGAACTCTTTCACCATTTCTCCATTTTTGTTCAGAACGAAGCAGCGTCCATAGCTCTGCTGGATGAGTTTCCCCTCCGTTCCGTAGAAAATCACGCCCACACTCGCCTGGTCGAGCGCTGGAGTCTCAAGACCACGCGTCTCGAAAACGATCGTCTTGTCGCCATAATCAAAAACGGAGACTTCCGTGTTGGGAGTGTCGCCCGCATCGACGTAATTCAAATCTTTGCGTTCGGTTTGATAGCCGAGACGCCCGCCGTACGTGACGACTTTGTTGGGATGGCGCATGAGCCCCAACCCCCAGCGCGCGATATCGAGCTGGTGAGGACCTTGGTTGCCGGAGTCGCCATTGCCATAAAGTCTCTGCCAGTGCCAATCGTAATGGAATCGAGGACGCGTGAGTCGCGGCTCCGTGTAGACGGCAGGTCCGCTCCAGAGATTGAAATCGACGTGCTCGGGAATATTTTGCGTATAGTCGCCCAAGGCGCCGATCGACTTTCGACGCTTGTAGCAAAGCCCGCGCGCGAAATTGACCTCGCCAATGCCACCCTCTGCAAGAAACGCAACGGCGTCGCGCAAAGCGGGATTCGATCGGCATTGGGTTCCGACTTGGCAAATTCTGCCGTATTTTGCCGCCGCAGCGACCATCGTGATACCCTCGAAAAGGTTCTGCGTTGCGGGCTTCTCAAGATAGACATCCTTGCCAGCTTGCATCGCCCAGATAGCCGAGAGCGCGTGCCAATGGTTGGGAGTTGCGCTTCCAACAACGTCCAAATCCGCATCGTCAAACGCCTCGCGCATGTCGCGAACGAATTTGGGACGCGATCCTTGTTTTTTCTCAATCTGGTCGCAACGAGCGATACCGACTTTTTCGTCTGGATCGACGATGTACGTAATAATGGTCTTTGGATTGCCCAAAAAACCGTCGATGTGCGACCCGCCGCGTCCATTGACGCCCAGAACGGCACACGTGATTTTATCGTTCGGCGCGATAGCGTCCTGCGCCAAAACGAGCATTGGAGAAACGGAACCAGACGCAACGGCAACCGCCGCGCCCGAGTAGAGGGACGTGCGGAGGAAATTTCGACGCGAAACTTTGTGTGACATAAAATTTTCCTTTGTGAAAAAGGCGGGAAATTAAAAACAACATAAGTTTATTATGCCCGAGATTTCGCGTGGTGTCAAGGAGAGAAAAAGGTGAAAATGCGATTTTTCCCCAAATTTTCTGGGATTTTTCGCTTTTCGCTCCCCGAAGTGTCATGAGCCGTGGCACGCCGACCCAACGGCGGACTCGAGAGAATGCGAGAAAAAATCTTTGGAAAATCTCCGAAAAAACGGGGAGTCCCCATTGTTTTCCTCGAGAAAATGTGTTAAAGATAATGGGAACGATGTGTTTCATCATTGTTTCATTTTAGGTTTCAGGTTTTTTGGGAGATTGAAGGAGACTAGATATGTCACGACCGATTACGATTTTCACGGGTCAGTGGGGCGATTTGCCGTTTGATGAACTGGCAAGCAAAATGAGTGAAATCGGATACGAAGGGCTTGAACTCGCGTGTGCGGGCGATCATTTTGACGTCAACGCCGCGCTTGAGGATGATGGCTATTGGCCCGCAAAAAAGGCGGCGCTTCAAAAGTACGGCTTGAATTGCTGGGCAATCAGCAACCATTGTGTCGGGCAGTGCGTTTTGGATAATATCGACTCGCGCCACAAGACCGTGGTGCCCGCGCACGTTTGGGGAGACGGAGACCCGGCTGGCGTTAATGCTCGTGCGGCGGAGGAACTCAAGAAAACCGCTCGTGCGGCAGCGAAAGGCGGCGTTAAGGTCGTCACGGGTTTCACGGGATCCAGCATTTGGCCTTATCTCTATTCGTTCCCGCCCGTCCCGCAGTCCACGATCGACGACGGATTCAAACTCCTTGCGGAACGCTTCATTCCCATTCTCGATGTGTTCCAAGAGTGCGGTGTTAAATTCGCTCTGGAGGTGCACCCTACGGAAATCGCGTTCGACATTTATACCACCGAAATGGCTCTCAAAGCGCTGGATTATCACCCCGCCTTTGGGTTCAACTTCGACCCGAGCCACTTGGTGTGGCAGGGAGTTGATCCGGTCGAATTCATTCGAATGTTCCCCGATCGAATTTTCCACGTGCACGTGAAAGACGCCGCTGTCACGCTCAACGGCAAGTCTGGCATCCTCGCAAGTCACATCAACTTTGGCGACCGTCGTCGTGGTTGGGACTTCCGCTCTCCTGGGCATGGAGACGTCAATTTCGAGGAAATCATTCGCGAGCTGAACGTCATTGGCTACACCGGTCCGCTCTCCGTCGAGTGGGAGGATTCCGGCATGGAGCGTTTCTATGGCGCGCGCGATGCGTTCAATTACGTCAAGGAAATCGACTTTTCGCCGAGCAACATCGCCTTTGATGCGGCATTCGATCGCGACATTCAGTCCTGATAGAGTCTCCTGATCGAACGAGATGAATTGGAACACCGCCGGAGTTGGCGCCTCAACGAGGTGTCGATTCCGTGCGGGGGGGCTTTTTGCCCAATTCGAGAGTGTGCGATGTGTCGTGTTTGGTAGAATTCTGAACGAAGTATAATTGTTTCAACCCTTTGCATATCGTATATCGAGGACTTTTTTTTGTTCAACATAGTTTGTATGAAGTGGGGCGAACGCTACCCTGCGAGTTACGTGAATCGTCTCGCCTCTATGGTGCGACGGCACATGACTCACCCCTTTTTACTCACGTGTTTCACGGAACATGCGGAGGGGATCGACTCAAGTGTCAATATTCTTCCGCTCCCTGAGATGGATTTGGATCCTCGTCTTCCAGAGCGTGGGTGGCGAAAAATCTCCATGTTCCAAGAGACTCTCGGAAATTTGTCCGGCTCCGCTTTGTTTCTTGATCTCGACGTCCTTATTGTCGGGGCACTTGAGCCTTTTTTTGCGGTGCCTGGCGACTTTCGCGTCATAAAAGATTGGAACCTTAAAAACTACATCGGGAACACTTCGGTTTTTCGTTTCGAAATCGGGGCGCAGCCCGAGGCGCTGGAGTTTTTTCTCCAAAATGGGGAATCCGTCCGCGAGCGCTTTCGCAACGAGCAAGCGTATCTCTCATGGTTCATGAAAGAGAGAAATCTCCTCCAATATTGGGACGAAAATTGGTGCGTGAGCTTCAAAAGACACTGCATGCGACCCTTTCCGCTCGGGTATTTCATTGAGGCGAAAAAGCCAGACCCCGAGACGAAGGTGGTTGTTTTTCATGGAAATCCCAACCCGCACGACCTCCTCGAGAATTGGACGGGGAGAATGGGACTCCGCAGCGTCAAAAAAACGCGTTGGATCGAGGAGAATTGGAAGTGAGCGAGGGCGAAGGCGAAAACCGTCTCACGCAGAGTCACGACAACTCCGAGATGGGGCGCTTCCCCTCTTCGCCCGGGATTTCGCGCACGAATTGGGGGACGGCATACCCCGAAAGACGCCCCCGCAAGGCGCGCACGATTTTAAGTCCCTCTTCGTCGGGCACCTCAAAATGTGCCGCTCCCTGCACGCGATCCAGCTGGTGGAGATAGTACGGAAGGACATTCTTGTTCGCCAATTTCTCGTAGAGGCGTTCGAGGACGTCGACATCATCGTTGACGCCCCGAAGGAGGACTCCCTGTTGAAGCAGAACAACGCCCGCACGATGGAGGAGCGCGAAATTCTCCTCCGTTTCGGGCGAAATTTCGTCGGGGTGATTGATGTGGACAACAAAATAGAGAGGTTTCGACACACGCTCAAAAAAATTTTCAACTTTTTTTATAAAATTTTTTGAGATTCTTTGCGGGCAAAAAATGGGGGAGCGAGTGTGTACGCGAATCCTTGCGATATGTTTGTTTTTTCCAAATTCCTCCAACAGATAAAAGAAAAGGTCGTCGTTTAGCGTCATTGGATCGCCACCGCTCAGGATGATTTCATGAATCGAAACGTCTTTTGCGACTTGAAATAAAGCACTCTGATAATTTTCATGTTTTAAGACTCCCGCAGGCGGAGCGTTCCTTAAGTAGCGTCGAAAACAAAAACGACAGTTCCCAAAACAAAATGGAGTGGTCATAAGGAGTGCGCGACCTAAATATTTCCGCAAGATTCGTACACAATCAAAATTTTCGGGGGTGGGGGCTTGCTCTTGAAGCGGATCGGTAGTAAAATACGGACTCGATAGAAGTTCCTCGCGTGAAGGGAGTATTTGTCGCAGCAGGGCGTTCGACGAGCTTCGCTCTGCTGTCTGGACGAAATGTTCGGTTGCGAGAAAAGGATACTGAGTTTCGTGTTCCAACGACTCCATCTCTTCCGCCTGGACGCATTTCGGGAAACTGCGGTTTTTCGTCATGGTACAATCCTATTAGGTTTTTATATTCAGAACACGCCTCCTTCGGCGCTGCATGTTTGTGTATCGTCAAAAAAGGGGCGAACGATTATAGCTGTTTGTTTGAAAAGGAAGGAATCATAACGTGGGAAGTTACAACACGAGCGAATTTCGCAAAGGGTTGAAGGTTCAGCTTGATGGCGATCCGTTTATCATGATTGAGTGTCAATTTGTGAAACCGGGCAAAGGGCAAGCGCTCTACAAGTGCAAGCTCCGCAACCTCTTGCGCGGCACCGTGCTGGAAAGAACATGGAAAAGCGGCGACTCTATCGAATCCGCTGACATCGCCGAGATTCAGGCGCAATATCTCTATCGACAGGGAGACGAGTGGGTCTTCATGTGCAACGAAACTTACGAGCAGTACGAGCTGCCATCTACGACGATTGACGACGCTTGGAAGTATCTCAAAGAGGGTATGGTGTGCGACGTCATGCTGTACAACAACAACCCAATTGGCATCACGCCACCCAATCATGTCGTTTTGGAAGTGACGCAGGCGGATCCTGCCGTCCGAGGAAACACCGCGACGAACGTGACGAAACCTTGCACCGTTGAGACCGGCGCGGAAATTATCGTCCCCAACTTCGTCGAGCAGGGAGAGAAAATCCGCGTCGACACTCGTACTGGAGAGTACATCGAGCGCGTGAAAGATTAAAGAGCACGAAAATCCCACGCGATTTTTCTCCGACAGCTTGGTTTCATTCGCGACGCAGCGGAGTTCCTTGCGTCGCCCGCTCTTTTTTGTCTTTTATCGTCGTGTTGGGTTGAGATTCGGCGAGTAAGGAGTTTTTTTGACATGGATTATTCGATCATTTTTGATGTCATTCGCGACGCGTGCGATCTCACGCTCCGGATTCAAGAGAAGTTCGTGACGCCCGAAACGTGGCAAAAGAAGGACAAGTCGCCCGTCACGGTGGGGGATTTAGCGGTTCAAACGCTGGTTGCCGCCAAGCTCTCGAGCGCGTTCCCCTCCATTCCTCTCGTGGCGGAAGAGTCGGCAGACCTCCTTCAAAGCGACGACGGCGCGCGATTTATGAGCATCATCCTCGAATTCACGTCGAAATACCTCCCAGACGTTACGCCTGAGCGCGTGATCGAATGGGTTGCGCGTGGCGATCATCGAAAAGCTGGCGCCTCCAGCACTTTTTGGACGTTGGATCCAATTGATGGCACCAAGGGTTTTTTGCGCGGCGGGCAGTACGCCATTGCGCTCGCGCTCCTTGAGGACTACAAGGTCTCTTTTGGCGTCTTGGGCTTGCCATGCTTGCCCCCGGACGAGAAAGGACATTTCGCTTCGAATCGCCAAAGCACGCCGACAGACTCGGCAAAAAAAGGCTCGCTCGTCTACGCGCAGCGTGGGAAAGGGACTTGGCGGCGGACGCTTTGCATGGAGGATGGCTCGCTCAAATTGGACGACGACTCGCCCGTGAGGCTTCAAACGTCGAACGTTTCCGACGCGCGCCAGGCGTCGTTCCTCCGCTCTTTCGAGGCGGCTCACACCAACGTCAGCCAGATCGACCTCCTCGCGGAGCGTATGCAGATCGGTGGAGAGCCTGTTTTAATGGATAGCCAGGCGAAGTATGCCGTCTTGGCGGCGGGGGAAGGCGATTTGCTGTTCCGTTTCATTTCGTCCAAGCTCCCCAATTACAAGGAGAAAATTTGGGATCAGGCGGCTGGCTCGATCGTTCTCGAGGAGGCGGGCGGAAAAATCACGGACTTGGACGGCGTCGACTTGGATTTCTCGCAAGGGTTCGAACTCACGAAAAACCGAGGCGTCTGCGCGTCGAACGGACTCCTCCACGACGAAACGCTGCGCGCCATCAAGGAAATTGGCGCATGATTTTGCGCGATTATTGAGCTTCCTGGGTCTCTTGTTTCGCGTTCTTCAACAAACGCTTGAGCGACCAGGACGGTCCTGGAAGCCACGTTCTCACGAGGAGAATCATCATTGCGATGAAAATCCACGGGTACATGAGATTCCCGAGAAAGATGTATTTTATCAAATAGCCTCCAATTTTCTTCCGCATACAGGCGGGACACGCGATACAATTTTCCGTTCGTAATTGGTACACCAAGAGGAAAAACGCGACCGAGTTGAACGTGAAATATTTGATATCCTTCGATAATTTTCCACAAATCGGACACGGAAAGCAATCTTCATCAAGGGGCCACGAGACGCCCAATTCTGCGCACTTTTTTTCGCGTTCTTGGATGAGAAGGCAACGAATGAAAACGTCGTCGACATTCATATCTTCCCACGGATGCAGCGTCGTCGCGCCCGAGTCGATGAGAAATCGCACCAAATCCAAATCCCCCTCTTGCGCCGCGAGGTACAAAATGGGAAGACCTTGGTACTCCCAATATTCGATGGACTCTCCCGATTTCACACTTTCACGAACGAACTCCCAAAACGCGTCTCGTTCTTCAACTGGCAAAACGCTCATAGTGTATCCTCCTCTTCTGCCAAAAATTAATAAATTACGTGCGACAAATCACCTACGATGAATCTCCGTGTCGCGAATGTCGATCATATAAATCTGCCGCCCGCCGGTGTGTGCCGAGTCGATGAGGATTTTGGTGCCCGATCGATTGCTTCGAGGGTGAAGGTCGCATCGCCACTCGCCACGGAATTCGGGCGGGAGATAAAACTCGCCAAGTGGTATCGTCTCTTCCGTATCGATGTGAAAAAGGAACGGACGCTGAATCCGATTCCGGTCGGGATACGTGTCGTTGAGGAGCCACTTTTGCTGTGTGTGTGGGAGGTACGAGACGTGCCCATCCACTTTCATAATTTCGTGTCCGACGACGCCGTCGTTTTGGGTTTGGTCTTCCAAAACGTAGAAACGATCTCCATGAGAAGGTCGGCGCGCAAAAGCAATAACGTGCTTCGGGTCGCGCCATACGAGGTGCGACGTCATATTGTGCGGGTTCAGAACGTAGATATTCCCCCCATCCGCATCTGCCGTCATTAATCTCGTCTTCCAATACGATTTTTCGTCCTTTCCGCGCCACCGATGCAAAAAGAGAAAACGCTTCGAGTCGGGCGCAATCAGCAGATGATTGAACCAATGCTTCGCGCCCTTGGAGTATCCCTCCGGGGGCGCCATGTCGGCAACTTGCGCAAACGTGATAATCAAACGCGACTCGCCAGTTTCCAAATCCATGCGCCAAATTCCTGCGTCGTCCGGCGCGGCAAGGCTCGCGTTTCGATCGCTCACGCCGCAATATCCATACCCCGGGCGTGTGTCGTTCAACCGCGCAAAATCGGGATACAACGCGAATTTCCCATCAGGGCTGATGACATATGCAGGACCGGGCAGCTCGCGATACTTCCCCGTGTGTGGCGAGTAGACGTGCGAGAAAAATCGATCCCCCTCGCGATCGTTCCAAATGACTTCCGCCTCCTCGAACGTTTCGCGCCCCGGAATCCATTGCAACATCGGACCCTGCTGCCAATTCCACGCGCACGAAGTGCCAATCTCCGTCCATCGGTTTTTGTCGGAAGTATCAATGAGACCGACACGAATCACGTCGTCTGGCTTCGGCGATCGCCCTTGGAAGTCGACTTCGTTCCCCGTGACGAATCGGTCGCTTGGGTCGAAATGCAATTGATCGTAGTACGCGCCCCAGTGGAACAACGGTCCCTGAGTGAGCGCTTGGCACGGAGGGAACTTTTTCTCGGCAGGTGTGTTCGCCAAGAGGCGCGACGCGGAGGGCGAAATAGCCGCGCCAAGCGCGAGGGATTGAAGGAAATATCTTCGTGAAAAATACATGGTGTGCTCCTATGAATTTATATTTTGCGCGCGATTCCGTCGAACCATCCGCAGGAAAACTCCAGCACCACAACCCGCCAAATGTGGTGTCAGATTTTGTTGCGAGGTGGGACAATGTGCGTTTATCGCGGATTCCACAACGCGCGCCAATTTCGTCTCCAGTTTCCTCGATTTTCGCGCGAGTCTCGGGAGTCACGCGAGTCACGATTGATTTTCGTTTTTCCCTCGTGCGGCAGAAGTTTTTCGACACTCACGGAAACACGGAGCGCATTGGTGGAAATAGTCTCCTGCGGCACCTCTCTTTCCCAGAAAGCTCTTTGGCTCCGACGACTATAAATCGGGGAACGAGACTCCGGTTCTCTGGGAATTAGAGGGGATGAAGAAACTCCACCCAAATCGAAAATTCCGAGCAATTGTTGCGCGGGTGTTTGTGGCGCTTCCGTGGCAAGAACCGAGGAATGTTCCTTGCTATCCTTCCATCGCTGACGAAAACGCTTAAAAAACGCAATGTCGTCATAAACGTCTGGAGGAAGCATACCAGCATGGAGAACGTCAACGTCCGAGTTTGGTGCAGCCCCCTCCTGCGGAACCGAAGCGCTCTCCGTCGATTCCGCTCCAGGTTCCGGCTGTGAAAATTGAATCGTGAATTCTCTTCTCTCCATCCCAGCAGCGCTAAAACGTGGACTCAAAGGTCGTGGCGGGACGAAGGAACGCCCCGAATGTACCGTGCTTCCGCAAAACATCTCTTTCTGCCGGTCATTCGCGTCGAAGCCAAAATCCAAAAGTTCCACCGTACTACGCTGGCGAAGCGCCCCCGACAAATCGTGCTCCTCCGTGACTCGCGTGATAATTTCTCCCGGAATCTGTTTTGAAGCGATGACGCGACTTGTCGTCCGGTACGTTTCGAATTTTGAAGTTCGAACGCATTGGTACCCATTATAAATTTTCCCCAACACGACAGTTTGAACGTCGATAGAAACGACTTCGATCGTCGTTTCCTCACAACAAGTTTGATTGTCGTTGAGACATATTTTTGTCTCTCTCTTGAATATAAACGGCGATCGGGAAGGATTGAACCAAATTTTCGTCTTGCGAACGCTTTTTTTGTCGGAGGATTCAATTCTTATAATTTGGCACGGAATAGGCTCCCCGGCGACGGAAAGTGTTTCGCACCCCTCTCGCCAATAGATGGGATTATTATGGACGGAAACTCCAAAAAAGTCCGATGTGAACGATTTGGGATCAATTTTTACGCGTTTGCCCGCAAGCGCTACCACGGTCTCTGTCGTGACACTTGCGGAAAGGGGATTTTTCTCGCGCAGTTGGGAAAACGTTTCCATACAAGTACGATTGGCAACGTTGGATTTGCCCTGCGTCGATTGTTCGAGGATCGTGCGTGCGAGTCGCCATGCGCCAGGTTCGAATGTCGCCCACGGGTGGAATTCGGGAAGCGCGTGGAGATCCTCGTATGCAACTGACACATTCTGAGCGGTTTCTGCTCCTTCTGACGAAGAAACGATATTTAAAACATGGGGCGATTCTGACGAATTCCCACAAAAAAGCATAACACAAAACCAAAACAACGCCGCCCTCAACGCGCGTTGTCGCGATTTTGCCGCCTGAACTGTTTTTCTTATTTTGAACATTTTATTGCCTTGTGATTTCCCTCTCACTTCTTGGTTGGGGGTTGGGAAACCCCGCTGATCATGCGAAAACCACTCCGCATTGTGCAGGAGCAACTTTCGTTAGGTCTAATCGTTCCGCGTCGAAATGTCCCCTCAGTACCCCCGATTCCTTGGCGCTTGAGCCCCAGCAATTGAACGTTGAAATCTCACACGGAGCCGCGATCAAACCCGAATCGAAAAGACCTATTTGCTTAGTGACAATAAATTTTGCTTGGTGACAATAAATATCTCTACTCTATTTTACTCTATTTTCTAAAAAATGCAAATGCCTTGGAGAAATTTTCGGATAAATTTCTTGAAAAAATCTGGGACACTTTTCCTTCGTCTTCCAAATTTCGCCGTATTGCAATACTTGACGTTGAAACTTCCAGTTCCGCCCGTCGTTGGAGCTACGCCCCACGGCTCCTCAAACGTTGCGCAGAACGGGAATTTTAAGCACGATGAGTATATTTTTTATACCGGCGAACAAACGAATGTGATTTTCACAACAAAGTGTGGTCCACGCCCGTGACCTACGAAACTTCGGGAAACCCGAAATTTTGAAGGAGGATGAGTGTAAATCACGCTTCGATGCGAAAATTCCCACGCGACGCCAACATCTTCTTCGGCTTTTTTATCTCTTTTTTTAAACGGGCTGGAAAAAAGACCTCTGTACAAATTGGGATAAATGAAGGATATAGGGCGTTTGAGACAATGTGACAGTAAAAAAAGAAATGGCGTTATTATCGACACCTCTTTGCTATTTTTGCCAAGCGGAAGAAGTGTTAAATTTGTTTCAATGCAAACAACGCGTCGCTTGAAAAACTTTTTGGATTTTTTTTTGCGAAAAGCCGTTGATAACTACCGTCCGATGAAATGGTTTGCGAGATTGGGTTGTTGCAAACCAGAGTGGGGTCACTTGGGATAGGAAATAACGCGATGGAATGCGAGATGAAATCAAAATTTGACACGCTAGGTTTGAGGGAGATTTGCTTTTCTTGGCGTTCACTCTCTTGTCTCTTTTTGACGGCTGCGCTTTTTTTCGTCTTTGGCGGCGAAACTTTGGCGCAGGATCGTTCTCGCCCCTCGTTCAATCCATCTGTGGCGGAAGGGTACTTTTTTGGCGATCCGAACACGGTTTATCCCGACCCCTACTCTCCTCCTGAGAAATTCGTCTCTGCTGAGGGGAGAAGCGTTCCCGTGCCGAATTCTATGGTTCGAAGGCAAAATAGATCTGAACGTTTCGCGGGGATTCGAAAATTAATACCCGCTGTCCATGGTCCCGCGAGGGAGACTCCGAAGCAGGAGCAGCCTTTCTTGGTGACCATGCCAGGCGAGAAATCGCGCTTGGATTTTGCGGATTCATCCGATGATTCCGTTGTTTCCCGCCGGGAACCAACCTTTGCGCTTGAGACAGTTGAAATGCAGGACGAACTGGCTGTCGAGTTGGCAGACGAGCTGGCGGATGAGTTGGCGGACGAGTTGGAGGAGTCGGCTGTCGGAATAGCAAACGACGCGCTGTCGGCTCCCTCATCCAAAGGAAGTCGTGCGCCTAAAATCATCTCCATTCCCTCCGCGTCAGATCCCGCGCATGTTCCCGCACACATCGAGAGCGATGGGAGCGAGTTTGAGGACACCGTAATTCCTGATTCGGTTCCTGATTTGGAATCCGACGGGGAGGGGGACATTATTCTTCTGGAGCCGGAAGAATTCGAGGAGCTTGAGGTGGTACCCTCGGAGTCGACGGGGAGAACTCCCAAGGCGAAGCCGGAGAGGCACCCGCGTTCCGTGCTTATTCGCGATGAGGCAGTCCGTCCGACGGCATTTTGGGGAAGCTCCGACGAAAATGCGCAGGAGACACCCAGAGTCTCCTACCCCGTGCGATCCAAACACGCGCCAGAGCGGGACACGCGCTCCGAGCCTGCTGAGTTGAAAGACCGTTCGGCATCGTTTAGCGGGGAGTATCGCGCGACGCCCAATACGACGCCCAATACGGTATCCAACACGACGTCCAACACGACCCCTAACGTGACGATAACTCCTTTGGATTCACACCAAACGGCACTGCCGAGCGGGGGAAGGTGTGAGCCTCGTGGTCAAATTTCGCCCAACACGCAGCAAACTTCCGTGAAAATTATCGAATTTGCGCCCGCCGTCTCGCCAGAGGGAGGGAGTGCGGTGCCCAATGGTTCGGCGAAAAATTCGAACGCAGCCGGTGTTATTCCGGTGTATCACGCGCCGTTTGAGCAAGCTCCGCCGATATTTCGTGACGCGTCGAGTCTTCGCGAAGCAACTCCGCAGAAGGCGGTCTTCGTCGATTTTCGGGGTCGTGTGTCGCTCGACAAAGGGAGCCTTCCTTGGTACGCGCAATACATTCGCGACGTGAATCGCAACGAGGCGAAGCTCTTCAATGCGCTGCGTATTCAAGATACGCCGGGGGATTTTTCGCTCATGGAGGCGTGTATCGTCGCGAGTCGTCCTCAAAGTGCTGAGGAAGCGAATCAATTGGTGAATCAATATTACGTTATCGAGAAAAAACTTTTGTCCAAAATTCGACCTCAAGATTCCGAAATGCGCAGGGCGGAGATCATCCTTGAGTTCATGCACACGGAAGTTTTGACGGGCGGCTACCAATTGGAAGAGACGACCATTGCTAATTTGTTCGAATACGGGCGCTATAATTGTGTCACGGCGACGATTTTATACTGCTGTCTCGCGCGCAAGGCGGGGTTGAATGCCACGCCGATTGAGTTGCCGGGACACGCGATGTGTTGGGTTTATCTTAAAAATGGGACAAAAATGGATGTGGAGACGACTTGCCGCACGTGGTTTCAATACCAAAACGACCCAGCGACGCGTCGAAAGGTCATTTGCGACCTGATTCGCCAAGCGGGCGTGGACTTGCCAAACAATGCGTCGGAGGAACGTTTGCTTTCCAATATTCATCCCATCTCGGACAAACGGCTGATTGCAAAAATCTACTACAATCGGGGCGTCGACTTGTTGGCGAAGAAGGACTACGCTGGCGCATTGGAGGCGAACGCAATTGCGTACATTTTTGACCCTCAGAGCGAAACGGCTCGAGGCAATCTCCTCGCGACGATCAACAACTGGGCGATCGCCCTTTGTCGCGATGGGCAATATTCCGTGGCGGCAGATTTGCTCCGCACGGGGATGAAGCACGTGCCGAATTATTATACTTTTCGGAACAATCACGTGCACGTGTATCATCGTTGGGTGGAGGCGCTCTATCGTGCCGGTCGTTACGAGGAGGCGCTCCAGGTTGCGAATCAAGCGCTTCGCGAGCAGCCAGACGAGGCGCATTTCGCCCATTTGAGAAATGAAATAAGCCGAGGGATTGCTTCTGTGCGGCAATCCGCTCTAAAATAGAAAATTCTTACACGAAGTATCACAATGAATGAAAAATATTTGAAGGCGCTAGGCGTCTGTTGGAAGTCACTGAGCGTCGCGCTCTTTGTCGTTTCGGTCTATTGGTTCACGTCGCTGACGATCTATTTAGGGAACGTGTTGGACTTTTGCCACATCACGCTCACCCAGCTTTTGGTCGTCAATTTTGTTTTGTCGACGCTTGGTGTCGTGTTTCTCGTTGGCATCATGCTTTGCTTCGGGAAGACGCATTATTTTAGGTACATTCTCCTCTTCTTTTTGGCAAGCGGATTTTGTATGTGGTTGGAGAGCTACGTTCTTTTGTGGAAATCGTCCTCATTTTGGCTGGCGAGCGGAGAATTGGTTTTATTTGCTGGTTTGTTTTTCGTTGTGTACTATTTTTCGTCCTTTTTTTTCCAAAACGCGCCCAAAATCGCGTGGGTACTCATCTTGGCTCAAGCAGCCGTGGTGCTTCCTAATTGGTTGTCGTACGACGAAGATATCCACAAGCAGATTCTGCCGTATGTATATCTATCTGGTGAGATTGATCAGAAAGATTACACGCTCTCCGGCGAAAAAAACGTTATTATTTTCGTTTTAGACAGCTTTGGGCGCGGTTTTTATAACGATATAGTGGCATCTTCATCGTCAGATTTTTTGAATCCTTTCAAAGATTTCACCTCGTTCTCGAAATGTATGTCGTTGTATCCTGCAACGCAGGGCGCTCTTCCCACCCTCCTTTCTGGGGCACGTGGAATTGATGATCTCAATTTGTGGGATGACGACAAAACCGTTTACGAGCAGTCGCTCGGAGGGAAGACGCTCACTCTCCCAAAGATGCTCGAGATTTTTAAAGGATCTCCCAACATTTTACCACAACATTTGAAGGAGGAAGGATTCCTTTGTTTTTATGATACCCACGTCAACTTCCGAATCTGCATTCCGGTCGATTGCGGATTTGAGTATGATCATGAATTGTTGCAGCGCCTAGATAAGCCCATCTCCTCCACCGTTCTTACAACAGGGATTATTCCCTTGGCTACGGCTCGTATGTCCCCGCACATGTATAAGGACAGATGTTGGAGTTTTTTCACAGAGTGGATATGGTACGCTTATGCGATTTATTGCGGAGACGAAAATTCGGAATCTGAAGAGAGGAGTCTGACGGTTCGGATGCCAAGAGCCAAATGCACTCTGGAAGAAGATCATTTCTTCATGCAGATGCCCTCTGTTCTCCCCTTGCAAGACATGCCTATTTTTCGCGTGTATCATCTCATGGGACCTCATAATGACGACCCCAGTCAATACGTTCGGGAACCGTACGTCCTCAAGGGAAAAATGGACCTTGAGGGCGTGGCGAAATACCTCGAGCTTCTCAAGGCGGCGGGAAAATATGACGATTCGTACATCGTTATCATGGGAGACCACGGCAATCATTTAGAGCCGCTTTTGGAGCGCAAAAATCCAATCCTCCTCATCAAACGCCCAGGCGACGCGCATGAGAAAATCGTCGAGAGTGATGAGCCAGTCTTCATTCGCGATATCGCACCGACGATTTTGTCCGACTTGGGCATCGTAACGAAAGAACCTTACTCCGTGTGGAATCTTTCCGAGGCGCAAAAAGAGGAACGTCGCAAGAAGTGGGACGAGATTAAGGCTGCGGATGCTCGCTACAGGTAGCAGATCGCGATAATCGCATTTTGAAATGAGGGTTAAGATGAAGGAAAAATATTTGAAAGCACTGGGCGTCTGTTGGAAGGCACTGAGCGTTGTGCTTTTTGTCGTTTCGGTTTATTGGTTCACTTCGATGACGCTCTATTTCGGGAACGAGTTGGACTTTTGCCACATCACGCTTTTTCAGCTTTCCGTTGTCAACTTTATAATCTCGACACTCGGTATCGTGTTTCTTGTTGGCATCATGCTTTGCTTTGTGAGGATGCGTTTTTTCAAACCCCTCCTCCTCTTTTTCTTGGCAAGCGGGCTTTGCCTGTGGCTTGAGAGTCACGTCCTTTTATGGGAATCGTCGTCCCTTTTGCTGGCGAGTGGAGAGTTGGTTTTGTTTGCTGCATTGTTTTTTGTTGTGTACTATTTTTCGTCCTTTTTCTTCCAAAACGCAACAAAAATCGCGTGGGTGTTTATCCTAGCTCAAGCGGTCGTGATCTTCCCTGATTGGTGGTCTTATGATAAAGAAATTCATAGACAATTCATTCCATATGAGTATTTGACAGATGTACCCAAGCAAGAGGACTACACCATCTCCAGCAAACAAAATGTCATTATTTTGGTTTTGGACAGTTTTGGGCGCGGCTTTTATGATGACATTGTGGCATCGTCATCGCGCGATGTTTTGCTTCCTTTCAAAGATTTTACTTCGTTTTCGAAATGCATGTCTCTATACCCTCAAACACAGGGTGCTCTTCCTATTCTTCTTTCAGGCTCGCGCGAAATTGATGACTTAGACTTGTGGGGAGATGGGAAAAAAATCTCTGGAACAGAACTGCTCGCGGCTTTCAACGGCTCTCCCAATATTTTGGCGCTCGAATTGGCAAAAAAAGGATTTTGGTGCGTCTACAGCAACTACACATCATTTCGGATTAGCATCCCCCTCTCTTCTGGATTTGAATATGATCAGGATCTGCTGAAGCGCCTGAGCAAACCTCTTTCTTCCACTGTTCTCACAGCGAACATTATTCCCTTGGCAACTTCGCGTATGTCGCCGCACATTTGCAAGCGTGGAGCTGGCGAGTATGTAGCACAATGGATATGGTACTTTTACGAGATTTATTCCAGAGATGAAAGTACCGACTCAGAAGAGTCGAGAAATGGTGGCGATTCCGTTGAGGAAAATTCCCAAAAGGAAGCCGTTTTCCCGAACGCAGAACCTTTTTTCACGCACTTGCCCTCCTCACTCCCCTTGCAAGACGCGCCTGTTTTTCGGGTATACCATCTCTTCGGACCTCATAATCGCGACCCCAGTCAATACGTTAGGGAATCATATGTCCTCAAAGGAAAAATGGATCTCGAAGGTGTTGCGAAATACCTCGACCTTCTCAAGGCAGCGGGAAAATATGACGATTCGTACATCGTTATCATGGGAGACCATGGCGTCCATTTGGAGCCGCTTTTGGAGCGCAAAAATCCAATCCTCCTCATCAAACGCCCAGGAGACACGCATGAAAAAATCGTTGAGAGCGATACGCCAGTCTTCATTCGCGATATCGCACCGACGATTTTGTCCGACTTGGGCATCGTGACGAAAGAACCATACTCCCTGTGGAATCTTTCCGAGGCGCAAAAAGAGGAACGTCGCAAGAAGTGGGACGAGATTAAGGCTGCGGATGCTCGCTACAGGTAGTGCATTACGAGAACACTTTCGTGTTTTGTAAGAGTTTGGGAATGTACGCAGAGTGCAAGGTGGGTACTAAAAATGGTGTCCACCTTGCTCCGCTCGAATGAATTTGAGTTTTCGCAAAAAAGCGAGGAGTCGTGGCGCGCTGCGCTCCGTTCTCGGCACTAGGGCGCAACGCGAAATGGCTCATGAAAAACGTCGTGCTGAACCGGTCATTATTTCACACTTTTCAAAACCTTAATCGGAGACCAAGGAGATTCTGGCTGGTCGGGATCGGTCGACAACGCGCGAAGTTGGAATTCGTACGAGGCGCCGGACTCGAGACCCAGAATGTCCCAAGTGATTTTCTTGCCCTCGTCCTCGACCTCGACGAATTGGCACGAAGTGTCGCCGGTTTTTTGATATTGGAGCATGTATTTGTCCGCCTTTGCGACAGCGCTCCAAGACACGAAAACCGTCCCTGATTTGCTTGTTACGCTCGAAATTTTGGGCGTCGCAAGGAACGTCTGGACAGAGGAGGTCACACTCATGGAATCGGATTGCTCGAACTTGTTGTCTTTGGTTGCGGAAACGCGAATCATATACTCCGTTGCGGCTTTCAGACGATTGATGGTGTACGACCCACCCGTAGCGCCAGTCGTCGCGCGGCTCCACCTGTTCCCGCCGTCCGTGCTATACTCGATAGTGTACTTCGCGGCAGTTTGCTCGGAACCTTTCCCCTTTGAAGCGCTCCACGTGACGAGAATCTTCGTGTCGCTCTGAGCCGTGGCGCTCACGTTCGTCGGCGCGAGATACGGTGCTTTCGTCGTTTTCACGTTGATTTTGCTCGATTTCGACGCGTTGTCTTCCATTCCAAACGAAACGGAAACAGGGTACGTCGTCGAACTTTGCGCGCCGTCAAAAACGAGGAAACCGTCGATAAACTGGATTTTCATCTCGCCTAACTCCGACGTACTGCCGTCGGTTGAAACATCCACCGAGCCGATTTTGTCGATCGTCACGGTAACCGCGGTTGCGTACGTTTTTAGATTGGAAGTTTCGTAATTTGTGATTTCAATTGCGAACGCGTCGTCCTTGATATCCGCCTTATCCGCCTTCAGTTTCGGCTGCGCGAGAAGGACGCCGGTCGTTGCCGTCACCGTGGCGCTTAACTCCGAGGCGAGGAAATGTCGGTCTTCCCTCGCGAAGACGCGAATTTCGTACGTCGTCTCGCTTGCAAGGCGAGTTATCGTGTAACTCCCGCCGGTCGCGTTGGTCGTGGCGTTTGTCCATCGTCCGTTTTTCAGATATTGAACGGTGTATTTTTCAGCCGTTCGGTCCGAATTTTTCCCTTTCGACGCATCCCACGTCACGACAATTTCCGACGCGCTCACGCTTTTTGCCGTCACGTTCTCGGGTGCCTGATACGGTGCGGCAGTCGTTTTTAGTGAACACGCGCCGGAGAGTTGCGAGTCGCTGCGTCCATCCGAGAAGGAAACGATCACTTTGTAATTTGTGTTGGAAGTTGTATTTTTGAACGTAAATTCGCCATTATTGAATGCCACCGTCAAACCTGAACTGAACACAGCTGGCTCGCCCAGATCGAACTCAACGCTTTCGTTGCCGAGCGAAACTTTCGCGACCGTTGCTTCGGCGGCGAGGTTCGATTTTGCGCTCCAATTTGTGACGTTCACGGAGAATTGGTCGTCGCTCACGCTCCCTTTTTTCAGCGTTGGTTTCGACAAAATCGTCGCGTTTTGCGTGAATGTTTCCGCCTCCGCGAGCTGAGCGGTCACGCGGAATTCGTACGTCGCACCAGCCTTGCCAGAGACATCGACCGAGTTCGTTTTGACGCTCTTTTTCGACCACTTCGTCGCCCCTCCGACGCGGTACTCGACGCTGTACGCCTTCGCGCCATCGACCGCCGCCCATGAGACGTTCATTTTCGTTTTATTTATGTTTATCGTTACGTTATCGACCACCACGATCACTTTGGCGGAACTCGTCGCGCCCAACGCGTCGGAAATCGTGTACTCGAATTCATCGCGCCCGTAAAATTCCGCATTGGGCGTATACACGATGTGTCCATTTTCGATTTCCGCAGTGCCATATGTTGCGTTTCCGACGGACAAAATCGTAAGCGCGTCGCCATCAGCGTCCGAATCGTTCGCCAACACATCGACCTCCACCGAGCCGTTTCGCCCCACCTTCGCCGCATCGTTTACCGCGACCGGCACGGCATTCGACACCGTTGCAACCACCTTCTCCGCCGTGGATTTGGTCTCCTTCAATCCGACATTATCCGTCGCGAGCACAAAGAACGCCAAACGCGCCTCGTCCGAAATTTTGTATGTTTCGTCTGTTCCCGAGACAGTTTTCCACAGACTAAAATCCCCGCCATCTTTGGAAACATAAATCTCATAATTCGCGACCCCCGATCCAACATCCGAACCTGTCCAACTCAGCTTCACCGCATTATTTTCCGCATCCAACTCCGCCTTCGTCAACACGCTCACCGGCGCGCTCGCGTCGATTGTATTGTGCCACGCATTTGTCAAAATCGGATCATTCGTGTCGAACACGATACTCGCGCTCGTCTCGATTTTCGTATCGGTCGCCAAATCTTCATCCATCAGAATCGCAAACGCCACATACCCTTCGCCGTCGTGCTTCTCCTTATCATTCGGCGGCAAAAAGCCTTCATAAGCGCTGGTTGGGAAATTGTCTGCCGTTGAAGCGACCCACGAACGCAGGTACCACTTCGCTTCGCCAGTATCCTCGTTGAACGTGACGGAAATCTTGATCTGGTCTCCCGTCGAAGTCTGATTCACCGTCCACACGCCGTCCATGTACCCGATCGTATCGTCGAAAACCTGGTTCCCGATACAGATTTCCCGCAACTCGAACGTCGACCAGTCCAACTCCTCCGGCAACGTTGTTGTCACAAAGACTTCCTGCGCCGCAGCCGTTGCGGAACTCTTATTCTCGAAATAAATCCTGAAATCCTGCTCCTTCGTCGCGTCCCCCGCCACCCAGTTCGGCGTCGTAATCACCAAAAACGGCTCCTCCTCCGTCCCCTCATTCACCGTCACAAAATCATACCCCACCGGCCCGTTAATCTCGTTCGGATCGCAGGATTGTAAAGTTCTTGCACTAGCAGTATTACTCCATTGCGAATCTTTATGATCGCCGGTTGTATCCGTCGCCTTCATGCGGATATAGTAGGTCGTGCCTTCCTCTAAACCGGTAAATGTTGTGGAAGTTAATGTGGAAACATATCTGCGGCAGGAAGTAAAACTTGGAGAGGTTGAAATTTCTAAATAATACTTGTCCGCAAATGGCACTTCTTTCCACGAAGCGGAAATGGCGTTTGTACCAGCTGTTACGTTAACAACGGGCGCTTTAAGGGTGCCAATCGAGAAAATTGGAAAGTTTTCACAATTGCCTTTTTTGTACCACGGGTGCTCATCAACAAAGGCTACGTTAATTGGGTTTTTTAGAAAATCAACAAGAGTGCTCAAAAACGCCTGTTCTCCTGTCATTGATTCTCCGTCTTCATAATTATCAGAGACAAGATTGTCTATAAAAAATCTTGAGAAAAAATCATTATGAGACTTTTCATCTACTCGTGTAGCCACCATTCCAAATTGTGTTGAAGACATATTAATGTCTTCTAACATGCCGCCAGAATGACATTGAGCGAAAACATAGGTAATATAGCCTTCGATTTTGGACATTTCTTGTGCAAAAACAGTGTCCTTTATACCTTTTCCCCCCCAAGTATTCAAGGTTGTTTCCCAGTGACTACTTTCCTTTAATTCAACATGAAAAGTACTACCGTGGTCAAAAGTGTAGACTAACAGATGGTCATCATTATTTTCATTTTGACTCATATTTCCATCAACTAAATCACAAACTATTTTAAAATTTTCTTCTGTAGCAGCATACAAATTTGCTTCAACAAAACTCATATCAGAATTGGCATGCACAGCCTCCATTTTACCCTCGTCATTAAGTTCGTACTTTACACACTTATCAGCCCCTGGATCATTCCCATCGGCGTAAAGCACAAAAATGTTTTCTGCTGGTATATCATATTTATTTCTACATACCTGGTACAACCGTTTAACATTGTCATAGTAATACCAATAATTTTGGTCTTTTTCGATTCCACCTGAAAAGATAATTACGTAGTTATTGACATCAGCGGAGGATTCGCCTTGAGCGTTTGCGGAGAGGGAGACGGTTGAATTCTCATTGGCGAAAGCGGTGTACATATCGACTGCTGGAAGGTTTTGCGGCAGTTCCTTTTCATAGTAGGCAATAGAACCGTCTTCCTCAACAACCTCTGTAAAGTAAGTTTCCATAATGTCGTTACCAAAACTGTCGAACCAAGAAACGTCCTGCGTGAGGAGATTACCATAAAAGACCTCTCCACCGGTCGTTCCCTCAATCGTGCAGACACTGCCAAGGTGCGACCAGTTATCGTTTGTGGCAATGTTGACGAAATTAATATTTGCCAATTGCAACGTTCCCTGAGAAATATAAAATGTTGGCATATCTCCTGAATTTACGGCGATATCCACTTTTTTCCCACCAGGAATATTGACAATATTTACCGTTCCGAACTGTTCTTCGACAATATCAATCTGAATGGGCATCCCATTAAGTTGAACGGTCGTGTCTTCGGTTGATTGCAGAAGAATCAGGTCGTCAACCTCGGTTTTTGAGGCGATATAAACGGCTCGAATGAGATTCAGCGCGGAAATGTCGTTCTGAGCAATCTCAATGGTATTGACCTCATGGAGTAATTCTGGAAAAGCAAGAGAATCGTACGTCTGACAGAGAGTCGCGTATTCTGTTTCCGTGAGTACATGCTGTGAGATATAACCACCTCCCTCGATCAGTGAAAAACTCATCGTGGAACCTGCCGCATTGACAATTTCTATTGCCTGATCGGGGATATTTTGATAAGCCCCCGCCGACTCAACACTTATACGATATGTTCCCAGAGGTACGTTATTGATGCTGTATTGACCATATCGGTCCGTAATCGCATAACCATAATCCCCCGTATCGTTGGAAAGCATGACCAAAATTCCCGCAGCCCCCTGAGAATTTTCATCGGTGATACGCCCCGAAACAAAACCGTATGGCAATGCCGTCAGATTGAAATCTAAAATGTCGTGATCGGCAATCGAAACACTGGGCTCGGAAAGGTGATAGGCCGTATCCTCAAGGAAAAGCGAAACTGTGGTATTTTGGGGAAGATAATTAAATACATAACGGCCATTTTCATCCGAAACGCAGGAAGTATAATTTTCTCCTTCATTCCACGATGCATAGATTCTGCAACCGGAAATCGCTTCGCCAGTTGCTTCGTTTCGCAAATAGCCGGAAACACCAGTAGAGTTTTTCCCCGCTTTTTGCGCGTATAAAAACTTCTTGGCGGCATTGTAATTGGTCGTGGCGTAACCGCGTGTGTGCAGTTGAGTTATTGCACCAGAGAGATCGGCGTAAAATTCACTCCACGTGTTCCAATAAGCGGTATTGAATGTGCCATCGCCAATATAGTCGTCGTCGGATGTTACTGGCGTAAACGAGACGCTGGCGGAATCCGTCGCCATGAAATAGAACGTGAGTGTATATTCCTCGCCCGGGCGCAGAATTCCTGCGAAGTCGGACGAGCCAACGCCCAAAACGTTCAGCGCGGTAGAGGTTACGTTGTCGGACTTCGTACCCAGCAGATTCCCTTCGCCGCCAGTAATCACAAAGGTTGGCATATACATATCGCAATCGCCCGCGTTCGAGTAGGTAATCTTCGCGGAATACACCCGTCCGGCACGAATCGAATCAGGGAGCGTCAAATAAGCATTAAGAACTGCTCCAACGCCATCCGCAACCACGGAAACCGCATCTTTCAAAGTTTCTGTCTGACCATTCTGAGTTATCGTCAAATCATAAGCGCCTGGGAGAACGCCCGTTAAATCAAATCGCGCCGTGGCATGGGAACACGATACGACCACGACGTCGCTTCCTGAAATGGTCGTTGTTCCCTGTGTCAGAGAAACGGTTATACCGGAATCGAATCCCGCACCGTAGAAGGATATCGTGCTGGTTCCTTGATTCGACGCTTCGGAAAGAGAGACGCCCAATAGCGCTAACGAAGTATCTTCCACCTTCAAACGCACATTGGCAACAGGTTGGGTCGTCGTCAAAACCAGATAGAACGTCCGATTGACATCTGCTTCGGGAATGTACAGTGTGGAGGCATTGGTTCCATATTTTGAACCAACATAATTTGCCACCAATTCGGAAGCGGGAACGACATTTTCAGACAGGTACACCGAAACCGACTGGTCGGCGGAGGTCTGGAGCCAGAACGATTCTCCCGCCGCAACCGTAACGCAGTACAGGGCAGGCGATTTATGGGTGATGGAAAGCGTCTCCGTCTCCTCAAGCAATTCCTCAAGCAAAGGAACCGAAACAGTGGTCGTGGTGCCCGCCTGCAAAACATTATTATCCGTCGCGACACCTTCAAAAATCTCCCGATTGGGATTTACGCGAACGCCGAACGTCCAGTTTCCATTTTTCACATTGGGAACAGTCACTTCCGCGTAAAATGTCTGCAAATCACTTGCGGTGATATTTCCGGCATGCGTGACTTCTCCCACGACGATTTTCTGTCCTGTTTCCGAAATCAGATAAATCTCATCCGTCCAGGTGCCGATGGCGGGGGCGGAGCCGTTGTTGCGAATTGTCCATTGAATCGTCGCTTTTTCACCTGTCACCGCCTGTCCAGGTGCCTGAACGTCAATCGGCGTCAAATCAATCGACGAACTGGCCGACTCTGTAAACTCATACGCGCCAATATCAACGTATTCTCCATCCGCATCAGGTTTTCCGGTTGGTGTCGTATAAGGATCAGAATATCTCGGCGCCCCCGTAATATCCGTCTCTGTCGCCACCGTCCCATCACCCGCGTCGATACATGGCGACCCTGCCTGCAAACGATAGTCCCCATTCTTCGCGTCGCGGAAAAGGGGATTCGCCCAGATGTTACCGTTTTGACCAGTTTTATTATAAGATTGGGGGCCGGTATTTTGTGGATTCCAGAAAACACAGTTTTGGAAGGTTGCTGAATCGCCTCCCTGATCGCAAAATTGAGAAGTGATATTGGAAAAAACAGTATTTATGAAGGTTTTTCCACTGCCATAACGATAGGCAACGGTGGCACCATCCACCACACAATTGACGACCCTGATACCAGAACCGGAATAGTAACCAAACGCAATGGAGGTTTCGCGGAAAATGGAATTGTATGCTGTAAAACTACCACCAGGAATACGTACGGATTCGTATTTCGTAAATTCGATAACACTATTGTTAAATTGAATTGATCCGCCAGTGGCATAAAGTCCGCCTTGTTCACGAGTATTACTGCAATAACGTACCCGTGTATGATTTAAAAGAATCGTTCCACCCTCGCTGCGAATCTGATTCCAATCCCCCGTCTGCGGTTCACTTTCACTCTCATCCTCATTCGTATCGCCGCCGTAGGAATCGTCGTTGACGGACGTAAACACGATTGGCTGGGCAACATTCCCTTCCGCGACGAGCGAACCGCCAGACTGAACGACGAGCGAACAGCCGGAATCAAACTTCAAAATTGCTCCGGGCAAAATCGTCAACGTCACCCCTGACGGAACTGTCAGCGTCCCGGTAATATGATACACTTGCCCACCCAACCAGGTCTCATTTTGCGAAAGCGTCCCGGAACAGGTCTGCGTGACGTACTTCATCGTTACATTGGTCAGGTCATAATTCCCAGTACCACGTATATAGGAATTTCCATCTTTGGGCACGGAAAGATTCCCATCTTTATTTGTATCGCCGCCAATTTCATCATCTTCCGCACGGGTAAAGACAACGTTCTCCTGGACGATAACGGAGGCATTGCTTTCCGTATTCAGGTAGGCGTTTTTCCAGAATTTTACCACCGCATTGTTTTCAATCGTCAGCGTTGCCTCCGACTTAACATTAACACGTCCCACGACCAGATGAACCTTATCCGCCGTCCAAGTCTCATTTTCTGTAATCTCCCCACGGTGGAGAACGATGTTTTCATCGTTGAGAATCAATCCGGAATACACCGCTTCAGAAATAGTTTTTTCTCTCTCGTTTAGGAATTCTACTCTTAATTGTCCGTAACCATCTTGAAACTGCGTCGTGTCCCAAACATATTCGTCGCTGGCACTAAATGTTCCCAGAATCGTTGCTTTCGCATGAGAAATCCATGCTACTTTTACTTTAACAACGTTTTCAAGAGGAATCCAGGAAAGCGTAACATTGCCCACATAAACAGAATTTTGTGAAAGCACGACCCCCCTAAACTCATATGCCCCGATATCAATAGAGCTTCCCATAAATCGTGGGTTGCCACCGAGATCCAACCATGTTGCGTCCATCCCTGCGTCGTATGCGTACTGATTATTGCCCATATCGATTGCCTGCGAATTGGTCGCTAATGAATAATCGCCATTTTCCGCATCTTTAAACAACGGTAAAGCAGGATCATAAACAAGATTATTTTCGCCCGAAGACCAGGTGGTATAAGTGGACAAGTTGTATGAACCTTGAATGGTACCACTATTTCGATAAATCGTATCAGTAATAATAGAGTTATGGGCCGTCAGTGTGCCGGAGTAGTTATAAATCCCGCCGCCGTTGTATGAGGCTGTATTCCCACTGATCGTGCAGTTCGTGACCGTCAGCGTGCCTCTGTTATTGCAAATCCCGCCGCCGCTGCCGGAGTATGCAGTATTCCCACTGATCGTGCAGTCCGTGACCGTCAGCGTGCCGGAGTAGTTGCAAATCCCGCCGCCGCTGCTGGATGCAGTATTCCCACTGATCGTGCAGTCCGTGACCGTCAGCGTGCCGGAGTTGCAAATCCCGCCACCGGAGTCTGTCTTCCCCTTTGTCAGTGTCATGCCGATTATTTCCAGATTGGAATGATTGTTAATCAACCGCGTTTTCTCCTGACCGTCCAGGGTAATTCGGTTCGCGCCGTCGATAATAATAGGCTTATCAACATGTAATTCTGTCTCCAACAGGATCGTTCCTGTCGGATTTTCCTCTGAAAACAGGGTATCAGAAAACGTAATTGTCGTGTCAACTTGAGAAACGTACCAGATTGCCTCACGGAGAGAAATCACATCGTTTGTCAGGTCGAATTCGTCGTCCAACGTCGTGACGACGGAAAAATCCATGGGAACGTCCGACGGTTCACCTTCATATTCATAAACTCCGACATACCCTTCTTCCAGATAATTCACCAATGGACTGTAGGGTAATAAATGATAATCCACCGAGTCGGCATTCGTCAGCTTGCCCGATGCATCGAATACTGGGGCACAGACAAAATAGGGATTGTAATCCAACCAATTATTACTACTGCTGGCGGATAAAGAGCCGCGAAGGTTTGCTGCCCAATAGGAGGCATAATTCATTGCGATAATCGAATTATGAGCATTTATTGTGCCGGAGTAGTTGCAAATCCCGCCGCCGTCGGAGTATGCAGTATTCCCACTGATCGTGCAGTTCGTGACCGTCAGCGTGCCGGAGTTGTAAATCCCGCCGCCGCTGCCGGAGTATGCAGTATTCCCACTGATCGTGCAGTCCGTGACTGTCAGCGTGCTGGAGTTATTGTAAACCCCGCCACCGTAGAATGTGTTGGAAGCACTGGCGGAGGAATTGCCACCAGTTAGGATGAGACCCCCGAGGTTGAGGGTGGTGGAGCCGGAGACGGTGATGACGCGGGAGAGTTGGGCGGCGTCGAGGGTCAGGTTTTGCGTGCCGAGGGAGACGATGGTGACGGAGCCGAATT
>JAUNBK010000131.1 GCA_030527105.1 Planctomycetia bacterium
GCCATGGGACACGTTTTGCCATGGGACACCAAGTCTATTGTACACCAAAAAAAATGTTTGTTTAGAAGAACCTCACCCTCAAACTGCAAAACTGCTCTGGACAAAAACGACAAAAGGAGGTATACTCCCACGTAAAACAGAAGATATTTAAGGCAGGATTGTGGGAAAATCATGAAAGAGCGCGTTATTATTGTGTTACTCGGCTGCGTTTGGGCGGCGTGTGGAGGGTGCGAAAGCGCACGAAACGTCGGGAGAGATCCGCTCCTTGGCGAGACGCGCGTGCAGGCACCTGCAATCACGCCACGTTCCGTTTATGTGGATCGACGCAACCCGGCAGAGAGCGGTGTCGTGCCCGGTTCCGCAGCGCATTCGGTCGCGAAAAGTCCAGCGGGCGTCACTTCGCCACCCACCACCTCGGCAACGGCATCTCCCGCGCCGGCATCCGACCAAGGGAAATGGGTGCCCGTGGCGGTCGAAAAGACGCACTCCGTGCATTATCCAAATCTCGACGCTTCACTTGAGGAGACGAACGAGAGCGGCAACGCACCCGTGCCAGCCGACCCGCAGCCAGCGCAGCGGTTGAGGTGGCGGATTCCGCGCAACACGCCCGCCGCCGTGGAAAATGCTGAAACGGTCGAGGCGGTCGAGGCGGTCGAGGTGGTCGAGAATGCCCCAGACGCGCGTTGCGCCACGAGTCCCTCGGCACCAACGCCCCACACGCTCGACACTCCCCTTCAGGCACGCAGCCGGGCGGCTCGCTTTCCGTATGAGTCGATCATTCCGCACGAGTCGCAAACGTCCCGCGCCCCGAAGAGATCGGTCTCCAACACCGTGCGTCTGCGCACTCTGCCCAACTCGCAAAGAGACCGAGTGCGCGAAGAATTGGCGGCATCGTTCGACTCGCCCAACGCAGCCCAAACCCCCGACACACTCCTTGCAACCTCGAAACCGGCAGCAAGAACTCCGATTCTCGCACCAACGAGTCGCGCGGTGGGAAGTCGAGTGAGTGTTGATCAGAGCACGAAAACCTTCGCTCCTGCCGATGAGGGCTGGCAAGCTGTAGAGAGAAAAGAGAAGCCCACTGCGGAAACTCCCGCTAAAACAACACCTCCACGAGAGAGCAAACCGCTCACCCCCGTGGAGGTGGAACCTGGTGTCTTTGATTTCGATTCTTTCCCCGGTCGATGATCTAGTTCACGGCAGAAAGATCAACCTTTTCCTTGTCGTTTCTGTCCGCGAGATTGCGGTGCGCCTCGGCATCGATCGAGTACGACACACGCCGCACGGAGCCGTCGCAAAACACCATGCCAAAAGATCCCGAGTGCGGACTCCCAAAACGCTGAGAATAGTCGTTGTCGTACCCAGATCGATCCTGCAAGGGAAGGATGTTCCCCGCCACTCGGCAATTGTCGCAGTCCGCGCCCGTCCAGATACCATTGTCGTCCGCCGAGGAAGATATCTCGTACTTGTCCGACGCGAGGTACTTCTCCCCGATGAGATACGTGTTGGAGGTGCCATCTTGGATGTTCTTCATCCCGATGTTGCCGCACGTGATAATGACGCCGTTTGCGGTCTGCCCCGGCCAGGAATTGGTTCGGTTGCACGTGTCCGCCGCAGCGTAGGACGAAGGATAGTGGCGCGCGTCGCCAGGGTTGGTGAGATTGATGCGCGACGATGACGAGGTGTACGTCCCACCGTAGTTCCCCGCATAGTCCGTTTTGGCGCACATGGTGGTGCCGGACGTTTTAAGCTTGGAGGAATCCGCATTGATGAGAGAATCGTTCGCGCCGGGGTAGATTTTCGCCGTGCGTCGCGAGGGACAGTGGAAAGTTGCCACCGGCATCTGAAGCACCTCGGACGCCTTCGTCTTCTCGGGCGTCGAAGCGTTCCCGTTGGAGGAATATCGGAAGAGCGCCTCTTGCTCCAAATAGGGCAAGAGGGAGAAAGTCCACCCGCCCGGCTGGTTCCTCCCCAAGCCACGGTCGGAATCCCCCGTGAAATTCCAAATCCACCCACCCGACGGCAACGTTTTCGTGGTCGACTCGTGGTTTAATGCAGCCAGCCCGAAGTTTCTCAAGTGGTTGGAGCACTGCAAAACCCGCGCTGCCTCGCGCGCCTGCTGGACGGCAGGAAGCAATAGCCCGACCAACATCCCTATGATGGCAATCACTACGAGCAACTCCACCAACGTAAATCCCTTTTTCATCGTATTCTCCCCATGTTTTATGCGAGCGACACGACCCCTCACGTGGAGGGGCAACGCCGCCAATTTTCCTAGACACTCTCTATTTTAGTACGGAATTTGTTTCGGTACCCCCACGCGCCCAACACCATCCCCAACAACAGAAGTCCCCACGTTGCAGGCTCTGGCACCTCCCCACCGCCGCCACCAAGCTGCAGTGTGTACGCTCCAAGCGCTCCATAGCTCGCGTCGAACCCGAAAGTCCACCCCGCACCATCGGTACTCGTGATGAGTCCGAGGAACGCATCCAATGCCTCCATGGTCGCCTCGCCAATAGTGGCACTTCCGTCCGTCAAGTAGAACACTTCGCCAGCGTAAAGCTCCGAGTCCGCCACGGCAATCGTGAGTTCCTCGAGCTTCTCCATATTGAGCGTTCCCGTGGCACCCCACAAGACATCATCTGCCCCCATGTCGGAGAGCGCGTCGATATCGAGGACAACCTCCAGTCGGGAATCAAACGTGACCGTGCCCGCGCCAGAAATGTTGCCTTGGAATGAAATCCGACCGTCGTTTTGGTGCGATACCGTGAGCGACCCCGTTGCCGACGCGGCATTGAGGCTGTTCACCATGGTGATGTCGCCCGTTGCATCGTAAACGATATTGTTCGGTTTATCATTACCAACGATCGCGCCAGTTCCGAACGCATCACTGCTGGTGCCGACAAGCGTATTGCCAGCACCATTCGTTCCACGGAATACAACACCGCCTGACCATGTGTTCTCGCCCTCCAGCCGGAACGTGGTAATCTGCCCCTCACCTTCGTTGAGGTACAAGGCACCTGCGCCGGAAATGTCGCCCGTGAGCGTAAGCGTGAAGGTGGCATTGCCGACGCGAACGGATCCATTGGTAGTGAGAAGAATGTCGTTTCCAAGCGTCAGGTTCGTGTTCGCCATGAAAATCGGAATCCACTCGCCCGTTGCGTTGAACTCAAGCGTGCCGGTGCCGATTCGCACCGTGTTGCCGTCGTTGTACAAGGTTCCTCTCTGGATGACAGTCCCACCCGTGTAAGTGCTGGTGCCACTCAGACGCTGCCTCCCGCTGCCCGCCATAACGAACTGGATATTTCCGTCGGTCGTGCCGCTATAGGTAACGTCGCCACTCGGCGTCACGGTCAGAACGCTCAGTGTGTCACTATCGTTCTTGATTTTCCCTGCACCAATAATTCCCGCCACGGACTCCGACTTGCCGTTCAAGTCGAGAGTGGCGCTGTTGCTGAACGTGACGGTTCCATCGATCTGATTCCCACCGTCGCCCGTGAGTGTGACACTTCCGCCCGTGAGTGAGAGATTGCGTACGGCATACGCAGACCCTGTCTTTGCCAACTCCACAGTTCCTGCCTGAACCGTGAGATCCGTTCGGGTATTCTCAATCGACCCACCGAGCACCTGCGTTCCAGTGCCAACTTTCGTGAGCTGAATGGAGTTCGAGGTAGCACCAACATTCGCAATGTAGCCAGTATAAACACCACTCGCGTCGTTGTTCCCGATCGTGAGCGTCGCAGTGGCGAGCGAAGTGATCAACCCCATATCCGCAACCTCGCCCTCCGTTTCCGTCGGGTTGCAATTTGTCCGGCTGATGAGTGAACCGATAGACTGCGTCGTTCCTCCAAGCTGCAAGTTTGCCGCTGTAAGACCAAAAACGACGTTTGTCGTGGTAGGAAGCGCGCCATCCACATCGGATCTCAAGCGCGCATTGTCGCCTACGGCGTTCATCGACGTTCCGATTCGCGTTTCACCAGTGTAATCGTTGTTCGCATTTTTGAGCCACAAGACACTCGCATTGTCCCCAGAGACGCCGAACCAACCGCTGCCGGTAATGGGGGATTCGATTATGACGTCGCTCGTGGCGTTATTACCCATCCGGATGGAACCGCCATTCTCCGTGACGGTAATTCCCTGCGTCGCACCAATCGTGAAGCCTACGCCGCTCGTCTGGATTGTCCCCCCATCAAGGATGATCGCATCCGTCTTGAGTTCATCAGGAACCGCACCCAAGAACGACGGATCTGCAGTATCATTCTCCAACTGTTTGGGTCGAACGATTCCGCTCACCACTTTAATCCCACCCGTGAAGGTCTGCCCGGCAGCGAGCTGCGTCTGGCGACCAGCGGTGGAGTTGATGACAAGCTGGATGTTCCCCGTGAGTCCTGTCGTGTCCAAGACACCTTGGATGCCTGGAACCGTGACGACCGAAGTCTCTGTTGCCGTGTTGGTGAGCGACGTCGTGTCCCCCGCCAACATGGTGGCGTTGGTGAAGGTGATGCTTCGACCCGACAAATCGTACTGCGTGATGCCGCCCAAAGAGAGCGTGGCAACGTTCAGCGTCGTGCCCGCCGTCCAATTCGTGACGTTGAGCGAGGCACCCGCATTTACGACGAGGTTGCCGAATTGCAGTGTGTTGATCGCGCCGCTAAACGACTGCGTCCCCGTGCCGCTAATCGTGACGTTGGCGCCCGTGATTTTCCCCTCGAAATCGTAGGACGCACCGGCGGCAGGATTGATGACGAGACTTCCGCTCCCCGTGAGTGTCCCTATGCCGTAGAGCCCCGAAACGGTGTTCGTCGTGCCCGCAGTGAGCGTGACGCTTGCGGTCGCATCAGTGCGCGCATAGGCTGTGTTTTGGGACTTCCCGATTTCGAGCACCGTCGTCGATGGGAGGGCATCACTCACGCCCAACGCCAAAGCACCCCGATTTGTTCCACCACCGCTCCACACGCCAACGGACGTGGAGCCAGTGTAGGTATTCTGCGCATTAAGTGTGACAGTATTGCCGTCACCGACGATAACGAGGTCTCCCCCGCCGGAAATGACACCATTCACAGTGAGGGCTCCCGACGCGCGGAGTCCACCCCAGCTGCCGTCCGCAATGACAATATCGTTGCCGATGGTGGCGGGAGGAGCTACACTAGTCGTGGTGTAACCATTCATGATCACGCCCGTGTTAAGCGTGATCGTTCCCGTGCCGAGGCTAGCACCATCAGCGACACGCACCGTGCCAGAAAGCACCTCTAACCCACCGGTGAAGGAATTATTCGTATTGAGGAGCATAAGGCGCGCATTATTGCTTGATGTCGCGCCAGTGCCATAGTCGACCACGACTTTCAAATTCCCCGTGATTGCGCCACTCATAGTCTTGTTTGTCCAACTCCCCGGTTGGATCGTAAGGGTGTATGTCGTCGTCCCACTGTTGTTGTAGGATTCGGAATCGAGGGTCGTTCCGCCGAGGGTTGTATCTTGTGTAACTTCGCCCCCCCCCGCATTTTGACACAAAACGAGGGACGCAAGCAGCGCAATACCGCTCAAACTTCTAAAAATGCCTTGCTTCATCGAATTCTCCAGCCAAGTCTATCGTGAATCGGATTGGGCGAACCCGCCCACCGTCTCTGTTTTTGTCCTGCAAACATTTGGTCACGCAGTCGAAAACGCCGCGCCGCGCGCCACATCCCTACATTTTATTCCCAAAAATTCCTGTGTCAAGTAAAAAAAACCAAAAAACCGGAAAAAAGGGAGAAATTTTTGCCTCGTCGGGCAATTTTCTCAACGATTGGAGAAATTTTGCGGATTGTATGGCACTTTCTGCCCCCTCAATCTTCCCATCAATGCGGCTCTTTAAGGAGGTCTGCGACAACGCGCTCCACATCATCTGGATCATATACGGCAACTTCCCCATTTCGGTTCAGGATGAGGAGGAAAGGGATATACTGCACGCCGCAAAAATCGCTAAGCGTGACACCCCCGGTGTTCGTCTCGCTATCGAGCATCTGCTTCCACGGAATAGCCTCCTCGCCGACAAATTGCCTGAGGTACTCCGGATCCTGGTTGCACGAAACACCGAGAATCTCCAGCCCCTGCGAGTGGTACTTTTCGTGGAGCTTCTTGAGGTGCGGAATCGTCTTTCGACACGGACCACACCACGTTGCCCAGAAATCGACGAGAAGAACCTTCCCACGAAAGTCCTCCAGGGTGCAGGGCGTCCCGTCCAAAAGGGTTCCGCTGAAGTGGAGAGGCTTCCCCACGAGCTTTTCTTCGTACTCCGACGACACGGCAGAATGCGTCGGGCCCGACACAACGACCGCGTTCGAGATATGAAGCACAAGATACGGAATCGCAAAAAGAAGATAGATGTAGGCGGAGGCAAGGAAGTACCCCAGCCAGGTGCCGCTCCTCCAGAGATACGAAAACCCTTGGACAAAACGAAGCCTCTTGACCATTTTCGCTCCATACGCAAGCGAGGCGTTGGAGACCCCCAAGTCGGCAGCCTCTTTCCACAGTTGAGAGCCCTTTTTTCGGTCCTTTTCGACCCCCAACCCGCAATAATATGCAGTCCCCAACGTGGCAATCGCCTCCGGCAACCCGGAAGCGGCAGCCTCTCGCACGTACGCAAACAACCGATCCGCCTGAGTCCGTCGAGCATTCCGATCCCGCCAGAGCGAAAATGCCAAATTCATCGCGGCAACGGCGTGCAGGTATGCAGCCTCCTCCCGATGGGACTCCGGTCCGCCTTTTGCGGTGGCGTCGTAGACCGCCTGAGTTCTTGCCACGCCGCTCTCAATGTTGCGCGGAACACCACGCCCCAACAACTCGCACCCGCCCAAGGAAGCGTTCGCCCAAAGTGGTTCGATCTTTTCGAGTCTCTTGAGGATTTCGACCGCCTTGCGGTAGTTTTTGCGGACACTCACCCCACTATAATAGCACCGCGCAAGCCCCGAAAGCGCTCGAGGGTACCCTTGCTCCGCAGAGCGTTCCAGCCAAGCCAACGCCTCGCGCGGATTCCACTCGAAAATCGCAAACGCGAGATCGCACTGCGCCTCTGCGTCCCCCGACTCGGCTCGAGGACGGAGTTTCTCCGCGTCGCGCTCCCGATTCGGAAAGAACAACCGATGCGTGAACAACATCAGCTTCAACTCGTTTTTCATGGCGCAAAGCCTCCTGCTGGTTCTGGATTATACTCTGAGAAAATGGATTTAGCCATCTTTTCGAACGAGATTCTCATCAATTCCCCGGGTTCGTACTTTTGGCAATATCCCTGGTTGAAAATCTCAAGCGAGTAGGTGCCACGGAAGCCGTTTTGTTCGAGTGTGCGGCGAATTTCCCCAAGCGGAGCGACGCCGTCGCCGGGGAAAACCCTGTCGCCATCCTTGAGCGCCTCCCTCGGAATGTCGCCCGGGTAGTCGTTCCAATGGAAGTTCGACATCAGCCTCGGGTTCGTCTGCATGAGCGAAACGAAATCGTTCCCGCCCCGGAACAGGTGGTAGACGTCGAGTAGCAGCGTCGCACGCGGATGCGCCGCCTCCGAAACGACCCACAGCGCGTCGCTCAACTTGGAGAGCGTGGTTCCAACGCCCCAAATTTCGAGCTGAGGAAAGACGCCGAACTGCTCCCCCGCCTCCAACACACTTCGATACCTCTCGGCAAGCGCAGGCAGCTCCACGTCCGTGCGATTATGGATGCCCGACGGCGCGGCAGCAAAAGTCTCGGCTCCAAGCGCCGCCATCCGCTCCATATCGACTTTCATCGTGTCGAGCGCACGACGTCGGACGTCTGGATCATTCACGCCCCAAGGAGCAAAGCCGATCGCCCCGACAACCCTCAAATCCAAGTCGTTGAGAAACGCCTTCAACTCCGCAAGCGTCCCACCCTCCTGGAGGTATTCATCCAAGAAGCGGAACCAAATTTCGACATTCCGAAACCCCGCCTGCGCGACGAGTTGGAGTTGTTCGAGAAACGGGATTTTCAAAGGTAGCAGAACCGCCAAATTGAGCGCCAACCGCTTCCTTGCCTCACGCGCGAGTGGCGCAGCTGCGGTGAGATTTTCGTCCGCCAACAGACTACTCGTCCCGAGAGCGACCGTGGAGAACGCGGCAGTGCGGAAAAAATCCCTTCTGGAGCAACTTTTCATCTTTTCGTTCATATGATATTCAATTCTCACGCATTTTCGACCCAACTATACTCACCGGAGCACTGGCGTAGTGCAACACCACACATCCCATTGTACTCCATTGTACCACGCCCGCGCGTTTCTTCCAAGGGGAGGCAGCGGGGAAATTTTCGGGAAGAGGAACCCAAGCCGCGAATGAAGCGAAGCGCCCCAGAGATTCCCCGAATTTTTCGTTAAAGATGCAATACCCGCTACAGACCAACCAACGGCAAGACCTCCATCCAGAATACCTCCATCCA
>JAUNBK010000024.1 GCA_030527105.1 Planctomycetia bacterium
CCTCCATCCGGATCGGGACCACTGTGGCACGAAACGCAATACTCATCGAGGACAGGCTGCACGAGCGAAGCGTAGTCCAACGTTCTCCACGCCAAAGGATCCTCCGTCGGCTCGTTGTTTTGGACAACAGCCTCCCACCACTCAGGCATTTGGAGTTCCGACGGCTCACGCCGCAACGCAAGTGGCATTGCGGCGTGTTCGATCGAATACGGCGCGTGTGTTCGATTTTCGTGACACCCGATACACCCCATTTTTCCTCCCGGCATGATGAGGACGGACGACGTCATTCTTTGAAGCTCCATCCCCTCGGCGTCGAGCGCTTGAAAATATATTTCGCGCATCGCGGGAGCGTAGAAGTACGCCGACCCGTCCGATTCGACCGGAATTTCTCCCCAGCAACGCTTCGCGTAGTAGGTTCCATAACTCATTACGGGGGACTGATCGTAAGCTCTCGCCGCCAAATCCTCCGACTTTCGCACTTGCTCCATCACGCGGATTTTTCGCACTTCTCCCCGCTTGACGAAAGGCTCCAGCCCCGCATAAACGTCCGCCAAGATGAAGAGTCCCATCTCTTTTTGTGCAGGCTTTTCGAGCAGCCGAAGTGGTGCCGCGCCGTATGCGCCTTGGCGTGGTACAATGGGGAGGGGGCAATAGCACCCACGCTCCGTCTCGGGCGCCTCATAAATCAAGCGCTTCTCTCCTTGCGCGTTGAGAAGATAAATGCGATATCTCGGCGCGCGCATCGAGGCGTTTCGATCTCCCTCATCGGCAGAATCCGCCATCACGTCTCTCTCGCCACCATACGCGCAGAGAAATTGGGTGTCGGACAGAGGAAAAGGGTCACGATACGCCCACTCTCGCGATGTATCACGAATGGATCCGAATTCTCGCGTGATGTATTCAAATCCAACGCCCAACTCGCTCTCCGGTCCCGAGTTCCGCCGAACGAACCCAATTGCACCATGTGGATATCCATGGTGTGGGGCGAACGTTGCCACAAGCAAGTCGCTTCGACCAGGGACGGGGCGCGCGTGCAAGATCGAACCAAAGTCCCGAATCGTGTTGCCAAAATAGAGTTGGTAGCCGCTTCCGTCGGCATTTTGCGTCCACAAAGATTGTCGATACGTCAAATCACGATCGATGTACTCCCAACGAGTAAAAATGATCCGCCCGTCGGGGAGAAGCTGCGGGTTGAAGTCCGAAAGAGTATTCATGCTCACGCACTCGATGTTTCCCCCGTGCGCGTCCATTCGGAAGAGATTCGACGCCGGACCGGGTTGGCACACCGTATATCCTGCGTGACGTGTCGACACGAACACGATATCTCCCGAAGGCACTTGAAGAGGCGAGAAATCGTGAAACGCGCCAGAAGTGAGCCGTGTGAGACCCGAGCCGTCCAAACGAATCTTAAAAAGGTTCCAATACGTTTCGTCGAATTTTCGATAGGAGAAAAAGACCTCCTTCGCGTCGAGAGACAAATTCGCGTCATAAATCACGCCCTGCGTGTCCTCGAAAATCGTACGGACTTCTCGTTTTGGCTCGGCAGGATAAATAATTTTCATCGCGCACCCTGGCGTTTTGATTTTCCCTGCCCAAAAATCCTGTCCAACGGCTGGAGGACTTTGAGCGCTGCCGCGACAAACCACGAGAATAGGGGGCAAATCCTCCGAACAAAGCGACTCCGGCCACGCCTTTGACTCTTTTGGCTTCAAGTGAAAATCGATATTTTCCCCTTGGACTTGGAAATTTCGGTATCTCGCCGTCCTCTGCCACGGTCGGACGCCCACCCGTCCGTCGGGAAGAGGGCGCGTGTCGAGCGTTGAGCCGCATTTTTCATCGTTGAGCCACGCCTCGAGAAGATTCCCCTCTTGAGTTCGCGAAGATTTCACGCGGAAACGCACCCACTCTCCTGTTGGTACGCAGCAGGGGAAACTCGCCAGTTGCGTGAAATTCTGCTCGTGCCTCCCGATCATCACCCTTTGTGTGTCGGCATAAATCGCAAATTCGTACCCATCGAACGCATCCGCGCCAATTCCGCAGCGTCGAACGTTCGAAATGAGCGCGGTGTTGCCATTTTTCCCCGGCTCAAGGAATACTTCCGCCTCCAGAACGACCTCGCCTCGCGACTCGAACGAATCGCACACGAGTCGAAATCCCGCTCCTGCTGGCGCAAGCAAGACCCCATCCTCGACGTGCCAACGCCCACCATAATCCGAGAACCCGACGATCTGTGGCGAAAGAGGAGGACGCCAGGGTTCCGACAAAAAGCGCTCCAATGTCTCGCCGCTCATTCGACCGATCCCCACGGAGACGACCAAAAGCACAGCGAGAAAAACGACACGCAACATCCCGATACAATCCTTCATCATCAAGTTCCCTCCTCACTCGATCTTTGGGGAGGCTCTCTCCCAATCGCCTCGTCGAACGTCGCTTCCATTCGGAAGTGCGGCAAGTCGCGAAATTGCACATGTTTCGCCCCCCAATAAGTCCCATAATATTGGCAATTGGAATCAATCCACGTCGTGATTCGAATCATCTCTTCCTGCGTGAGTTGGACATCATAATGCCCGTCGCGCAGCATTCTCACGAGAGGTGCGGTGGTCGATCCGAGCGTTTTGGGAGGAAAGTATTCGGCATTGCCCACTTTGGGGTGAATCTCACGAACCACTCTCCCCACGAGTGAACGATGCGCAGGACGCTCCGAGACGGAATACGAATGATCGCGCGAACATCGGAATCCGAGAAGGTTTTCGTATGCGACGTTAAAAAACGGCGTGAGCGTCCCTCGTAAGTCGGGCTGAACGACAACGCCATCCTTCTCGAACTCTCCATTGTGGCACACGACGCACTTTGCGTCCAAAATCGGTTGAACGTCCGCAACGAAACTAATACACCGCGCCCCCTCTTTTTCGCCCGGCTGTCCCGCTGGCCAAGAAGGCTCTCTCTCAAACGCTCGCGGCATTTGACGCAACACCTCCGAGGGCGTCGTCTGCTGCGCTTCGTGGCACCCGATACACGCCCTCGTTTCTCCCGGACGATAATTCACGTACGTCCTCTCACGCTGGATTTCTTGAAAATTTTCGTCCAACACTTGAAAAAAAACGTTGCCGTCTGCCGGGACATAGAAGTGCGCGGAGCCATCCTCCTCAATCGGGACGACACCCCATTGGACACGCACCCCTAAATGCGTTGCGCCAGCGGGGGAGTGTTGTTGATCGTATACGTCGACACCCGGATTGTTTTGATAATCGTTTCCCCACATTCTTCGAGCCGACCAGGGACGCGGAAGCTGCTCATTGATGCGGAGATATTTTGCCTCGCCACGTTGGATTCCCTCCATGCCGACGTACACATCCGCCACCAGACACACCGCCGCTTTGCGCCCATGGAATTTTCCCTCACGCGACGCCCCGTCTGCCAGCGCCTCGTCCAAGGGAGAGACGTTGAGCGGTGGCACTGCGCGCGGAAGCAACGGCGTGGGTGCCCAACAACTCGTCCCTGCCGAACGATAGAGAAGCTCATAATCCGACGGACCATTGTAAAGATAAATGCCATATCCATCTGGACGATACCAAAATGCTTTGTCGTCCAACATCGCGGACATGAGAAGCGTTTCTTTGTCGAGTGGCCACGCATCGGCAAAACAAGGCCCTCTCATCTCCACGTGCGACACTTGAGGCGGATTGGTATGAATATAATTTCCCTCGCCTCTGCATTTCGTCTCGGGAGTCATATGTTCCATGGCGTCCGCAGAACGAATGTCTCGCGACGTGTCGATTCTCACGATCGTTCCGACTCCGGTTTGAGGACAATGCGGTGCCGCCGTTGCGGTATACAAAGATTTTTGCCCAGGGATTCGGCGTCCATGGAGTATCGAGGGGGGCATTGCGTGCGTCCCACCAAACACTTCTGCCGACCCGCTCCCATCTTGCTTCATCGACCAGAGGCACTTGACGCACGACCCGCCTTTGTCCACATACTCCCAACGAGTGTAGAGAATGCGTCCGTCGTCGAGAAGCACGGGCGTTGCCTCCGAGACGGCAGAGTTCGTGAGTTTCTCTATCTTCTTTCCCTCGGCATCCATTCGATAGAGCACGGTTGTCGTCAAAACGTCGTCTCCATCGCACAAGATACCGTGTCGGCAGCGCGTCGAAACGAACGCAATTCCGCCGTCCGACAAATAGCAAGGGTGCATATCGTCCGTCCAACGTTGATACACGCCGAAATTCACGGGGTAGCACTCAGGTTTTCGCACCCAGTGTCTCGGTTGCGATCGGTAGATTGCGTATTTTTCGACCATTTTCGCGTCGTCATCCTGCGGAAACGTGAGTTGGCGCAAGTTGGTGCCATCGACGCCGATTTCCCAGATGTGGAAGCCGCTTTTATTGTCTTTTTTCCAATCGAAGACGATCTTTTTCGCGTCGAACGAAATGTCGAAACGATTAATGATTCCACTTTTCATGGAATCGGGCAGAAGTTTTGTGACTTCCCCCGTTTTTAAGTCCAAAATGCAGATATCCGTGCCGAAAAAACGACTCCCATCAATGTAGTCCGTATAATAATGGGACGATTGAAAGGTCGCGCGTTCGACAAAAACAACCTTTTCGACGCCAAACTTGGCTCGGATTTTCTCCGCTGGCTTTTGGTCAAACACCCTCGGCGCCGGGAAAGGAACGCTTCCCTCGCTCAAGAAAGGACGATCGGGAATTTCTTCTCGAAACGGCGCGCAAGGCTCTGACGCGTACAAGGTGCCCCCGCTCAAAAGGAGCAGTCCCCAGACGACAAAAACACACCGCAAAATTTTCTCCTGCATCGTTGTCCCCTCTCATTTCGTGCCGAAAAAGACCTTTTTCAACTCCTCGAGCGACTGAATGCCATGCGCGGGGTAGTTTTCGCGATTCGGTCCAAAATAGAGCATCGTCTCCATTGGCTCTACAGTAGCTTTTGTCTCGTCGCACTCCTCCACGTTGAGGTTCAGGTGTTTTGCCATGAAAGGATACATCGCTTGGCGCTTGCTTTCGCCATAATTGTGCGGCTCATCAAAAAACGCATACTCAACGTTCTCCTTTGCGCCATAGTACTCGTAAATCTTTTGGATATACGGAAATTCCACCTCTGGAACGTTTTTCGTCCAATCCTGCGCGACGGCTATAATCTTCATCGGACGCGGAGCCGCCATTGCGGCAACCTCCGCATTGCACGTTCCTCCGTGGAGGATGTGGAACGGAACGCCACTCTCGCACGGGCAGCCTCCATAAAAATGGCTCGAAACCATCACGACGGGCACGGAAACGGAGATTCGTGAGTCGAGTGCCGTTCCGAGAAAGGTTTGCGTTCCGCCGCCCGAGGCACCCGTGATGCCGATGCGCGTTGCGTCAACGTTGGGTAGCGTCGTGAGCCAGTCGATTGATCGAATGGTGTGGAGCGTCTGCATCGTGCCAGAGATGGGATCTGCGTGCGCCTCTTTCGGAAGTGGGGACTCCTCCACGCGCCACGCAAACATGCTGTAGGAGAAAACGACCGCTCCCATGCGAGCGAGAACAGCGGCGCGAATCTGCTGGTCGGCTCCGAAACGCCCCAATTGACCATGTCCGTGGGGACAGAGGATGAGAGGGAACTTCCCTTCTTTTGTTGGTTCATAAAGATTCCCATTCACGAAATAGCCGGGGAGGATTTCGAGCGCAATGTTGCGGACGGAGTAGCCATCGTGCGCGCGTTTTTCCGAGAGATACGGTGTCAAAACAGGTTTCGGAATCGGCGCGAGGTGCAATTTCTCCAAAATCGTGTTTTGGAGCGTATTTTTTCGAGCCTCCCACGCATCTTTTGTGGGGAAACGACGCAGAAGTCGAGCCAAGTGCGCTTTCCCTTCTTCCTCCGGTCTGATGTAGTACCACGGCTCAAAGACGCGCCACGTTTTCTCGTCCACCTGCTCGAAACTCAAATCCAACGGCGCGAGGATATACGCGAGCCGACGAACGGGGTCGTCCCAAAATTTCCACGGAGCCATTACGACTCTCTGATCCAAATACGGCTCCACACTTTTGGCACACACAATTTTGATATCAAGATCTTTTTCGGTCTCTTGGATAATTTCGCGCAGCGAGAGTGTGTATTGGTCTTTGTTGTTCAGAAAGTTCTGATACGATTTGTCTTGCGCGGCAACGAAGGATGTTGCGAATGCCGACACGAGCACGACGGCGAGAAAACGTGAGAGTTTCATGGCGGGGTCCTTTTTTGATGGAATTCATCTTGATTTCGTCGAAGTCTCGGCGACTCGACACGCCAGTATTATAGCATAGTTTTTTTGCCATGTCAACAATTGGAGTAAAAAACCTTTCGGAAAAACCAACAAACATCTTTCCGCAAAATATGTTTCCATTTTTTTCGAAAAATTCCCCCATTATGAAGCAAAGGGGCTTGTCTTTTCCACGGTATTCTGGTACAATACGGCAAATGATTCCCCCAGGGTGGCAAGGAGCACGAAGATGAACGATGAAAGAGCACAACACACAGCATCGCACGACGAAGATGATTTCATGTTTTTGACCGCTTATGGTTCCTTCAATTACGACATTGCGTGTGAGGCGGATTTCGATAAATTGCACCGTGAGTTTATCGAATATTCCGTGGAAAATTTCGCCTCGTTTGAACAAGGAAAGGAAAAATACGACGCCCTCGCGCAGAAGATTTTGTCCCTGCCCCTCCGTTCGCTTGGAGACCATGCGGCGGCAAACGATTTGTTGTGGTCCATTGAGTGCAATTTGCTCGAGTTGGGACTCTTTTTTGAAGTGCCAAGCGATATATTAATCAAACACTTTTCCAATATGGTACAAATCACGGGATTGGGGAACATGGAACGGACGCCGCAGTGGGCGTGTATCTTGGCGCAAGAGCTTCATAAGCGTGGGGAGAAGCGCGCGGCGGAGAGAATCTTCTTTGGTGCCGTCGAGACGATTCAGCGTCTCCAACGGTTCTGCTCCAAGAGTTTGGCGGAGAGCATTTCTCCTATCGCGAGCGTTTTCGTCGAGAAAAGTCCATGAATCCCTTTTTTGTAGGAAAAATCAATACAACCCAAACAAGCGGTTTTTTTCTGGGAGTGCTTTAGCTCGCGTCGCGTTGTGACGATGGACGCGATAGCGGGATTTTTAAACAAAAATATACCAAGTTGATATAAAGTTCAGGTTTTACCATGTCACATTTCAAGACTCTGACTCAATGCACACGTCTCACGCTCGCCGCGTTGTGGGCGCTAGTCGTTTCGGCGTTTCTGGCTCCGGCTGCCAGCGCTGGACCTCTTTCCGGGAATTCCGACGCGATGGCGATCGGCGAAATGTCCCTCTACAAACTGGTCTACTCCCAAACCGCGATGCCCGTGAACGGGAGCGTGAATGGCGTCGTGACGGGCGGTGCGGGCTGGTACGACACGGACAATTCTGCCGACTATACCGACGCGTCCTCTTACTCGCGCACGGCGGTGTATATGGAGCTGGTCGGCACCGACGGAACCACCGAGTGGGCGCTCATAACGCTGCCGCAGTACACGACGGACATTTCGCGCATGGACTTTGCGCCAGCGGGGGACACGAACGTGGTACAATCAGCGGTCGCGGGTGCGGATATTTTTACGTCTCCTCCTCCAGCGCCTCCAAGGTGGGGACGTTCATTGCTGCCGGCGCGCAGGAAAACACGACGTACAATTTCTACTCCCTTGCCGACAAGACGGCTCTGCTTGAGATTTGGGGCTGTAATTATGGAAATCAAGGAACGGGCGGCGCACTTTATGGCTCATCGGATGGCGCCTGCGACTGGTGGGATACTCCTACGACCTCTGGCAACACAGGTGACCATGGGAGTTTCCAATTCGGTTTTTACGATCCAGTTTCTGGGAAAGGTTCGTGTTTCCTCGGGATGAACTGCCTTTATCGCGGAAGCGCAATGTCGATGGGGATTGGAAATCAAACCTCGGGGTCACCCGACTACACTTTTAACGCCAATGCAGGATCGTATTCCGTCCGCAGTCTCCAGATGTTCGTCCTTCCGACGGCGGGAGTTTCGGACACCTACGTTTGGAAGAACGACTCTGGCAGTTGGACCGATACAACTTGGCTTGCGGGCGACTTGGAGACGCCGCAGGCTACGGCTCCCGGCAGCACAAACGATGCGTACGTCATTGGCGGAGCGGTCTCCGTCACTTCGGCGGCTACGATTCAGAACCTGACCATTTCTGGCACCGGAGTCGTTCAGGTCACGGGCAATAGCGAAGGCACTGGCGCGTCAAATTTCGTCGTCTCTGGGACGCTCGATATTCAAGACAACGCGACGCTTCGTTTCGTTGCAGGCACCAAATACAACGTAATTCAGGCGGCAACCACCCTTACTGGCGCGGGCACTATCATCAATCAAGGTGGAGAGACCGCCATCAACTCAAATAACGCAAACGGCTACACGGGCACCATTCGCATCCAAGGCGGACAGGTTTGGATATGTGGTTCCACGCTCGCAAATGCCTCCATCTCGCTGGAGGGAGGAGAGCTTCGCAACAATGGCAATAACTCACCAGCACCGGATGTTGAAATTGCCTCGAACATTACGATCAACTCCACCACTGGAGGAATTCGTCCTGGCTGGGAGAAGAGGACACTCACGCTGAGCGGTGTCATTTCCGACGGCACATCAAATACATTGAAAATCATCAGCGATTCCAATGATTCCAACTGGGTTGTTCTCACGAATGAAAATAACTCCTTCACCAACGTGAGTATCCAGTCGGGCAACGGCAGACTGCGCGTCACCTCCGTCGGCGCGTTGGGCGACCTCTCCGGAACCATCACGAATAACGGAACTCTCGACCTTTATGGAAGCTCCAACGGCACGAGTTCCTCTTCATGCAAGGTGATAACAGGTACTGGAACCATTACCAACAATAAGTCCAACTCGACGGCGACCGCCTACGTGAACGTGGACGACAATGTCGGCACTTTCCGAGACAGCTATAACTTCAACACGAGAGAAACGGTGGAGAATTCGAAGCTCGCCGTGAACATTTTCGCGTCCGATGCTGCTACCATCCGGTATCTCTCGACAAGCAACAACTTCTCTGGAGGTTTGACGATTGGAAATTGCGTTATTGGTTCCGCATATGGGAGCGCGTTCGGAGATGCGGAGGCGACCATCACGTTGCTCAACAACGGGACGCTTTTCAACAGCACCTACTCAACCGAGGTAATGAACGATGTTGTTTTGGCGGGCACCTCGACCAGCGTGCGTTCTGGCTGGAGGTCGAACAACGCGGTGCTCCATGTTTCCGGCGACATTTCTGGATCGGGAATGATGAATTTCCACTGTGGTGAGAGCACTCCCTCCGTTTTGATGTTCTCGGGAAATAACACCTACACGGGCGGCACAAAATTCAACAGTACGAACCATTACAACCTGATCGTTAACACGAACAGCGCTTTTGGAACAGGAACGTTCAATACCACGGATGCCAACACGACGATCGATTTCAGCACGGGAGGCACTTGGGGGTATGCTTCGTTCAGCAGTTCCTCGCAAAGCGACTGGGGGATTGCCGGGTTTAACTATAGTTTGGAAGAGGGACAGCGAACTGCCGCCGAAGGCGGATACGCAGGCTACACAACCGAAGTCACCGCCGAACAGAGCGGCACGCTGACGTTTACCCGACCCAACACATCGGCTAACATTCATATTACCAATTTGACCGATGGCACGCGCACGACGCTTTTCTCGGACACAACGTCTCTCAATGCCGACTTCGCTTTCGCGGAGGGAACCAACTATCGGATCGACGTGCGGTATGCCAACAGTGAGCTGACGGGGAATTTCTCGGTTTCTGAAGGCTCTGGCGGAGCGCAGCCGCTCACGATTGGGCAGGATGGATCTTGGCAGGGGATTTCGACAATCACGTCCGTTGCGAAAGATTGGACGATTTCCACCCCGTTCAACATTGGTACGCGTACGTTGACGCTCACCAACACTGGCGTCGGCACCGCCACGTTCTCTGGCACGGTGGACGGCACGGGCACGGTGGTGTTCAATGGTTCCCGAAATGGCGCGATGGGCACTGGCACGATGCTCTTCGACGGCTCACCTTTGGCGGCAGACGATACGTTCAATGTCTCTGTTGCGACCAACACGCGATTCAGCGGAAACGGCACCGTTGGCGGAAATTTGACGCTGGCAGACGATACCGCGTTGGTTTTGACCCACAACTCCGGCGATCTCACTCTGAACGGAAACTTGGTGCTCAGTGGGGACACGGAGTTCGTCATTGATCTTACGAATATCGACTCCGACACCAACTGGGGCACGCTTTTGGGCACCGCCTCCGGTCTGACGAGTGAAAATATGAGCTTCACTTTCACGGGCGACGCGTCGAGCATCGACTCGATCGTGAATCTTATGATTTTCGACCAAGATTTCTCGAGTCAGATTACGACCGAAGAGTTGGCGACGCTCATAGATTTTTCGGACGTTGCCGACATGGTGAAGGTTTTCGCGTACTCGACGGACAACGGTCTGAACTTTATGGTTGGAACGCACGCTGCAGTTCCTGAACCAGCCACGTGGGTTCTCATTTTGCTTAGCATCCCGGCATTCATCTTGTTTCGACGCAAGAAGGGGTGAGTTTGCAGACCTTCGCCGTTGGAGAAACTCATAAGAGTCCTCTCCAACGGCGGACAAAATCAAAAATTCTAACGCGAAATTACAACAAATCGTCCCGACAATTGAGGAGCGTCGTGAGAACCATGCCGGTACCGTAGTAGGGGTGGTAATCGTAGAGTGGGAAGTCCCACCACGAGCCGTCTTTTTCTTGGAGACCAAGGTTGATTGCAACGAGATGATTCGCGAAGCGCGCGCGTTCGTTGGGATTCTCAAGTCGATCGATACAAAAAGAGGCGTAATAGTGTCCGTAGTAGTAGAAATACGCCGCTACGGAGAACCACGCCTCGTGCGGGACGGGGCGCTTGCGCCCGATTTCGAGCCAACCAATTCGCGCAATAAACCGATTGAGCCAATCCGTGTATTCTTTTTGATAATCGAAACCCTCGTGTCCGCTCAAATCAAGCGCGAGGAGACACACCTGCGCGCGGGAGAGTGCTGCGGCGGGCTTGTTGATCTGATGATTCGTTTTAACGGTGTACTCTCCATAGGCATAGGATCCATTGGGAAAACGCTGTCGCAAAATGGAGGCGATACCGCGCTTGACCAATCTCTGCGGGACTTCCACCCCGCAACTCTGCGCGTCGGGGAAAACGACCAAAACGGTTGCCGTCACGAAGCAGAGCGTGGAACTGCCCGGCCTTTGGAACTTGGTGTCGAAATCATAATAGCACCAACCACCATCGACGCACTCGCATGCCTCGAGCATTCGAAGTTGAGAGCGCACGCAATCTCGTATCTTCTCGCGCCGCGCCTCCATTTCCTCCTCACTCAAGTCGAGCGGTCGGTCGTACATGAGCCGAAGTGTGTGAATTCCGTAAGCGTGCCCCCAATTATTGTAGAGGACATCCTGCGAGCTTCGCCTCAATTTTGGCAACGCCTCGAACATCCATTTCTCACCTCTGTCGATCGAAAGGGCTATTTCCTCTTTTCGAGCGGCAAGATTCCGAAGCTCCTCGTCATGCAGCGCGTCGGGAGACGTTTCGCGGAGGAAGGACTCCACACGCAGAAGCGCCTCGAGCGCAAGCGAAGTCGTCCCGGCTCGGTACCCGTCGTGCGACGAACCAGGGGCGTAGATATTGATACGTTTGGTGTTATGCGGGGTGCCCCACGAACCATTTTTATTCTGGCGACGCAGAAGGAATTCCGTCCCACGCGCCACCGCTTTGTCCAAAGCGCCCAGCTCAACACGCTCGATATCCTTCGGGTACGGCACCCTACCCTCCTCCGCCGACTCGAGTTTCGCGTTGGCGGAGGTCGCAACGGAGGCATCGCCAGTTGGCGCCTCATCAGACGCAACCAGAGGAGACGCCGCCCAAAGACAAAAGACGATCGAAAGGACGCTTAAAAGGATTGCTCTATTTTTACGCACGTGAATTCTCCTTCTCTCTTTAGCGGACACGAAATCACTCGGCATCTTTGTAGTTTTTCAAGACGCTCATGCCCGCCTCGAGTCCGTCGAGGATTTCGAAATTCTCGTTGTACTTAAGCCCCACTTTCACGTTGCGTCGCACGGGCTTCTTCGTCTCCTTGTCGAGAATATACACGTATCGGCACATATCGTCGTCACGCCCAATAGCGGATGGCGGCACCAAAAGCGCGTTGCTCTTTCGAATCGCGGCAAAAGTCGTCTTTCCGCGCATTCCAGGGAAGAGTTTGAGCGAAGCATCCGCCTCGACACTCGCCCACGCAAGGTACCTCTCCCCGTCGGGGATATCGGCAATGTTCGTGATTTTCGCGCGCAACTCCGCCTCGGGATACGCATTGGGGACGAAAAATCCCGTCGCGCCACTTTGGATTTTGGAGAATTCCCGCTCTGGAATGGAGAGCGAAAGCGTCATTTTGCTGGGATTCACGATCGTCATTGCCCATGCATTCGCCTGTAGGACGCCCCCTTTCTTGAGGAGTGACTTCCACTTCGTCAGACCTTCCCACGCTCCGTTCTCGAACGCGCCATAAATCACGACGCCGTCGCAAGGTGCGCGATATTGGAGAATTGCCGCATCCGCGAGAAGCTCGTCAAATTTCTTTTGTGCCTTTCGGAATGCAATCTCCGCCTGTTTTTCGCTTATCTCGAGAATCTTCAAATTCGGATCAATGATCGCGACTTCCAAATCGATAGCAACAAGCTCACGATCCAGCTTCTCTTTTTCGCCACGAATGAATCGATCGTACGCGCGTGTCGTGTTCCACTCGTACTTCGCCTTCGCTCTCTCGAACGCCAACTCGGCAGCTTGAACGGCACGACGCTGACGACGCAGCACCAATTCCTCGGTCTCTTCGACCAACTCGTCCGCCTCGTACATTTTTTCGAGTTGCGAAAGTTCGGTTTTTTGGCTCTCCAAAGCGAATTCAGCATCCTCAAAAGTTGCTTGGTGCGTCTTGCGCGTCAATTCATAATCGTTCTCCTTCGTGAAAGTCCAACGATCCAACGCTTCTTCGCGCTTCCTTCTCGACACTTCCGCGTCCATTTTGGCGGTTGCCAGTGTTGCGGCTTGTTGAAACTTCGCCTTCTGATAGTTGAGTTTCGCAAGTTCCATCTCCAAACGCGCATCTTGCACGCGCTCGTTGTAGTCCTCCATCTCAAACGAAACGATGATGTCTCCCTTTTTGACTCTTTGACCATGCGCCACGACGGACTCGACCCTGAGGACCGACCACTGTTTCACGCTCAACCGAATGGGAGTCAACTCCTCCGACCACAGCGTCGCGTCTGCGTCCACATTGATCTCCATCGGAGCGGACTTCATTTCGAAGGTGTCATACGATTTGGCAGGAGCCTCGGTGGCAGCCTGAGCCGCTGCAGGTGCCGCCGCTGCGGGAGTTTCTGCGGGCTTCTCAGCAGGTGCCTCGGCAGGTGCCTCAGTGGGAGCTTCAGCAGGCTTCTCTGCCGGAGCTTCAGCCGGAGCCGCAGGGGGATTTTCTGCGGGTTTCTCGGCGGAGGCTTCCGCCGGAGCCGCAGCCGGGGCTTCTGCTGGAGTTTCCGCCGGGGTCTCTGTAGGAGCTTGTTGTTCGGGTGCCTTTTCGACAGGATTCGGACTCTCCTGAGCAAGAATGTTGGCGCTTCCCCACAAGACGACGCACGTCGCCAATACGATCAACTGAGTGATTCTATGACACATAGTTTTTCCTAAAATTTATGGTGATGTGTGTAACAATACAAAACTTTAGTTATATTATTTACCCAAACCTCCCATTTTGCAATGGGGACTCCCCAAAAAAATTGGAAAATTTTTTTAATTTTTCCGAGGAATCGGTCTCCCCCGCTTGAAATAGGTCTGAAATCATGTAAAATAAGGTATTCGTGTGGAAAACCGATGGGAAAAAATCCTCAACCCTAGAAGAGCGCTGTTGAAAAGCACGCGCGTGTAAACAATGACTGAGAAAAACAACGTCAATTTGCGTCAAATCGCCCGCGGAATGTCGATTCCGGTGCGTCAGGTAGAATCCGCAGCTCAACTCTTGGACGACGGCAATACGATACCGTTTATTGCCCGATATAGGAAGGATGCGACAGGAGGTTTGGATGAAGAACAGCTTCGGCAAATTTCGTCCAGGCTCGAGAAGCTGCGCGCCCTGCAAGAGCGGAAGGAGACCATATTGCGCTCGATCGAGGCGCAGGGGAAGCTGACGCCCGAATTGGAAGAGAAAATCCGCCACGCCAACACCACCAAACGGCTGGAGGATTTGTACATGCCATTCAAGCCGCGCAAACAAACTCTCGCCGCCTCGGCACGTCGAAAGGGGTTGGAGCCGTTCGCGCAGGAAATTTTGGCTGCCACGGAGCTTGGTGCGGATCTCGACGCCCTCGCGCAGAAATGGGTGAGTGAGGAAAACGAGCTTCCCAATGTTGAAGAGGTACTCAAAGGAGTGGGATACATCTTGGCGGAGACGTTTAGCGAGAATGCCGACTTGCGGAGTTCTTTGCGCGAAATCTTCCTCAAAAGCGCGACGATTGTTTCGTCGAAATCTCCCGAGTTAGAGAAAAAGCAAGCGGAGCGCGAGGTCGAGGAGAGTACAATTGATACTCCAAATGCCGACAATCCAAATGCCGACGCCCAGACGCAGGAGTCTCAAGCAGACGAGACCCCGGTCGAAGCGCAAGCCGAAGTGGTTCTTGATGAAGCGTCAAACGGGACGCCAGAAGTCGCAGAGACAGCAGATGGAGCAGAGGCGACCGAAGTCGCAGAGACAACGCTTGGAGCGTCGGATGCCGACTCCAACACCCTGCCCGAGGATGGGGATAGCGTTTCAACGCAGCCTCAGACGCAGCCTCAGACGCCGACCCAAACTTCTGCCGTTTCGGAGAAGAGCGACGAGAAATCCAAAACTCGCGCCCGTGCGAAGCAGCTCAAGGCGCAAAAGAAGCAGAAGCAGGACGAACAGAAGGAAAAAGCGTTCCAAGACTATTTCTCATTCGAAGAGGCGGCGCGCAAAATGCCGGCGCATCGGATTTTGGCGATCAATCGTGGCGAGCAGGCGAAAATTCTGCGCGTGAAAGTCGTTTCGGATTCCGACGCACTCCTCAAAGCCGGGGAGGCGCTCGCGATTCCGTCGGGGCATCCTTATGAGAGTTTTTTGAAAGAATCATTCCGCGACGCGCTTTCTCGATTGATTCTTCCCTCGTTGGAGCGCGAGCTGCGCCGAGAAATGACGGAGACGGCAGAAGTTCGAGCCGTCGATGTTTTCGCGAAAAACCTTCGCAACTTACTCCTCCAGCCGCCGATTTATGGTCGTCGCGTCCTCGCAATCGACCCCGGCTACAAGCATGGGTGCAAGCTCGCTGCGCTCGACCAATTCGGCAACTTCCTTGAGCATGGTGTCATTTATATCACAAACAAGGGTGAGAAACTCGACGAGGCGAAGAAAAAGGTCGTTTCTCTGGTGGAAAAATACAGCATCACCCTCATTGCCATTGGGAACGGGACGGCGTGCCGCAACGCGGAGGATTTCGTGGCGGGACTCCTCTCGAACGAGTTGGCGGGGCGCGAGGTCGCCTACATGATCGTGAACGAAGCTGGAGCAAGCGTCTATTCCACAAGCGTTTTAGGGCGTGAAGAATTCCCAAATTACGACGCCATCCTTCGCAGCGCCATTTCGATCGGTCGCCGCGTCCTTGATCCATTGAGTGAACTCGTGAAAATCGACCCCGCAAATATCGGCGTGGGGCTTTATCAACACGACGTGAAAGCGAAACACCTCAAAGAGTCGCTCGAGGGTGTGGTCGAGTCGTGCGTGAACTTCGTGGGTGTCGACGTCAACACGGCAAGTCCCGCGCTTCTGCGTTTCGTCTCGGGGTTGAATCAACTCCATGCGCGCAAAATTTACGAGTATCGTCGAGCGAATGGTCCGTTCCGAAATCGTGAGCAGTTGAAAAATGTCCCCGGCGTGGGAGAGGTTTCGTTCGTGCAAGCAGCGGGATTCTTGAAAATCACAAAGGGAGACAACCCCCTCGACGCAACGTGGATCCACCCGGAGAGCTACGAGTTGGCGCTCCGCGTCCTCGAAAAGACGGGCGTGGCGGCTGAAGATCTGCGTCAAAAAACGGCGGAAGTCGAAGCCGCGCTCGCGAATTTGGACGCTGCCGCTCTCGCGAAGGAGTGGGGAGTGGGAGAGCGCACCCTCAAGGACATTTTCTCGCAACTCACTCGTGGCGGGCGCGACCCGCGTGAGGAATTGCCACCCCCCGTCTTCAAGAAGGGCATCATGGCGCTCGAAGATTTGCAAGTCGGAATGGAGTTGTCCGGAACCGTCCTGAACGTCGTCGATTTCGGCGCGTTTGTCGACATTGGGCTGCACGAAAGTGGGCTGGTGCACGTGAGTCAGATTGCGGACAAGTATATTCGCGACCCGCACGAAGTGATTGCGGTAGGAGACGTGGTGCGCGCGTGGGTCTCGGCAGTGGACCCCGAGCGACGACGCGTTTCGCTCACGATGATTGATCCTTCCGCTCCCACATCGGCAGCCACGGGAGGCAAAAACTCCGAGAAAAATGAGAAAAAGTCGGACAAAAAGGGAGACGAGAAGGGTGGCAAATCGCGTCGCCGTCGGCGTGGGCGTCGGTCTTCCGCGCCTTCGGGAGCTTCCGCGCCGTCCGTCGTGCCTCTTCCCACGACCACGCCGAGTCCAGACGTCGCGTCGATTATTTCTCCCCCAAAACCAACCTTGCGCCTCGTGAGTGAAGCGCCGGCGGATTTTGTCCCCGCGTCGCAAGATAGAAGCGAAAGAGGGGGCAGGAACGACAGAGGCGACAGGAGCGAGAAATCTGACCGAGGCGGGAGAGACGGTCGAAGAGGTGGCAAACGCCCTCAAAACGACGCTCCATCGCAAGAAAACGAGGCGCGGGAGAAATCCGAATCTCCGAAGCAGAAGCGCGGACTCTTGGAGAAGTACCAATATCGAAAGGAAGCGCCGAAGCAGTCCGCTCACTTGCCTGAAGAGGTCAAAAAGGGAAAAGCCCCCATGCGCGGGTTTGACGAACTGGCGGCGTTCTTCAAAAAAGAGGAGTAGCGCAAGCGCATCTCTGGTCAGTTTCGAAGGAGCGTTCGTGGGCGCTCCTTTTTATGCTCATTGATTTTTAGTTTAAGGATAATATGTCTCTTCCCAAAGTCGTTATCGTAGGTCGCCCAAATGTGGGCAAATCCAGTTTGTTCAATTGGCTCATAGGACGGCGGCAAGCAATCGTCGATCCTACCGCTGGTGTCACGAGAGATTGGATGAGTGTGGACATTGAGCCAGACGAGGGGTGCGCCCCCTTCTCCATTATCGACACCGGAGGAATGGGCATCATTGATGCCGACAATCTCACGGAGGATGTGGAGAACCAAATCCAAACCGCTATCGAAATGGCGGACCTCATTTTGTTCGTGGTCGACGCGCGCTCCGGGTTGGTCTCCTTGGACGAGCACGTCGCCTCGAGGCTGCGCAAGTTGTCGACGCCAATTTTGTGCATCGTGAATAAAACCGATCACGAAAATTTACGAGACCACGCCTACGAATTTCATCGTTTCGGGTGGGAGCTTCTCCCCGTGAGCGCCAAGGAGAATCGAGGGCGAAACGAGCTTCTCGCTCTCATCGGGAAAAATCTCCCCGAGCAACCAAAGGCGGCGCGCAACGTTTCTCAAGGGGACGAGATGAAAATTGCAATCGTCGGGCGTCGAAACACCGGCAAAAGTACCTTCGTCAACACGTTGGTGAAGTACCCTCGAATGATCGTTTCCAACGTGGCGGGCACGACTCGCGACAGCGTGAACGTTCGTTTCGAATTGGAAGGAAAATCGTTTATCGCCGTCGACACACCTGGCTTCCGACGGAGAGTGAGTGTCCGAACAAACATCGACTACTACGGAACGCACCGCGCCCAGAGGAGTATTCGATATGCGGACGTGACGCTCCTCTTTTTCGATTGCACCATGCAGATCAGCAAGGTGGACAAGCAGTTGGTGGGCTACATTATGGAGCAAAACAAGCCGTGTATTTTCGTCGTGAACAAGTGGGACTTGCTCCGCGACAAAATGGACACGGAGGTTTGGGCGGATTATTTGCGCGATACGTTTCCGACCATGTGGCACGTTCCGATTGCATTTATCACGGGGCAGACGGGCAAAAACGTGAAATTGCTGCTCAACCACGCCCAAATGCTCTACAAGCAGTCCCTCAGCCGTATTTCGACGAGTCGCCTCAACAAGCTGGTTCGAGCGGCTTTGACGTACAACCCGCCTCCGTTGTATCGGACGAGCCGACCGAAAATTTATTATGCCGCGCAAGTTGGGACGCAGCCGCCGACGATCGTTCTCTTTTGCAACAATCCGGACATGTTCCCTCCCACGTATCGGCGCTACCTGCTGAGCGTTTTGAGGGATCAACTCGATTTTGGCGAGGTTCCGATTCGGCTTTATTTTCGAAAGCGCGAGAAAAACGACAACCGCGACGATGTGGATTCCAAGCTCGCTCAAACCATTCGGCAAGAGAAGCTCGAAGCGGCGCAGCTCGAAAAACAACGTGAGTTGGAAGAATGGAGTGCCGCCCAAGAGTATTATGCCACTCGGGTTGAGCAGGAGATTCAACTTCTGGCGCAGGAAGACAAGCGCGCTCTGGAGCAGGACGGCGCGTGGGAGTATCTCGAAGACGACGCGACGCTTTCCGATGAGATTGTTAGCGACGAAATCGCAACGAATGTCGCAATCGACGAAACGAGCGCGCGAGCGGACGAGGAGGGGGATTTCGATCTTTCTTCCGAGAGCTTCAAAAACGCATCGGGGAGTGTGGTTGTTCTAGACGATGATATCGAAGAGTAATCGAATCTGAGGGCAAGAGAAGAGGATAAGAGGGAGCGCCGCCTCCCTTTTATTTTCGCTTCGTTGTCGTTTTATTGGCGTTTTGTACGGCGAAAACGATTCCATCCTTGGTCGCGGAGTGCGAAAATAATGACCCGGCAAGCGGCGGCTATTTGATATCCATCGACAATATACGTTACACGCGCTACCCTTGGATCGCGTCCACCTTCTTGTAGGCGTCCTTCAGGAAATCTTCCAAACCATCGAGACCCTCGGTGAATTTCGTGTTCAAAAAGACGTTAATCGCTTCTTTCGCCATCCAATCACCCCAAATCATCGCGCCGAGGCACAGAACGTTGGCGTTATTGATCGCGCGGCACATTTTCGCCGCAAACACGGACTCTACCACGGAAGCGTGAATACCGTCAAAGCGGTTGGCGACGATAGACATACCCATGCCCGTGCCGCAAAAGAGGATTCCCCGCGCGGTTTTGTCTTGCTGCAAGAGTTTGCAAGCCGCGACGCATCCTTCGTAATAGGGAATCGCGTTCTCTTTTGTCGCGCCAACGTCAACTATTTCGTACCCCTTCGAGGCGAGGTCTTTGACCACAGAATCTTTCAAATCCACCGCAAACGGATCCGCTGCAATGATGATTTTCTTCATAGAAATCTCCTTATTCTCTTCTTCAACTTGGTTGGAGGCGGACTGAGCACACACTGCGCCGCCGCGAACGATCGGAAGCACCCCTGCCGCAACGGCAACACCAGCGGCGGTATGCAAAAATTTTCGACGATCCATCTTATCTCCCAAATTCGTTTTCAAATTCTGATCTTTTCGACCCTCATTTGTCGCTCGAATATTCGAGTCGCCACATCAATGATAGAACGAAAAAACACGATAAAAACAAGCGCAAAAACTCACCTTTGGATGGGAATTTCGACACCGAAATGATTACCACTCATCGTCGTTTAAAATCCCCGTTTTGCGCGACGCTTTGCGAGCCGTGGTGCGTAGCTCCAACGGCGGACGGCACCGGAAATTTCAACGAGAAGTATTATAACATCCCCACCCCCTCGTGTCAAGCAAAGAACCAACAAAAAAGAAAAAATTTCTCAAAATTTGGCGATTCTCATGCTGATACGGAACTTTTTCCGCTCAAAACTTCCCATTTCACTCCAACTTCTTCTAAAATTTTACTTTTCCCCGACCGATTTCGAATATATACTGGTGCCCAAATTCTTTTGAGTGCCATAGAACACGACCAGCACAACACAAGGAGTCTCTCATGAGCAGCCCTCTTACGCGTATGTCCATTACGCTCGAAGAAAACGTATTAAGACAATTCGACGCGCTCATCAAGCAACAGGGCTTCCCCTCGCGCTCCGAAGCGGTGAAACAACTCATCAAAGCCTCACTCGTCGAGCAAGAGTGGGAGGCTGGCGAGGTCGTGGCTGGCGTTATCACGTTCGTTTATGACCACCACAAGTCGCGCATCCTGCAAGAACTCACCGCAAAGCAACACGATTTCGGAGCGATTGTTCTATGCTCGCAACACGTGCATTTGGATCACGACAATTGCATGGAAAACATCATCGTAAAAGGTCCTGTCGACGAGTTGAGAGCCCTTTTTCACGCACTCGAGGCAATCAAAGGAATCAAGCACAGTTCGCTCTCAATGACGACCGTCGGCTGCCATTTCTAGAAAAAAAGCGGTCGCAAAGCATCTCAAAACAGAACATGTATAAATCCGTCCGAAAAAAGGACGCCTCCCATTGACACACCGCTCCCTCATGGTATAATCGTATTACGATTTTGGGATTTGTAATATCATTGAGAAGAATGTATTGTTGGGAGAAATGCCGATGTGTAGGCGGTCGAGGTGCGTGCTTTGTGAGAGACGGGGGTTCACGCTCGTGGAACTTCTCGTCGTCATCGCGATTATTGGGATGCTGGTCGGGCTTCTGCTTCCTGCGGTTCAGCGTGCGCGAGAAGCCGCCCGAAGAATGACGTGCGCGAATAATATGCGCCAGTGCGGCATCGCGATCCTTAACCATGAGAGCCAGCGTCGCGTTTTCCCCGGCATCGGCTCGTCCGAAACTGAGATGTGCGGATTCTCCGTTCAGGCGCGGATTTTGCCGTATATGGAGCAGGATAACGTGAATCAACTGATCGACTACTCGCTCCCCCCGATGAGCGGCAGCAAAGGAAATATGCGGCTCAACCCGGCACAGGCGGGCGCTGCGTCGGTCTGCATTCCCTCGTATCTTTGCCCAAGCGACGGAGAGAATCCTGTTTTCACGGAGTACCAACTCGATGGCAGTGGCGACGGCGCGAGCCTCAACGGATGCAACTTCATGGCGGTCGTCGGCTCTGGAACGGGGACGATGTACGACATGCGCTATCCAACCGACGCAATCTTCTATTGCGAGTCGAAAGTCACTTTTGGAATGATTTCCGATGGCGCAAGCAATACGCTCATGATGTTGGAATCTCTGCTCGGGAATCATCAAAACACGAGTGAAAATCCGGTCGTCGGTCGTCAGGTTGGTTCAAGCGGAAGCCTCAAGGGGTCGGGACAGCAAGGTTTTGCGGGTGTTTCAAGCCCCACGGAGTCCCAACTTCGCTCCTATGGCGAGGGTGCGTCCAGCTATCAGGGGAATCGCGGCTGCTCGTGGATGTTTGGTCGTTCGCTCTTCACGGGAGTGCTCACGCTTCTGCCGCCGAATCCCGCTTTTCCCGACAGCACGGGGAGCAGCTCGCAGCAAATGGGGTTCTATTTCGCGAGAAGCGCCCACATCGGCGGCGCGAATGGGATGCTTGCCGATGGTTCGTGTCGATTCTTCCAAAATGCCATCGACAAAAGCGTCTTTCAAGCGTTGGGAACTCGAAATGGCAAAGAGAACGTCGGAGGAATCGAATGAACCAACGACCCGAGAAAAAATGGTGCGCAAGTCGTTTTCTCCCGATTTTCGCCCTCGTTTGTCTCGCGACCTTCGGCGGCTGCGGCGAGGTGGAACTTCAAAACGAAACGACCCAAAACGAAACGGCGCCTGCCGAATCTGCCGAGAAATTCTTGTGCGATAGCGCGGGGTGTTTGCGCCTGGTCGTTTATCTCGGGTGTGCCGACCGCGTGGTGGGGGTGGAGCAAATCGAAAAGGACGACTCGCAAATGGTTCCGTATCGGATCGCGACACCGCATTTGCGCGATCTTCCGACGACGGGAGAGAGTCACGGTCGACAAAATGTCGAGGCGATTCTCTCGTTGAAGGAGCGCCCCGCTTGGATTTTGCGCTCGAGAAATACCGGTGCTGGGTTGGATTCCTCGCTTTTGGAGTCTCGAACAGGAATTCCTGTCGTGGAGTTTCTCTACGGCGATTTGGGCGAAAATAGACAGACGCTCTACGCTTCGCTTCGCGAGTTGGGTGCGAGGCTCGGCGTGGAGCAACGCGCGGAGAGCGTGATTGCGTTTGTCGAGGAGAACATTCGCGAAATACAATCCCGCTGCCCCACGCTGCCGCAGGCGCAGCGCCCGAGCGTTTTTCTCGGCGGGCTTTCCTACCGGGGCGCACATGGCTTCAGCTCCACGTCGGCATCGTATCCTCCTTTTGAGTGGACGAAGGCGAATAATGTGGTTCGGGACGAAACCTTGGGAACGCTTCCCGCGCAGCAGATGATGGTCACGCGCGAGCAGATCCTGCTGTGGAACCCGGAGACGATTTTTCTCGATTTAGGCACCGTCGGCGTTCAGAAAGCGAACGGAATTCAAGAACTTCAGACCGACCCGATTTATCAGCGGTTGGACGCCGTGAAAAATGGTCGTGTGTTCGCTTTGTATCCCAACTCGTCGTACCACGAGAATCTCGAGGCGCGACTCGCGAACGCGTGGTTTATTGGAAAGGTGCTTTATCCCGACGCGTTTGAAGACGTGGATGTGGACGCAAAGGTGCGGGAAATTTTCCAATTTCTCACCGGCTCGCCCGTTTTGGACGACGCGGCAGAAGTGCTGCGGAATCAAGCGTTTCGCCCCATTATTTTGAGGGGGGAAGGATGAATCGCCGGGTCGTTTGGATTATCGCGGCGGCACTCCTCCTGCCGATCGTCTTTCTCGTCTGCATTTCGCAAGGCGCGATGAGAATTTCGCTTTGGAATCTCGACGCGACCGGTCGAACGGTGCTTTTTCACTCCCGAATTCCTCAAGCACTCACGGCGATTCTCGCAGGCGCTGGACTTTCCGTGACGGGCGCAGCCATGCAAGCCGTTTTGCGGAACCCTTTAAGCTCACCGTTCACGCTGGGCGTTTCGAGCGCGGCGGCGTTCGGCGCGGCACTCTCGGTCGTCTGCGGCGGCACGGCAATTTCCGCCGTTTGGGTGACGTGCGGCGCGTTCGCGAGTGCGCTGTTTGCGGTCGTTTTGATTTTGCTCCTTGCCGCGAAGAGAACCATTCGACCCGAGACGATCATTCTCATCGGTGCCGCATTGAGCGCTTTCTACTCGGCAGGAATCATGCTTCTGCAATACGTAGCCGACGAACAGCAACTCGCCTCCATCGTCTACTGGTCGTTCGGGGACACGCAGCGCGGGTCGTGGCACGTGATCGCGTTTCTCGCGATTTTGGTGCCGATTATTGCGTCTTGGTTTGCGCGCCAAAGTTGGAAATTCAACGCCCTCTCGCTCGGGGACGAAACCGCACTCGGCTTGGGCGTTCGGACGCGAAAAGTCCGTCTCGTCACGATGATTTTAGGCTCGCTTCTCACGGCAGTCCTCACAGCGGCGCTCGGAATCATCGGCTTTGTCGGGCTTGTCGTTCCGCACTTAAGCCGCCTTATCGTCGGGGAGGATTATCGTTTCGTTTTGCCGGTCTCCTTTTTTGTTGGCGCAATACTCCTTTTGATATCGGACACCGCCGCGCGCATGGTGCTTGCGCCACGCCTTATGCCGGTTGCGATACTCACGGCATTTATCGGGGCGCCGCTCTTTCTTCTCATGCTCATTCAGCTTGCCAACCGCCGAGGAGGAATCCACGAATGAAGTCGTTTTTCACACCGCAGGAGCCAGACTTTTTGGGGAAATCCCCCGCGCTGCGCGTCCGCAATCTCGCATTTCGCTATGGGAAGCGAGAGATTTTGCACGACATCTCGTTCGACGTTCCGCCCGCGTCCGTTTTTGCGATCCTCGGTCCGAACGGTTCGGGGAAAACAACGCTCCTGCGCTCGTTGAATCAGATTTTAACCCCGACTTCTGGAGAGGTTTTTCTCGGAGAGCACGACCTTTTGAAGATGCGCCCGGAATGCCGCGCGAAGTTCGTCGCGTACGCGCCCCAACGCACCGCCCTGAGCGGATTGAGCGTGTTCGACTCCGTGCTTCTCGGCAGACTCCCCCACCGAACGTTCAACTCGGCGCGGCACGACAATCAAAAAACGTACGAAGTTCTCGAACGATTGAACCTCGTCGAAAAAGCGACTCAAACGCTCGACACGCTGAGCGGCGGGGAGCTTCAAAAAGTCTCTTTGGCTCGAGTTTTGGCACAGGAGCCTCGATTGATTCTGCTTGACGAACCGACGAGCGCTTTGGATTGGCGCAACCGCGCGGAGATTCTCGCACTGCTTCAGGAGATTGCCCGCGAGTATGGGGTGGGGGTCGTTCTGACCATTCACGACATTAACGACGCAATCCGATACGCGACGCGCCTCCTCCTCCTCAAAGAGGGGAAAATCATCACAGAAACCAAACCGTCCGAATTGTCGGGAGAAAGCCTCTCCCACGTCTACGGATTGCCGATAACGATTCACGAAATGTACGAAACCCGAGTTGCCGTCGCGCAGCCAAAAACATGAGGCGCGCGGAGGGAACTTTCATTTGAATACGAAAAAAATAGGAGAAAAAAATGACTACACTCACTCCAGAACAGATTCAGGGAACTATTTCGTTCCACGGGCACCACTGCCCCGGACTGACGATCGGACTGCGCGCGGCGGAATTCTGCCTGCGGGAGATCGGCTCCGCGAAAGACGAGGACGTCGTCGCGATCGTTGAGAACGACATGTGCGCCGTCGATGCCGTGCAATTTCTCACGGGCTGCACGTTTGGCAAGGGGAATTTCATCTTTCGAGACTATGGAAAAGCGGCGTTTTCCTTCTTCCGACGCTCGGACGACAAGAGAGTGCGCGTGATTTTGAACCCCAATTTGTGTGCCGATCTGAGGACGCAAATGGAGAATCTTCCGCGCGGGAGCGAAGAAGCCAAGGCTCTTCGACAGCAGATGATCGATCGACTGATGGAAGCTGATTTGGAGGATGTTTTTCTGGTGAGCGTCCCGGAGGAACCGCTCCCCGCGATGGCTCGGCTGCATAAAACAATCGCTTGCGACCGTTGTGGCGAGGGGACGATGGAGACGCGCCTGACGCAAGTCGGCACCCGTCGCTTGTGCGTAGAGTGCGCGAAGAAATCCGCAGACGAGTGAGTATTCCCTCTTTCTATACTCTTTCTCCTTTAAAATTCCCGTTTTGCGCGACGCTTTGCGAGCCGTGGTGCGTAGCTCCGACGGCGGACGGAACGGGAAATTTCAACGCCAAGTATTCTATATCTTGTTTTTTTGACAATGCGGGGAGTGGGCTTGCTCTCCGTTTTCTTTTTAAATAAATATGGGGGGGTGATTTTTAGGATAAATTAGAAAAATTTCTGATTTTTTGGTCTTGACTTTTTAAGGTGAAAATTGTATTATAGTGCGCCACGCTCGCGGAGGGTCGTAAAAAGGAAGGGTCTTGATGTTTCGCGTTGAATTTTTTGGTTTTGCGAGCCGTTGGAGCGACGCACGACGGCTCGCGAAACTTCGTGAAAGACGGTTTTTAGTGCGATAACCATAGCAAAGTTGGAGAACGAAATTCATGTCGGAATTTGCGAACAGTCAGGGAAACAAAGACTCGCGTGGGGGGGAGAGGCAGGACAAACCGCTCTCTCACGTGGGGCGGGTTCTCTCGGTCGTCAGTCTCCTTCAACAGGGATGGTACACGCCCTCGGAGCTTCATCAGCTCGTGGCGCCTGAGAAGCAAGAGAGGACAATCTATCGAGATATCGAAGAAATCCAGCTTTTTTTACGTGAGCCGTTGGTCAAAAATCATAAAGGGGAGTATCATTTTCCAAAAACATCCTTCCCTTTTTTGCACTCTATTGAAGTGGCTGTTGAAGATGGAGTCTCCCTCCTGCTTTTAGGTCAGGTTGGCTCCGGCGAGCCTGGCTCGATACCATACTTGAATGCAGCGGCACCTTTGATCGAGAGTCTTTCTCGCGAACTGCCTGATGAGATTCAAAAAACAGCGGAGAAGCAGGTCCAAAACGTGCATATCCACATTGCACCCACAGCGCCAGCGCGTAGTCGGGATTTTTTCTTCCAAATTCTCTGGGCGAAGCAAAATTGCACAAAAATTAGAGTTGAATATGGCAGTATTTTTGAAAACACACCCATATGCACAACGATATATCCATACCATATTCATTTTAATCGTCACGCATGGTACGTCACAGGTCACTCAACATTTCATAATGAAGTTCGCACATTTCACCTAGAACGTATCCGAAATTTAAAAATCAACCCCGACGCAACTTTCGTTCCTCCCTTCGGCTGGTCGTACGAAAAATTCCGAGGAAATGCGTGGAATATGATTCGTGGTGAGGAAGATGTGGAGGTCGAGTTGTTATTTTCAAAGAAAGTCGCAAAAAATGTCAAAGCTGTCTGTTGGCATAAAACAGAACAAACGCGATTTTATTCAAATGGCACCCTTGCCTACCGCGCCACGGTCTCGGGCATCAAAGAAATCCTCTGGTGGATATTTGGATACGCCGACGAGGTCGAAGTGATTCAACCACAATCGCTCCGCGACGAAATGAGACGACGAGTTGGAAATCTCGCCAGGATTTATGGGATTGGTGAAAATCAAAATTCCACGTTCGAGAATCCAGACTGACGAGAGTGTGAGCGACATTTGGCGTGGTACCATTTTATAATACTTCTCGTTGAAATTTCCGGTGCCGTCCGCCGTTGGAGCTACGCACCACGGCTCGCAAAGCGTCGCATAAAACGGAAATTTAAAGGAGAACGAGTATAAATCGGATTCCTAAAATGAAATATGAAATTAAAATTTGCGGACTAACGCGCGCGGAAGATGTTCTCCTCGCGGCTCGTGCGGGGGCGTCGTTCGTCGGATTCGTTCATGTCCCGACCTCGCCAAGGTTCGTTTCGAAGGAACAAATAAAATCGTTGTTCGAAAGTGTTCCAGACTCGATAAAGAAAGTGTGCGTCGTCCAAAATCTTCCTCTGGACGACGCGAAGCAGCTCGTGCGGACGCTCCGACCGGACGTGATTCAGCTGCATGGAAGCGAGTCGCCCGATTATGCTCGAGCGCTTGCGGAGGGGTGCCAAACGGTCGTGTGGAAAGCGCTGCATCTTCGCTCGTCGGCAGACGTGGCTGCGGCGGCGGATTTTCCTGCGGACCGAATCGTGGCGGACGCAGCCCAGGGCGGCTCGGGGCAAACCTGCGATTGGACGCTCGTGCGCGAACTCGCACACAAAAAAGACGTAATGCTTGCCGGGGGGATCAATCCCTCCAACGCTCGCGACGCGCTGCGAGACACGAACGCGCGAGGGTTGGATATCTGCTCGGGAGTGGAAAGCGCGCCGGGGATAAAATCTATCGAGAAAATCGCTGCGTTTTTCGAGAGTCTTTCTTTTCTCAAAACTGCGTGAAAAACGAAATTCCGAAGTTTGACAAACGAAAAACCCGCTGAAGACCCCCAATTTTGGAGCCACCAGCGGGCAAACGCGTTATTCAAAAAGCGACTCGGCGCTTAGAAATCACCAAGGCTTCCACTGCCCCGGAACGGCAATAGCATATTCGCCATTCTCGAGCGGTTTGACGGGAGCTTCGCTCGCCATCGTGAGTTGGTCATGATTCTCATAAATCATGAGAGCGGGACCGTTTTTCACAGCATCATCCCAACGAACAACCTGTCCGCTGTAGCTCGCCATACGACCAACGACGGCCGTCATGGAACTGTAGGCGCCGAGGTACGCTTCATTGAAGCGCTCGCCAGTCTTGATGGCAGCGATCAAATCGGTGTGTTCCTGCTGATAAGGACCTCTTCCGCCGCCGCGACCGGAGACGCTACCCCATCCCTTGGAGCCGTGGGCAGCTTCGGAAACTTGATTCCACGTGTTCGGCTGATGGCGACACTGGCTGAACATTTTTCGCCCGTCGGCATACGTGAACTCGCAGAAGTGGTGGTCATAGATTTCGCCATAGTTGGGGCTTCCCTTGCGGACTTCGCGTCCTCCCATGGCGTTGACTTCCACCGGATGAGCGTATTTTTCGAACATGTTCGCGTTCGGATCGGTGACCGTCATGACCCAGTTTCCGATATCGAGATTATGAACGTGCTGCTCGCAGATGTTGTCCCCGCAGAGCCAGTTGAAATAATACCAGTTTCTCATCTGATATTCCATCTCGCTCCACTCAGGCTGCCGCCCACGAACCCAAACGCCTCCGCCGTTCCAATAAACGCGAGTGTAGAGCACGTCGCCATATTTTCCATCGACGATATCTCTGGTGCCGTTGATGTAGGATTCCTGGTGGTGTCTCTGAAGCCCCACGCCGACCTTGAGACCTTTCTCGTCCGCCAGTTTGGCAGCCTCAATGAGCATGTTGAACCCGGGCGCATCGACGCAGCAAGGTTTTTCCATGAAGACGTGCTTCCCAGCTTCGATCGCGGCTTTGAAGTGGATGGGACGGAATCCCGGCGGGGTGGCGAGAATGACATAGTCGCAATCTACGGCGAGAGCTTTTCGATAGGCGTCAAACCCCCAGAAGCACGCTTCCTGCGGAACTTTCAGCGCATCGGCGGCACCTTTGGCGTTTCCCTCGAACGCATCGGCAACCGCGACGACGACGGTGTTTTCGTTCTGGAGGAAGTCGTTCGCGGCACCACGACCACGACCACCGCAGCCGATGAGGACTGCTTTGATTTTTTCATCACCATTGGCGTGCGCGGAACGCGAGACACTCAGCCCACCCATAGCGACGGCGCCAGCGGCAAGTCCTGAGACCTTGAGAAAGTTGCGACGATTGGTTTCACTCATTATGTTCTCCTTAAATTGGGGTGATTTTTGTCGGACCGCCAAAACGGCGACAAAAAAAGATAGGAAGGTAATCATTGGGAAAAATCGCCTCAACGAAGCGATTCCCCGAAACTGTGCCTTCATTATGACACAGGGGAGGGGGATTTGTCAATAGCTTCCCATGGGATTTTCTCAAAAAAAGTCGAAAAAAAAGCAAAAAGTCATAAAAATTTCCCCCCAAATAGCGCGCGAACGTTTCGTCTGTTATGCGCAGGCGCTCCAATTCATTCAAGCGACTGGCTCGCCCGCCGTTGGGGCTTGCACACCACTCGGTTTGCAAACGTTGTAAAAAATTGTGAAAAAAGGAATCACAAAGTGCGATGAGTACTTGCCATTTTCCCACGATCTATGACGCAGTAAGAGAGACCATTCAGTCGTTTTCCTCGGAATTATTCGCATTCTCGACGCTTTTGCTAAACTTCTGCGCCTGTATTTACGATAGAAGACAACAGGCGCAGTTTAAGATTGCTTTAGGGAATGATGTTTGCTTCCGTTCCTGACGTTTGGGTTCGTCGCAAAGTGGTTTTGGCTGTGCTTTTTTCTTCCCTCTCTGTCGTCGGAGTCGATCTTTCCTTCAAAAAAGCTACCAGACAAGAGTTTCAGCATCAAAAACCGGTCCCTCAACGCAGGTTCGACAATAATCCCACCCCTCGGGAGCGGCAGCGTCTTTTCGTTTTGTCACACACGTAAAACAAATACCCATCCCGCACGCCATGGGTGTTTCGAGTGAGACGAAACATGGAATAGAAGCATCTTTCGCAAGTCGAGCGACACTTTTCAACATCACTTCTGGACCACACGCATATATTTGCGCGTCTGTTGGAGCCGGGAGCGTGGCGATTTCCTCGTTGAGCAAGTCCGTGACGAAACCATGCCGACCGACAGAACCATCGTCGGTGGCGCGCAGGAGACGGAGCCGGGATGGATTTTGGAGCGCAAGCTCTTGAAACTCTGGGAGGTGCTGCACATGCTGCGCGTCACGCCCCCCTAAAAGGAGCGAAATTTGACGCACAGCGGGGCGTTTGAGCAACTCTTCAGCCAAAAGGAACATGGGAGTTTGCCCAATTCCTCCCCCCACGAGAAGAGGGCGGACAGGAGCGGGGGCGAGAGGGAATCCGTTGCCGAGAGGTCCCCAAATTTCGAGCTTTGCCTCGGCGCACAGCCCAGAGAGCAGGCGCGTTCCTTTTCCCACCACGGCATAGACAATGTCCAACACATCGCCCTCGACGCGATAAATAGCAATCGGTCGCCCCAAAAGTGGCGCGAGCACCCCAGGGATACGCAACATAACGAACTGCCCCGGACGCACGCTGCGCGCAATCGAAGGAGACTCCACGCGCAATCGAAACGTATCCAACGCAATGCGCTTGTTCGAAAGAATCGGCAAAATCTCGTGATAAATCGTGTTCATGCGTCGTTAGAATCCTCCTCAATGGGTTCAATCGTTGCGAACATGGACGAGACGCACCCTTCCACCAACTCGTCGGCACCGAAGGACCGAATCTGGTTACGCTTAAGCTCAGCAACCTCGAGGGGATGAACGGCAACGCACACTTTCCCATGGGCATGGACGGCTTGGGCAATCTGTCTGCCGTGGAGATGTGGATAGCCAAAGAGTTTCTTCATCATGCGGATGACATACTCAAAAGAATGGTCATCGTCGTTCCACAAAATGACACGGTATTTTGGCTGCTTTTTACGTTTCTCTTGAACTTCGGTGTCTGTTTCGGGTGCTATTTCTACAGGAGGACACGACATGGCAATTTCCTTTCTCAAAATCGTCACGCACTTTGTTTATGCTGTTCAAATAAAGAAAACTCTCTATCGGAGGAACTCTGCCCAAACCCGACAGGATTTCGGAGAAGTGGAGCCTGAGTAACATATAAACACAACCGACATTTTACCAGAAATATTTTTATCGAACAGGGGGGAAGGGGAGATTTTTCCTCACGAACTTTGCCACCACTTCCGATAGTGTCAAGTAGGGCGATTGTGCAAAATAAGAGAGTAAAAATGCGTTATAATCCCATTTATGATGTTTGGGTATCGACGGCAGAGTGCCGGGCAAGAAGGCAGAATGATTTTCAATGCGCGCAGGAGAGGGAGTCTTCAACGCGTTGTTGTCCTTTTTGCGAAGGGAACGAGGGAAAGACGCCGAGCGAATTGGACGTAATGATTCACGAGAAAACGTTGGACAATTATCGACGCCCAAACGCGCCTGGGTGGAAGGTTCGGGCTGTGCCAAATCGCTTCCCTTTCATGAAGGCGGACGACGTGCCGACTCCGCAAATGTTCGGTCCCTACGTGAGTCGAAAGGACGTCGGACGACAAGAGGTGCTCATTGATGTGCCGCACCACGTTCGTAGCGTGCAAGAGCTCAACGAGGAGGAATTCCAATATCTCGTCCACTTCTACCACCGCAGAATGCATCAGGCGCGCAAAGAAAATCGGTGGCGGTACGCGCAGCTCTTCAAAAATCAAGGAGTGGAGGCTGGCGCGTCCATTGAGCACATCCACTCCCAGCTGGTTGCCATGTCGTTCGTTCCCGCGTCGATTCGGATGGAGCAGATATTTCTCGCCGATTATCGTGAGCAAACGCAGCGTTGTTGGCATTGCGACGCGCTCGAGTATGAGAGGGGCGAGCGTTGCCGAGTCGTTTGCGAGAGCGAGTATTTTTTCGCATTTTGTCCTTTTGCGTCGCGTTTTATGGGGGAGGTTCATATATCGCCCAAACGCCACGCGAGTTGCTTTGTGCAGTCGACGCGCGAGGAGTTGGACGACTTGGCGCAAACGGTCCGAAACGTTCTATGTCGTCTCCCCCACGTTGTTTCGCCATCGGCATTCAACCTCGTTTTGCGCACATCGCCATGGTCGTACAATGCGGAAGGGGCGCGCGCAGACGAAAACTTCCACTGGAGGTTTGAGATTCTCCCTCGCACGGCAAAATGGGCAGGATACGAAATGGGCACCGGCTGCTGCGTGAATTCGCTCGCGCCAGAGAGTGCCGCTATGAAGTACGCGACGGCGGGACGATTGGCTGGACAGATCGTAGAAAAATGAGGACTCTCTTCGCGCGATATACTGGTTCTCAAAAGGATATGAGCGCCAGTATGGAATCCGACTGCCACGAGGTTTCGTGGTTGCGGTGTCGACCCAAAGGCGTCGTGGGGTTAGAACCGAGTCCCTATAGACGTTTTTTTTGGAACAATCCGAAAGAAATGCTCCTTTTTTTGGAAATTTTCATTTTTTTGTCCGATACCACTTGTACTAATCCCCCTCTTTCGAGTATAATATGGGGTGATTAATGACCTCACCACTTTATTACGTGCGGAGAATGCAATGAGCGATATGGAAGAAAAAGAAGATCAGCTGGATTTTGATAAATCGGCGTGGGAAGATATCCCCGAAGAGGGGGACAGCGACGAATATGAAGAGGTCGAGTACGAAGAAGATGCGGACGACGCCGAATATGAGGGTGCTGAGTACGAAGAGGGTGCCGAAGATGAGGTCTCTGACGAGGACGGCGCTGAGGAGACTGGCGAAGAGTACGAAGACGAGCACGAGGGTGACGAGGGTGAAGAGTACGCCGACGAAGAGGGTGACGTGCCCGACGAGGAGTATGTGCCCGAGGAGGAGGAGAAGAAAAAGGGATTCCTACAGGCTTTCTTCGAGGACAAGACTGTTTTCGACGTCATGCTTTGGTGCGCATTTGGTGCCCTGATCTTGGGAATTGTCTTTATGCTCCTCGTTTATACGAATCTGGGGCTGTACCTCTATCCCCCGATGAACCCGTGAGCTTGAGAATTGAAAATTGAGGATTGAGGATTGCAATGAAGCAAACGGACATTCGCATACGAGAAATTAAAGCGTGGACGGAGCATTTCGACTACCGCACGCCGATGAAGTTTGGTGGGCGCGTGGTCGACTCGGTCGTCATTTTGAACGTCTCGGCTCAGGTCGAATCTCGTGTGGGGCGCTCATCCGTGGGGTTTGGTTCCATGACGATGGGCAACGCTTGGGCGTGGATTCCTCAATCCGCGACGGGGGAGCAGACGTTGGCTGCCATGCTCGAGTTCGCTCAAAAGTTGGCGGCGCGCGTCGGGCAACTGAGCGATTTTGGGCATCCGCTTGAGTTGTGCCGAACCATCTCCGAGTGCTACGCGGAAGTCGCTCAAGAGACCGCGATCGAAGCTGGTCTGGCGGAAGATTTCCCCATCTTGGCGGCGCTCGTTGCGGCAAGTCCGTTTGAGGCGGCCCTTTTCGACGCCTATGGCAAGTTGCATGGTGCGGACGTCTTCTCGCTCTTGGGGGAAGATTTCGTCAATTCGGATCTCTCTGCCTACTTGGGCGCTCCTTTTTCGGGCGAGTATTTGGATCGCTATGTGCTTGCGAGACCAAAACCCTTCATGCCGCTGTATCATTTGGTTGGAGGGTTGGATCCTCTCGTAGACGCAGATATTCCGCAGCGTCTCGACGATGGTCTGCCGGAGACTCTCGGCGAGTGGATTCTCGCGGATGGTCTCACGCACTTGAAAATCAAGCTCAATGGCGACAATTTAGAGCGAGACGTCGAGCGTTTTGTGCGTGTGGAGCAAGCGACAAAAGAGGCGCAAACTCTGCGTGGTGTGTCGAATTGGGTCTATTCGGCAGACTTTAACGAACGCTGCCCCAGCGAGGAATATGTCCTCGAATGGCTCACGAAAACGCGCGAAAGGACGCCCGAGGGCGCGGAACGGCTCCAATATATCGAGCAGCCGACTCATCGCGACTTGCGGCGACTTCCTCGAATCGAGATGTTTCGCGCGGCAAAAATCCGCCCCGTCGTGATTGATGAGTCTCTCGTCGACTTCCAAACCCTCCTTCTCGCGCGCGAGTTGGGCTACTCCGGCGTGGCGCTCAAAGCGTGCAAGGGTCTGCACGAGGCGCTTCTTATGGGCGCGGCGGCGCAAAAGTTCGACATGTTCTTGTGTGTTCAGGATCTCACGTGTCCCGGCGCGTCCTTTTTGCTCAGCGCGTCGCTTGCCGCGCACATTCCCACCGTCGCCGCGATCGAAGGGAACGCACGCCAATATTGTCCCACCGCCAACACGACTTGGGCGGCACGATACCCCACCATGTTTGGCGTGAGCGAGGGTCGCATTCAAACGGGTGTTCTTCACGAACCTGGCGTCGGGTTTGAGTTCGCGGGCTGATTCGATGCGTCTGAAGAAGATTGTGGGTGCCTCCGAATTTTGGTGGTTAAAATAGGAAAAAAAGGATGTTTTGACTTACCGGAGCCGAGAACGAAGCGCTGGGCGGTTCTCCCTCCCGTCCTGAACTCCAGGTTCCTGAGAATTTCGAGCGCCAACTTTTTTAATCGCCCCCTTTTCGGTGGCTCACAATGTGTGGGGTGGGGCTTGAATTTTTCTCTCATTATGATAGAATCAGGCGGTTGTTTAGCGCGAGGGTCGCGTTGGGGCTGTTTGGTTGTTTCGGAAGTGAGAGGTGTGCCGTGGGTGCTACGTGCGTGGTCGGACTCCAATGGGGAGACGAAGCGAAAGGGAAAATTGTCGACATTCTGACGGAAAAACACGACATTGTCGTCCGCTATCAAGGTGGCGCGAATGCGGGTCATACGGTCGTTTTCGACGGCAAAAAGTACAAACTCTCGCTCATTCCAAGCGGCATTTTTCGCCCAAATGTTCAGTGTGTCGTCGCGGGCGGCGTCGTGCTCAATCCGCAAAACTTCATTCAGGAGATGGATGGACTCATTGCGCAGGGAATCGACTGCCAAAACCTCCTCATCAGCACGCGCGCCCATATCATCATGCCGTGGCATTTTGAGGAAGATCGACTGATGAATCGCACCACCTCGGGCGAAAACATCGGCACCACCATGCGTGGTATTGGTCCTTGCTATCGCGACAAGGTGGGTAGAAGTTGGGCAATTCGTCTTGGCGACCTGTATCGAGAAGAGTTCCCGCAGCGCGTGAAGATGATTTGCGAGACCAAAAACCGTCTCCTTTTTGGGATGGATCCTGAGGGTGGGGAGAATCGGCTCGATGCGGAGAAAATCACGGCGGACTACCTCCTTTATGCGGATCGTCTCCGACCGATGGCGACCGACACGACGGCGTACCTTCTCGACGCATTGGACAGTGGCAAGAAAATCCTGTGCGAGGGTGCCCAGGGCGCGCTTTTGGACATTGATCATGGTACTTTCCCATACGTCACGAGCAGCAATAGTTCTGGCGTCGGGGTATGCAGCGGCGCGGGGCTTCCTGCCAAATCGATTGAAAAACTCGTTGGAATCATCAAGGCGTACACCACGCGCGTCGGCGGAGGACCTTTCCCCACCGAGCAGGACAACGAAATTGGGCAGCTTATTCGCGACGAAGGGAACGAGTACGGCACCGTCACGCGGCGTCCGCGGCGCTGCGGGTGGTTTGATGCCGTTGCGGCGCGTTATACGGCTCGGCTCAGTGGGGCGACGTGTCTTTCCGTCATGTTGTTGGACGTGTTAAGCAAGCTGCCGGAGATTCAGATTTGCACGGAGTACGAACTCAACGGCGAGCGCACGTCGCATTTCCCCGCGCATGTCGACGATTTGCGCCTCGTCAAGCCGCACTACATTACGCTTCCCGGTTGGCTTGAGGACATTACTAAAGCTCAATCGTGGGACGATCTTCCGACCAACGCGCAGAACTACGTCCGAAAAATTGGCGAGATCATTGGCGTCCCGGTGGAAATCGTTTCTGTGGGACCCGATCGGAAGCAGACTATTTTCGTGAAATAGCGCGGACGGTTGAGAGGAGCGCATGGCATGAAGGACGAAAGGATTCTCGAGCAGAATGCGGCGCGGGAGGAGTTAGACGGTCGTCGAGAGCGTTTTCTCGCCCAGATGGAGGAAGAGCATCCCGATTGGACGACGGCAGTTCTGGTCGATCGTGTCAATATGCTCTATTTCTGCGGCACGATGCAGGACGGAATCCTCGTTTTTCGTAGGGATGGGGCGCGGTTTTTGTTCGTGCGTCGAAGTTTCGAGCGCGCTTGCGACGAATCGCGACTGCCGACGGACGAGATTCTGCCGATGCGAAGTTTTCGCGACATGATTCCCCACGTGGGTGAGAATTGGGGCGAAACGTACTTCGAGTTGGAGGTACTCCCGGTTGCGATGCTGGAGAGGTTGCGGCGATATTTTCGGATGGATGCCGTCGCGTCGATGGATCGTTCGATTTCGAAGGTGCGAGCGATCAAATCCGCGTGGGAACTCGCTTGGATGCGCAAGTCGGGCGAGGAGCATCGCGTTTTTCTTGAGGAGAAAATCCCGGAATTGCTACGGACGGGAATTTCCGAGGCGGATTTTGCGGCGGCGCTCTATGATTCCGCCCTCCGGTTCGGGTATCAGGGCGTGTCGCGTTTTTCGATGTTCCAAAACGAGGTGGGCTTTGGGCAATATGGATTCGGAGAGAATTCGCTCTATCCGACGAATTTCGACGGACCGGGCGGGTCGCGCGGCATGTCGGCTGCCATACCTTTCATCGGATCGCGAGAGAGAACGCTTCAGCCGGGGGATTCGGTTTTTGCGGACATGGGCTATGGCGTAAATGGGTATCATACGGACAAAACGCAGGTCTATTTTTTCACGGATGGCGATTCGCGTTGGCGCATTCCGACCGCCGCGCTTGAGGCGCACGAAGCGTGTCGAGAGATTCAAATCCGCGTTGCGTCCATGCTTCGACCTGGGGCACGTCCGTCCGAAATATATCGTGAGATCATGGAGTCTCTTTCGTCCGAGTTTCTCGTCAATTTTCAAGGTTTTGGATCGCGGCAAGTCAAATTTCTCGGGCATGGTATTGGACTTCATGTGGATGAGTACCCTGTCTTGGCGCGAGGGTTTGACGATCCGCTTGAGGAGAACATGGTGCTGGCGGTAGAGCCGAAGAAGGGCGTGGCGGAATTCGGAACGGTGGGTGTCGAGGACACGTATCTCGTCACGACCGCTGGCGGCGTTTGTCTCACGGGCGGCGGAAGAGAGATTCTTGTTCGATAGGTCTCTCCCTTTTTTCGCTTTTTTTCACTTTTTTTCTCAAAAACTCTTCTCCCCGCTTGATTTTTGACTTGTCTTGTGTTAGAATAGAAGGTGGGAGGGTGTGTCGTGAATCGCGATTTTCTCTCCAAATCGCAAAAAAGGAAGAAGTGAAAGGAAAGAAAAAGGATGGAAGAATATATTCCCTTGATTGTCTGGGGAGCGTTGATGTTCCTCTTCTGTGTTTTTGAAATCGCGACCGCTGCGCTCGTGTCGGTCTGGTTCTTCTTCGGAAGCATCGCGGCGTTCATTTGCGCGCTGTTCGTCGACGATATAATGATCCAGTGTGCCGTTTTTGTTTTCGTCTCGGTCTTTTTTCTTTTGGTCACGTGGCCGTACGCGCGATCCATTCGTTCGCGAAAGGTGGCAACGAATGTGGACAGATTCGTTGGAATGGAGGGCGTTGTGAAAGAGGAAATCAACAACCTCGCTGGTTCTGGGCGCGTGGACGTTGATGGGCTTGAGTGGGCGGCAAAATCCACCGATGGAAAGCACATTGCGGCGGAGAAAATCGTCATTGTGCGTGAAATTCGTGGTGTCACGCTCTATGTTGACGAGGTTTGACGCAACACCATTTCGTTTAATGGTTAGCAATTGATATTGATAATGTGTATCCTTATAACATGTGGGAGGGATTGATGTTAGTTTCATCTGTTGGAAGTTCGCTTGCATTGTATGCGTTGCTTGGGCTTGTGCTTTTTTTCGTCGTGGTGCTTATTTCGTGCATTCGAATTGTGCCGCAGTCTCAGGAGTTCGTCATTGAGCGTCTTGGGAAATATTGGGCTTCGTGGGGGTCGGGGCTGCATATCCTGCTCCCCTTCATTGATCGCATCGCGAAGCGCGTCTCGTTGAAGGAGCAGGTTGTGGATTTCAAACCGCAGCCCGTAATTACGAAAGATAACGTGACGATGCAGATCGACACGGTTGTCTACTATCAAGTCACGGACGCGAAGTTGTTCACGTATGGTGTGGAGCGCCCGATTGCTGCGATCGACAATCTTTCTGCCACCACGCTGCGAAATATCGTGGGCGAGATGGAGTTGGACGCCACGCTCACTTCGCGAGATATCATCAATACGAAAATCACGTCGGTGCTCGACAAGGCGTCCGACAAGTGGGGAATCAAGGTGAATCGTGTCGAGTTGAAGAACATTCTTCCCCCGGCAGAGATTCAACGGGCGATGGAGAAGCAGATGAAGGCGGAGCGCGAGCGTCGTGAAGCCATTCTTCAAGCCGAGGGACAGAAGCGCAGCGAAATTCTGATTGCGGAAGGAAAGCGTCAGGCGGAAATCCTCGCGGCAGAAGCGGAAAAACAGGCGACCATCTTGCGTGCCGAGGCGGCAAAAGAAAGACAGGTGCGCGAGGCGGAAGGGCAGGCGGAAGCGATCGTCATGGTTCAAAAGGCGCTTGCGGACGGAATTCGTCTCTTGAACGAATCTGCGCCGACCGACAAAATCATTGCGCTCAAATCGCTCGAGGCGTTCGCCAAGGCAGCCGATGGGCAAGCCACGAAGATCATCATCCCGAGCGAGATTCAGGGAATCGCGGGTCTTGCCGCCTCGTTGCGAGACGTTCTCAGGGATTAACCATTCTCAAGAATCAGCCATTCTCAGGGCAAGCGGTTGTCCACGTCCCCTCCCACGTTGGAGGGGCGGGCGACTTGGGGCGCAACGTTTGATGTGACAATCCGTTCAGGTAATATACTCGTTCTCCTTTAAAATGCGTGGGGAGGGCAATCTGGAGGTCTTCCGAAGTGGTTTCGGGCAGTGCGATTTATGGAGAGGAAATCCGCTTTTATGGGAAAGACTCCGTGGTCACTTTCACTGGAAATCATATCCGTTCTGGCAGCGAAACCCCATACACGACGACCAACAACGATATTTACGCCAATTACGGAGTCACGATGCGGGAGGAGGACTATTTCTTCGGTGGCGGTATCGCAGGTGGGCTGCTTACCATTGGTGCCGAGGGCAGGACGGTTCGTCAAACGTGACGTTTGGAAGCGGGTCGGATACCTCCGTGTCCCGCCTTGATGTGCTCTGTGGGTCGAAACTCACGATGGAGAACGGTTCGACGCTCTCCGCAGGCACAGGGTCTTTGCTCGTCTCCAGAACTGGTTCGATGTTGTCGCGCGGCAACAACGTGACGTTGAGTTCTGCCGGAAATCTTACCGTTTCCGATAGCGGCACGATTGAGTTGAACATCACCGACGCGTCGTCCACCGCTGGGCGAGTGACGGGGAACCTTGAATTTACCGACACTTCCACGCTTGCGCTGAATTTTGATGAGTCGATGACCCTCGCGGTAGGAATGGAGTGGCACCTCTTCGACGCCATCGGGACGATCAGCAACAATCTACGTTGAAATACTCGCCGTGGCTCAAGAATTTTGGTTTGACGGTCGTGGTGTCCACACGAGACACTGGTATCTACGCCCAGATTGCTACGGTAGATAGCGTGCCGGAACCATCGACGTGGGCGATGATGCTCATCGGGCTGGTTGGTTTGGGACTTTATGCGCGTCGAAAGAGCGCACATGCGTAAGGTTGCGTCTTGCGCACTCATCCCACGTCGCCAAGGTCGAGCGCTTTGCCATATCGTTTAAGCATGAGGCGTCGAATGCGGCGAAAGTCGGGATTCGCAAGCCCCGGGTCGTCTTTGAGGAGGTCGCGAGCACAACGGCGCGCCTCCTCGAGTATCTCTTGATCGCGAAACAGGTCGGCAATGTGAAACGGCGGCAGTCCATGTTGTTGTGAGCCGAAAAGGTTGCCGGGGCCGCGGAGTCGAAAGTCCGCCTCCGCAAGCTCAAAGCCATCGGTGGTTTTGGTGAAGATGTTCAGCCGCTCGAGGGACTCCTCTTTGGGTTTCGAGGCGAAAATGCAGCAAAAACCGGGCTGCGTCCCGCGCGCAATGCGACCACGGAGCTGGTGAAGCTGCGCCAAGCCGAAATACTCGGCACTCTCGATAGTCATTAATGTTGCGTTGGGGACGTCCACGCCGACTTCGATCACGGAGGTGGAGACCAAAACCTTTATTTCGCCAGTGCGGAACGCGCGCATGGTCTCTTCTTTCTCCTGAGAGGACATCCTCCCATGGAGCGCGGCGCAGGGAAAGTCCTTGAGCGGTCCGCTCGAAAGGTGTTGGAGCGTCTGCATCAGGTTCGCGATGCTGGTGGCGGAGTCCTCCAACTCGAGCGCCGCCAAGAATTCCTCCTCTTCGTTCGTAGGTTGAAAACCAATCCGAGGCACGACGACATACCCTTGCGCCCCAGATTTGAGGTGCTGCGCAACGAACGTCCACCAACCGTCTCGGCGATCTTCGTCCGCAAGATACGTTCGAATCGGTCGGCGTCCCGGCGGGAGGTCGCGAATCGACGTGACGTCCAGGTCGCCGAAAAGCGTCATTGTCACGGTGCGTGGGATCGGCGTCGCCGTCATGACGAGGTAGTGCGGCGACTCGCCCGACTTGCGGAGCGCCGCGCGTTGCCGAACGCCGAATTTGTGCTGTTCGTCAATAACGACAAGCCCGAGATTGTGAAATTCCACGTCGTCTTGCAGGAGCGCCTGGGTTCCGACGATGATTTTCGCTTCCCCGGTGGCGATTTTTTGGAGCGCCTCCTGACGCTGCGCGGGTCGCAAACCTCCGACGAGCGCGAGCGGTTCGATGGAGGAGTGCTGGAGCAGTTTTTTGAGCGTTCGAATGTGCTGCGTTGCGAGCACTTCCGTCGGAGCCATCACGGCAGCCTGGTACCCATGCGCCACCGCGAGGAGCATGGCGTAGACGGCAACGGTGGTTTTTCCGCAGCCGACGTCCCCTTGAAGCAATCGATTCATCGGGCGACCGGACACGGTATCCCGCGTGATGTCGGCAATTGCACGCAGTTGTCCTTCCGTGAGATCGTACGGGAAGAGGGCGCGAATCCGGCGATCGATTTCTGGGGTGGCTTCCAACTCCGGCGCGGAGAATTCCGTCCGCTGTCGGCAACGCTTCGCCTCAAGTGCGAGCTGGAGGAGCAAAAGTTCCTGGAAAACGAAACGCCGTCGGGCGGCAGCCATTTTCTCTTTCGACTCGGGGAAATGGATATTGCGCACCGCATCGGCAATTCCGAGGAGGTTTTGCGATTGGAGAAAAGCCGAGGGGAATGCCTCCTCGACTTCGTCGGCATACTTCTCGACACACCTTCGCGCCACGCGCCGGATTTCCCATTGCGAAAGCCCTTCCGTGAGACGATAAATGGGTTGAAGCCCCAAAAACGACGCAGAAGTGGGGATTTTGTCCAGCAACGGCTCCGACGTCGTCCCACCGCCGATGCGATTCCCCGGGACGGACGCGGCGTTCACGGCGTTGACCTCCTCGGGCGTGAGCGCCTTCACGACAGGGTGCGTGAATTGCCACCGCCCTTTCGCCATGCGTGGCTTCCCCGAGATGAGGTAGATTTTCCCCTTGAAAAACTGATCCGAGCGAAATGTTTGATTATAATAAACGATCTCCGCGAGACCGTGCGTTCCGTCCTCGATATTGATTTTCACGACGGTTCTGCGCCCGAGGAATTGTTTTGAAACGGCGACGACGCGTGCGCAAATCGTCTGCATCACGTCGCTTTCGAGGTGGTTGATATCCGTGAAATTTGAGAAGTCGTCGTAATTTTTCGGGAAAAAGAAGAGCATCTCGGCAGGAGTTCGCACAGGCAGACGCGCCAAAATCGGCGCCAAGCGCACGCCAGCGGATGGTTCGTTTTCGAGGGATTGGAACAATTCTGGATTCATAATGAAAAACGATCAGGACTCTGCGTGGAATTTCGACACCGACAGCGCCAACGACAAAACACACGACCTATTCTACCACAAAGTCCACCCTTTGCATAGTCCCGGCGGAGGAGAATATTTTTTGAGTGAGCCTTCAAATTTAATGGGTACGCATTGGGGGGACAAAAAAAGTTTTGTTTTCCACACATCTTGCAGCCCGTCGACAGTCGCGAATCGAACGATTGTGTTCAGAAAATTGACACCGCAAGAGTCCAAGAAGCCCAATCATCTCTCGCCTGACGCTTGTCCCCTCGCCTCGTGGTTGTGAGATGTTTGGGATGGTTTTTTTGCTTCTGTGGATTTTGAGCTTGACACCTCCAGAACTCAACTCTCGATAAACCCCGTCCAATGGTTTAAAGCGGTCTGCGACAAGGTGAAAAAGACTTTTTACACCTTGTGGGATGCGGTTGAATGGGTGGTGGAACAAAAAACAGATGAGAAGAAACCTTCACCCTTTCCAAATATTGAACACAGGATTCGAACGGAAAAATACCATGAAAATTACTTTCATACGCCGAAAAATATCACCCCTAAAGTTAAAAGGGACATGAGAAAACAAAGGCGAGATAAAAATGAAAAACCTATTATTTATTATTTTTAAACACCGGGCATAATATTCAACTTGCACCAGAAGACGATTCGTGGAAAACGTACGATTCGCTTGTAGATGGTGTTTATACAGAATTTAGGACAATCACCGGAACAAGCTTAAAAACTGCCAAAAGGCGTATTATTGAGGCCTATAATCAACATGCGGAATATGTTATCGTTGACGAACGTAAAAATGAGATTACTCGGAAAACCGCCATCGAAATTGTCGATATGGCAATTCGTACTTTTGGAGGAACCCTCAAAATTGATGTTGAAATCTGGTCGGTCGAAACCGTAGGAAATGCGAAAAAACTGGTTATACCCGTTCTCCTTTAAAATTCCCGTTTTACGCGTCGCTTTGCGAGCCGTGGTGCGCAAGCTCCAACGGCGGACGGCACCGGAAATTTCAACGAGAAGTATTATAACCACCAGTTGTTGCCTGTGCAAACAGACCGACAACTGGATAGCCAGCAACGTCAACCGAGTCGGCAACATCGCCCCCCTCCTCAAAAAAATTTTGCGTTCGAGATTCGACGGAGCCGAGAACGAAGGGCGTAGCCCGTAGTTCCAGACAGGTGGGAGAATCGTTTGACGCTTCATCTGGAACTACTGTTGTGTCAATTTTATAAACATGAGTGCTTTACCCCGCAATCTTCCAAACCTCTTGAGAGGAAACAATTTTTCAAAAATGTTTCCTTTCAAACTCTCCTTCAAAAAACTTTTCGACCGCTCACTTCGTTCGCTAATATTGTTTATTTTCGGGACGCAGCACTACGCTTCGCTCCGTTCTCGGCTCGGGCGAACCAAAGCACCCTTTTTTGCCTATTTTAACCACCAAAATTTGAGGGCACCCTATAGAAAAAAATCGCCCCCCCCTCCTTGACAAAAAAGCGGATTGAGGTAGAATGGATGAAAATTTGCGGGAGTAATTCAGTGGTAGAATGCTAGCTTCCCAAGCTGGACGTCGCGGGTTCGAGTCCCGTCTCCCGCTCTTTTATTTTCTTGACAAGTTCTTTGGAACCTTTCTGGTTATGGTGTTTTGCGCCAGAGCTGTTGTTGGATTCGTGAGATTTGGTTTTATAATACTTCTCGTTGAAATTTCCGGTACCGTCCGCCGTTGGAGCTACG
>JAUNBK010000132.1 GCA_030527105.1 Planctomycetia bacterium
TATGATTTGAAGTCAGATTGAAAAACGCTCCATTTCCTGCCGTCATTCCTGCTCCGGCAGAAATCTTCTTCAGCGTTCCGTCGGCGGAGATGATGGAAAACGACGTTTCTCCAGAAAACGTCACCATGCCGGATTCCGTGAAATCCGCTCCCACAACCGCCGTATTGCCGTTGAGAGAATCCTTCACAGCAGTAAAATCCGCACCCGACGTAACCTCTGTTCCGTCCGCGTCTTTCACGACAACATTCTGCGCCCACACACCCTGCACCATGCCCAGAAGGCACAATCCGCTCAAGAACCATCTGAAAGAAATTCTACCTAATTTACCCCCCCCCCCGCAAATTGCAGTTGGCGGTTTTCTTTATTGGTTTCATAAATACCTCCATTTTTGAGGATGCCTCATTGACCTAAGACTCAGAACCCGTATTCAGCGAACCCAGATTCGACCAACAAACAGCAGAAACGGTCTACTGAAAATTCGTTATACTCGTTCTCCATTAAAATTCCCGTTTTATGCAACGCTTTGCGAGCCGTGGTGCGTAGCTCCGACGACTGACGGAACCGGAAATTTCGACGAGAAGTATTATAAACAGTTGAAATTTCAACCGCTCACTCATTGTACAGCAATAAAATGGATTGTCAAGGGGAAATGGGGGGGAGGGGGAGATAATTTAAAGGATTTTTTAATTTTTTGGGAAATTTTGACGATTGTGAGGCGAAGACGATTGTGAGGCAAAATTGTCTGGGAATCCGAATCAGCAGCGTGTGAAGGTGCGGGATCATAAACCTGTTTTCTGCGCGGAACGTTTTATAATACTTCGCGTTGAAATTTCCGGTTCCGTCCGCCTCGGAAGCTCTCGCACCACGGCTCACAAAACATTGCGAAAAACGGAATTTTAAAGGAGAACGAGTATAATTTCACAATCTTTGGACAAACGACGCAAACTTACCCCCACTACGTTTGCTCATGCTGTATATTTTTTTGACACAGCATGAGTTCAAAAATCGCGTGGGCAACGAGCGAACGCAAGGGGAGACTCCACCAGAGGACGCGAACGATTCATCAGCCGTTTGATATCCTTTGTGGGATGGGAAACTTGATCGTGATTTTGGTTCCGCGGCGCAACTCACTTTCGACGTCCATTAAAGCGTTGTGCGCCTCGACGATTTTTTTGACGGTGGGCAGACCAAGTCCAAACCCTTCGCGCTTCGTGGTATAAAAAGCGTCGAAAAGGTGGTCGAGGGTGGTGGCGTCCATGCCGGAGCCGTTGTCGATCATTTCGAGCGCGACGCCCTCGGGAGCAAGATAAGTACGCACGACCAAATCGCCTCCGTCGCGCATTGCCGCCTGCGCGTTGTTGATGAGATTCCACAGCACGCTGCCAAATGCGTCTCGGTCGAGCAAGACGGGCGGCAAGTCCGGCGTGAGATACGTTGCGACATTAATATTCGCCAACTTTGCTTTCTCGGCATAGAAATCCAAAATGGATCGCACCTCGTCGTTCAAATTTGTGGGCACAGTTTTCACGGCGGGCGCCTTGGCGAACATCAAAAAATGATTGAGGATATTCTCCAACCGAAGGCATTGCTTCACGACCGTGTGCGCCATTTCGAGCGTGCGTCTCTCTCTTGCCGTCTCGGGTTCCTCCAAATCTTCCGCCAAAACCTCCATCGTGAGGCGGATTGTGGAGAGAGGACTCTTTATTTCGTGCGCGAGTGCGCCCGCCAGACGAGCGATTTCGGTGTATTCGTCAATCAATTTTTGCCGTGATTTTACGCTTGGCGTCGCTTCCATGATTTTTTCTCCTTCTTTTATTCGACGAGGACTTCGTTTTCATTGTCATTATCGTCATTTTTCTCGCGACTCTTTCCCCCACCAGCGCTTTGAGACATGTCGCACACGACGGCGTCGTTCTCCTCGAAAATGTCTCGAATGTGTTCATGGCTCGTGAAAAAAAGTATCTGCCTGGAGTCGCCCGCAAAATCGCTGAGCGTCTGCGCAGCAAGAGTCGCGCGCTCTTTGTCGAAATTCACCAAGACGTCGTCCAACAAAATCGGAAGACGAATCCCCTTGGATTGGTACTCCTCCATCAAAGCGAGGCGAATCGCGAGGAAGAGCAACTCGCGCGTCCCGGAGGAGAGTTGTTCGGACGAAAAAGATGCCCCGTCGCGTCGCGAGACGAAAAGGACGTCCTCGTCCACTGGCGTCCAAACCCGAGGGTATTTGCCATTCGTCATTTTTTCCAAATAGAAGGACGTCCTCTCGAGCGTTTGCGGCTGCCTTTTTTGCAAGTACGTTTTTTGAATCGTCTCCGCGAGTCGGCGAGCCATGGCGTTCGACTTCCACGACAAAAGAGCGTGTTGGATTCTGCCGTTGCAAAGCGCCAGCTCGTACGCGAGTCGCGACGGAAGCGCATCATTCACGATACTCGACATTTGGGTCTCGCACTCTGCCAATCTTTTTTGCGCCGTCTCCAATTGGAATCGACGCTCGGAGAGCAAATTCTCTTGAAGAACGACCTTTTCTTCGATTTCTTTGTCGGAATGCTGATGAAAAATGTCCCACAGGATATTCTCCGAACACGAAGGATCCGTCTGCGCGTCGATTTCTCTCTGCGCGTCTCGGCGTCGATCGCGCAAACGCTTTATTTCCTCCACGCGCTCGAGTCGCGAGAGGAGTTCCTCCTCGCTTTCGACATTGGCACGACGCAGGAGTTCCGCCCTTTTTTCCTCCGCACGACGCACTTCCGCTTCGAGCGCGTCAACCTGCGCGGCAAGATGTTCGCACTCCGCCAGAAGTGTGCTGCGCTGCGTCTCCACGGCATCCTCTTCATCGAGCAAGTCGCGAAGTTTTTGAAAAATCGTACTTTTGAAGGGGAAAATTTGGCTATCGTCTCGAATCGCCTCAAAATCGACGTCGTCGTACTCGTTCGCCAACTTCGCAACGCGGTCCGCCAGAAGCGTTAGCTCGCGACGATAAAGCGCAAAATCTTCCATATCGCGCCCTCTTCTCCTCCACAACTCGTAGAGGCGGTCGGACGAATCCGCCAACTCGCGAACGTTTGCGGCTCCCCAATCCTCCGGAAGTCCAACGCTGCGCAACGCCTCCTTTAGACGCGACTTTGCGCTTTGAATCTCCGAGAAAAGTTTTTTGAGACGCCTCGATTTGAAACCCGCCTCTAAAAGATTGGCATCGCGTTGGGAAATTAAAACCGTTGCACTCTCTGCCGCCTCTAGCTCGCGTTGGAGAAAGTCGAGTTTCTTCTTTGAAATTTCCGTTCGCGTGGCGCACAAATCGGAGAGTGCTCGGACGTCGAGTTTCTTCGAGGGATCCTCAGATGGGGAAAGCTCGCTTGAGTCGGAACCAAAACATGCGACGAATTGGCGCGCCATTTGAGCACGATGGGTACGATTCTCTTCCGAGATGCGTTGAAGCTCGAGTTGGGCGCTCTTTTCGCGATAGAATTTCCACAAAATGCAGCCCAGCCAGAGGAGCGTGCTTGCGATAAAAATCAAAAGCGCGAGGGCGTAGGAACCCGGCTTCAAAAATCCAAAGAGAAAGATCGACTCGTACAAGGAGAACGACAAACCAAGGACAAAAAGCCCGCCAAGCGTGAGGAGCGCGTTGCTTCCGAGGGTGCAGCGCGCGAGGGCGGCAGAGCGCTGCGCGTCTAATTCGTCTCCCGAGCGGATCATCTGAATGAATTGTTGGATATTCAATTCTTCACGACGCAATTGCGAGGCGATTTCGCCAAATGCGCGGGCGATCGCGAGTGGGTCGAGGCGCGACGAGGACGAAGAGGAACGTTTTTCACCCTCTGTGGGCGAGATGCTCTCTGGCGATTCGTTGGATTTTGCGGAATCCTCCGTGGTCTTTTTGTCGTAAAAAACGTGTGGGAAATCCGCTAAAAGAGGCAACTTTTCTCGTATCGGATCCTTCGAAATACGCGCCTCCGACGCCTCGCTATACGCTTGAATTTTCGCGTCGATTTCGTTTGCCTGGTTGAGAAGCTCTTGCCGCTCGGCATGTTTGCGTTGGTACAAAACCTGGAGGTGCTTCAACTCACGCAACGGCGTCCGAAGTGAGCGCAAAACCTTTGAATCATAGGGGAACGCCTCATTTTCTCGAGGGTTGGAGTCCGAATCGGGAGCGAAATTGGGAGGCTCCAAACCAACACGACGATAATCGATCGAAATTTGCGCCTCCGAGTCGAGACGGGCACGCCGAAGATTCTCCAAGCGTTGGCACAACGTTTCGATCCACTCCTGCTGCTGGAGAATTGCCTCGGTCTGGAGGCGTCGGCGCATATTTTTCTGCGGCGGGGGGAGTTTCGAAAGCGCGTCACGTCTCTCCTTAAGTTGGCGATCGAGAGAGACGCGCTCTTCTTCCTTCGACGATATCGACTGAGAAATTTCACGAATCGAAGCCAATTTTTCGGGATAAGAAGCTGCTTCCTCCTCGGGAATCGCCGCGATTTTTTGATAAGCAGACGAGAACGAAACTATTTCATCGTCGACTTTTTCGCGCTCTCTCCAAATGGAAGCCAATTTTCGCGCGACGTTCAGCGCGTGGAGGCGTCGCGATTCGGCTTCGATTTCCCTCTCGAGGTTTTTAATCTCCGCCGCGACTTTCTCCTTCTCAAGGTAAATTTTCGAATATTGTCTTGATTGAGATTGGGCAGAATCTAATTTTAATAAAATATCGTGACGATATTGAAGTTGTTGGAGGATCCACCCCATCTGCTTTTTGTTGCCGCGCCACTGCTGCACCAGCATAGAATGATTTTTGGGGCAAAGAATCCATTCCGTTTCGTTCGAGAAAATGCGTTCCTCGGAATCTTGCGGATGAAGAAGCTCCATCATCTCCGTTTCTAATTGAGCGAGAAATCGTGCATTCGAGTATCGCTCAAGCCCGGTGCTCAATTCATAAAGTCGTTTTGCGGCATCGGTCGCCTCCAACGCGGAAATTTGCTGAAGCTCGCGCAGTCCGAGACTAAAAATCGTTGTGAAAATCGTTTCGTCGGCACCCAGCTTCTCGTCCGACCGAATTCCCATGAGCTGCTGTAGGAAAAACGGATCCTTTTGGTTTTGATTCTCGTCAAAGATTTTGAGTCCATCTTCACGACGCCGAGTCACGAAACGATTTTGAAATGCCGCTCGAGTATAAAAGGGGAGTTCAAAGTCCGTCGTGGAGGGCGAATTCGTGCGGGGCAGGGTGGCGGAGTCGAGAGAAAAAGGGTTCGCGACGCCATCTTCCGAGGGTAGCGACTCGTTCGAGGAATCTTCATATGGGAACAAAAAACGCTCGAGTGTGAAATCGCCTTGGGGCGTAGAAACGACGAGTTGCCCACCCGTCCGGGCTGGCTCGGTGGGGGAGACGTACGCAAGTCGGGCAGGGTTGAATCCATAAAAAACCGATCGAACGAATTGCATGAGGGTCGTTTTGCCCGTCTCGTTGGGACCGTAGAAGAGATTCACACCCTCGGAGAGATTTTTGAGTCGCAAATTGTTCCACCTGCCAAAATGGTCGATATTCAATTCTTTGAGAATCATTTGTCTCTCCCCTTGCGCATGGTTTTCAAAGCGCTTGCGCCAATAATCGCGGCATTTTGGAGAATCTCCTTCCGTTGCACCTCGTCCCCCTCGTTCATTCCCTTGGCAATTTTGGCAAAAATCGACTCTTTTTGTTCCGGCGTGAGATACGTCGACAAATCGAGATCGTGCGGGGCGAATTCCGCTCCCGAAGCGAGTTCCGCGCCATTCGTCTCCAAAGTAGGATTATTTTGGTGGAAGAGCGCCAGCCGGAGATAATTTCCCAACATCGAATCACCCTGCGCCCACTCCGGGGGGATCAGGTCGCTTGGAGTGGCAATGGAGGTGCTCCAGACGCGCACGTTTGGATTTTGCTCGGGACCGTCACTATTTTTTGCGGATATTGCGCTCAAGTTTTCCTTTCGAAGAGCGTTTAAAATGATTTCCGAGACGCGTTCTTCTTGATAAATGTCCGGCTCCAGATTCTCTAAAAAGATTTCACGCAGAATATCTTGCATTGCGCGATTGTCGCTTTTTAGCACCCAAAAAAGGAGAAGGAGACGCGAGGAGTCGCAAAGACCAAGCGCGACGGAATCTTTTTCGCTCTCTAGTCGTTGGCGCTCTTTGAGCCACTCGACAAGTTGGCGCATTTCGGAAACTTCCGAGGGAATTTGCGCGAAAACTCGGCGCCACGCCACGGTCTCCGTTGGGTGAAAATCGATCGAGATTGGCTCCTCTCCCTCCAAATCCAATTTCACGATCGAAACGCCGCCGGGTTTCTCCCCTCCAACGCTCATTTCGTCGGGCGAAACTCGCTGAATCGCACCGGGGGTGTGCGTCACGACATCCGCTCGCACCTCCTTTTTTTGAGAATCTCCCCCGCGCGCGCTCACTTCGCGCTTCGAGGTGTTGCGTTGCGTTCTGCCGGAGATCGTTCGATAGCAACACGAAAAACCGTCGTTCTCCCTCACGACCATTTCGCCCGGCTGGCGGGGCGTGTCGGGCTGAATACAAATCGTTTGAAAGTGTGGGAGTTTTTGCTGCGGAAGTTTCGAAAAATCGAAGCGCGAAAAGTCCGGCTCCCCCTCGCTCCAACTGACGATAAAGAGGTTCTTTTTCGAATTCTGTGGCTTAAATATTCGAATGTACGTCCCGGAATTTGGTATCTGAAAAACATTTTTTGAAAATTTGAAGTCGGGGAGAACCCATCCCTCGAACGAGTGTTCCGTCCGCCAATAAACGGGGATTCCTTCTGCCTCCAAGCGTCGGAATTGCTCGGCAAGAAAAACGATGCCACGCGCGCCAGTGTATTTTGGATCAAGAACATCGCCCGTCAGAAACACAAAATCGACGCGCTCTTGAATCGCGATATCGAAAACCCGCTTCGCGCTGCGCCATTGCGCCAGGTTGAACTCCTCCATAATATCATCTGGCACGTGCGTATAGAATGTCGAAGACCAAGCGGAATGTTCTCGTGCGGGGAATAAGTCGTCTATCGAATCTGCACGCACGGAGGGGAAACACGTCACGGGAGCGTGAAGACGAAAATCGGCGGCATGGAGAAATTTGATTATTTTCACGTTTTGAATCCCATCTCATTCACTCGAACATTTTTTATACTTCGCGTTGAAATTTTCGGTTCCGTCCGTCGTTGGAGCTACGCACCACGGCACGCAAAACGTCGCATAAAACAGGAATTTTAAAGGCGAACGAGTATCAGCACGATGAATATACCCAACCCGCACAATTATACCACATCTTCCCAATTTTACCAGAGGTGGGAGGAAGAAATTTGGTGTTTCTCGTAAAATTTCTCTTTTTTTCGAGGGTGGGAACCTTTTATTTTCTCTCCATATGTGATATACTAACATAAACGAGGATTTTTAATACTTCATGTTGAAATTTCCGGTGCCGTCCGCCGTTGGAGCTACGCACCACGGCTCGCAAAGCGTCGTGTAAACGGGAATTTTAATGGAGAACGATTTTAATACTTCATGTTGAAATTTCCGGTGCCGTCCGCCATTGGAGCTACGCACCACGGCTCGCAAAGCGTCGTGTAAACGGGAATTTTAATGGAGAACGATTTTAATACTTCATGTTGAAATTTCCGGTGCCGTCCGCCATTGGAGCTACGCACCACGGCTCGCAAAGCGTCGTGTAAACGGAAGTTGAAAGCACGATGAATATAAATTCATTTGAGTCCCAGAATGTTTGCAAGTTTTTGTCTCCCTGTGAGCATTTTTCGCAAACTCGAAGTTGTTTTGTTGCGTATTCGTAAATATAGCACTTTCGTAAATAATGTGTTTTGATAATGTGCTATGATGTGCCATGAGTAAATTTGAAACAGGTATAACACTTCCTCTATAAGAAGACAGGTGAGATTATGAATAAGAGCCGACAAGCACGATTTTGGGTAGGAATGATTTTGATAGCGATTCCGCTACTCCTTGTGGAGGGATTTGCATATGCGGATCGTAGCGGTCCCCCGCGCAGCACCTCTGGACCACCGCGTCCCTCTGGTGTCTCGCGTCCCTCAATGAGTCGTCCCACAACGTCCCGTCCTTCGAGCGCCTCGCGTCCTTCGATGAGTCGTCCCACAACGTCTCGTCCTTCGATTTCCTCGGATCGCCCCAGCAATCGCCCTTCGGTTTCATTAGAACGCCCCGGCGGTCGCCCCTCA
>JAUNBK010000025.1 GCA_030527105.1 Planctomycetia bacterium
GCTGAAGCAGGGGCTCCTGCGCCTGAGGCATCGCCTGCAGCGGCAGCCGCCCCCGCGCCAGAAACAACTCCCGCTCCTGCGCCAGAAACCGCCCCCGCTCAGTAGCGCCCACTTTAGCAACGAATTTGGTTTAAGAGCGTTTGTTTTTCGAACGCTCTTTTTTTGTACTGGCGCTCAAAAGAATTTGGGCTTTCAAAAAATTGGAGGCGTGCCGTGGAAGAGATTGAGAAAGATTCTGAGTTGAATGGCGCTGCGTGTTTTCGAGTGATCGACGCGTCCGCCAATCGGGCACGCGAAGCGCTACGCGTGATTGAGGACTACGTTCGTTTCGTGTGCGACGACGCGTTTCTCACGGAGTTGCTCAAGAATTTGCGTCATCAATTGGTGCAAACGACGATTCTTTTTCCTCTTGACGAGCGCCTTGCGCTGCGAGAAACACGGCGTGACGTCGGAACGACCGTGTCGAACGAGACGGAATTTCGACGCGCGAATATCGAAGCCGTGTTGGGTGCGAATTTTTCTCGACTTCAAGAATCGTTGCGCAGCTTGGAGGAGTTTTCGAAAATCTCGCGCCCGGATTTGGCTCGGGTTTTTGAACACTTGCGCTACGATTCCTACACGATAGAGCGTCTTGTTTTTTCGCGATTTTCGCGCGAAATTTCGCAACGCGACGCGCTTTCTCACGCGAGGCGATACGCCCCCGTGTCTGCCATGGGAAATCGCGAGGACTTTGTGAATAAAACGACGCAGATGGCACTCAACGGAATCGACATTTTCGAGCTTCGTTCTGGGGAGAAGGATGCCGATTGGATTGCGTTTGGGCGAGCGCTGCGATCGGTTTTGAATCAACTTTGCGCCAACGATTTATCGGCATCGCGTCGCGTTCTTTTTGTCGTTCGCCAACGAGTCGACATTGCGCTTTTGTGCGAGTCGGACGGCGTAATGCTCTATCCAAACGACTTGGATACCTACGACGCGCGCAAAGTCCTGGGGACCCAAAAGCTCGTTGGGCGCTTTGTGGAGACGGACGCCCAAGTGCGCGACGCCATACTTTCTGGCGTCGATTTTTTGGGCGCGGAAATCAATTGGGCGCGCCAAGCTGCGCTCCAAATAACCGTTCCTCTTTTTGCGTGGGAGTGATGCTCTTTCGACTTTTTTCGCTTTTTTGGGAAAATTTCGTGAGAGAATACTTGACTTTGCGCCGTATTTGGATTAGAATGGCACTATGGTGACAATAGGGGGATTTTGGAATTTCTCGGATGGGGAGAGACTTTTATGAGACACGTCCTTTTGGCAAAAGTGTCGCGGCACGCAGGATTCACGCTCGTGGAACTGCTGGTGGTTATCGCGATTATTGGCATGTTGGTGGGGCTGTTGCTCCCCGCTGTCCAACAGGCGCGTGAGGCGGCACGGCAGACCCAGTGCAACAATAACCTCAAAAATATGAGCATTGCGGCGCAATCTCACGAGGCGGAAATGGGATTTTTGCCCTCCGGTGGCTGGTACTACCAATTTTATGGCGATGCCGATTGTGGTTTGGGGTGCAGCCAGCCCGGGGCGTGGACGTACTCCATTTTGCCGTTTGTCGAGCAAGAAGCGCTTTATATGAAGTGTGCCGACGGAGACAAAGAAAATATCTCGGCAACGCAGAAAAGCAATTGTCTCACGGTCGCACAGACGCCGTTGCCTCTTTTCAATTGCCCTTCTCGTCGAACGGCTAAAAATTATACGATTAGCACCTCCGTGCAAAATTGCAACGGACTGAGTACTGGCGCAAAGTCGGACTATGCCGGGAATTGGGGTTCTAGCTCCGAGAATCCCAGGACAGAAGTGGGAACCGAGAACACGGGTTGGACTACGATGCGCGACAAGGTCAAATCGTATTCCTGGACGCAATCCGACGCGACTGGCTCGGTCTTCTACGCAAGCGAGCTTCCTACGAGTGCGATTGAAGACGGCGCCTCCAACACGTTTTTCGTGGGGGAAAAATATTTGGACCCGAATATCTATGAGACTTCCTCCTCCACGGACGACAATGGTCTTTATGCGGGGCACGATTACGACAACCAGCGCTCGGCAGGAACGCTGAGCAATAACAGCACTTCGCGCCTTCCTATGGCGGATCGACCAGGGTTCGAACCTAGCTCTTATCGTTTTGGGAGCGCGCACGCGTCTGGGGTCGGTATGGCAATGTGCGACGGCTCGGTGAAAAGAATTTCCTATTCGATCAATAATATCACATGGATGTGCCTGGCGGCGCGCAATGATGGGAGACCCGTGACGGCTCCATAAAACGGATTAGTATCGCATTGAAACTTTCGCTTCCGTCTGCCGTTAGAGCTTGCGTACCACGGCTTCAGAGGTTTGGTGAAAACTCAAAACCATTTGAGCGCCAGTATAGATAGCGCCAGTATAAAGGAGGATGAATTTTCAACATCATGGAACAGCGGCAACCACAAAACAGTCCCTTCCGAGGGGACCCCTTTTTTCAAGAGAGATGGGCTTTCTGGCGTTATTTGTACGGTTTTTTGGCTCCTGAGAGACGCCGAAGTGCGTTGATTTTGTTATACGCGGTCGTCGCTGTGGCGTTGTGGAGCTACATACCCAAGGCGCCTCGGCTTCTTGAAGCGTCGCCGACGGGGGAGGTTGCCTACGTCGCGCCTGTGGGATTCTCGCCCGACTTATCTTTCGGGGAACGTGTTAAGATGATGATCCTCTCGTCGCAAAAGATTTGGGGCGCGCTCCTTTTCTTCTGCCTGATTCCCATGGGCATCATACGATTCGTTTTTCGGGAGCGAATCGCCGACTACGGTCTTGGTTTTGGCGTCGTTCGTTTGACACTTCTCATGTCCTTGGCGATGTCCCCGGTTTTCATCCTTGTGGGATATTTCTCCGGCGCATTGGCGAGTATGCTCACCACGTACCCTTATTCTCCTTGGATCCTTGGTGGTGAGCGAACGATTGGCGACGGAAAAACATTTATGGCACTCTATTTTGCCCTGTATTTTTTCGTCTACTATTTTAGTTGGGAATTCTTCTTTCGAGGATTTCTTCAACTCGGTTTGGATTCGTCCTTGGGGAGCTACAATGCGATTTTGATCGGCACGGCAATGTCGACTGTCGCCCATTTTGGGCACGCATTCCCCGAAGTCCTCGGGGCCGTTTTAGGCGGACTCTTCTGGGGCTTTTGGGTTTATCGCACGCGCTCTTTGTTTTTTGGTTGGTGGTCGCACGCGTTGTTGGGAATCGCATTGGATTTCATGCTGATTCGAAATTTTTTGTAGTTTCCGTTTCAGACCTCTTGCAATATTAGGATTTTATGCTAAAATGGAGTGGGTTGTTTGGAATGTGGACTAGCAGAAAGAAAGGACTTGTACCACGGCTAAATCGAAAAAAAAGAAAGCCCCAAAATCTGACGACGGGGTTAAAATCGTTTGCGAGAATCGAAAAGCGCGCCATGATTATGAGATTCTGGACACGCTCGAGTGTGGTATTGTCCTTGCGGGAAGCGAAGTGAAAAGCCTGCGCGAGGGACGGTGCTCTATTGCTGAGGCGTATGCGAAAGAGAAAAATGGCGAAATCTGGCTCCTCGGCTGCGACATTCAGGAGTATCTCGAGGCGAATCGATTGAATCATCAACCCAAGCGTCCGAGAAAATTGTTGCTCCACCGCTCGGAAATTAAAAGGTGCCTCGTAAAAACGGCGGCGAAAGGACTCACGCTCATTCCTCTGCGGGTTTATTTCCAAAAAAATTTCGCGAAGGTTCTCCTCGGAATTTGCCAAGGAAAGCAAAAACACGACAAGCGCCAGGCGCTCAAGAAGGCGGACGTGGACAAAAGACTTCGAGTGAGCCTCGCAAGGTACAATACGCGCTGATATCGTGAGGGAAAAATGGCGGATTATTTGGTAAGATACGGAACGATGCGCATTCAAGGCATCTTCAATTGGGCGTCCCCTCGCCAAGACGTCGCGCGTGGAGAGTATCTTGTCGTCCGTTCCGAACGCGGGTTGGAGATCGGGCAGGTCTTGAGGGACGTCACGGATGAAAACTTCAACGATTATCCCGTTGCCGTTTCGAGGGGCGTTGTCGTGAGGCTCATGACGGGCGACGACGCGAATGAGTTCAATCGGATTCATTTTCACGAGACGGAGGAGTTCCAAACGTGCCTGAGGTGCATTGCGGCGCTGGGGCTTCAAATGCACCTGGTCGATGTGGAGCATATTTTCGGCGGGGAGAGAATTGTCGTCTATTATTTGGCGGAGGGACGCATCGATTTCCGCGAGTTGGTCAAAGTGTTGGCGACCGAGTTCCAAACCCGAATCGAAATGCGACAAATCGGTGTGCGCGATGAAGCGAAAATCCTCGCCGACTATGGCGACTGCGGCAAGGAAGTGTGTTGCAATACGTACCTTACGATTATGCCGCCCGTTTCGATGAAGATGGCGAAGGTTCAGAAGGCGACGTTGGATCCCTCGAAGATATCCGGTCGCTGCGGACGGTTGAAGTGTTGCTTGCGTTATGAGTATCCGGTATACGAGGAGTTTATGGAAGGTCTGCCAGCCCTCGGTGCGCGAGTGCTTCACGACGGCGTGGTTGCGCGCGTTGTTGGACACGAGATTCTTGCGCGTCAAGTCTATATCGAGACGGAAGACCACGTGCGAAAACTCGTGAGTATGGATGAAATTAAGGTATTGGAGCGGTCGCATCGTCCGCCTCAAAGGGATGTTTTGGACGATGAGGGCGGTTCAACACCACATTGAAACGATACAACTTCTCATTTAAATCGGTTTTGTCCGGCGTTTGAGTCGCTCGCTACGGCTCGCAAAGCGTCGCGTAAAACGGGAATTTAAAGTACGATGAGTATAGATTCCGTAAATTTTCCCGAAAGGCGGCTTTAAACTAAAGAAGTTTGAGAGGAAAAACCGACTGAACGATATAAAATTTGAGTTTTTTTAGGGCAGGGCGCTTGAAAATTTCCTGTTTTCGGGTATACTTGGCGGAATTGAGGAATTACGGTGCTTTCGCTTTAAGCGGACTTTGGGTGCGAGAAGAATATACAGGGCGTCATGCGTTTTATACTGATTGATAAAATCACTGAGTTGAAATTGGGCGAGTCGATCACGACGACGAAAAACCTTTCGATTGCGGAAGAGTATCTCGCGGATCATTTCCCGGGCTTTGCCGTGATGCCTGGTGTTTTGATGCTTGAAGCAATGACGCAGAGTGCGGCATGGCTCATTCGTTTGACGGATGATTTCGCAGACAGCATCATTTCGCTCAAAGAGGCGCGGAATGTCAAATACAATCATTTCGTCCAGCCTGGTGAGACTTTAACGCTCAAAATCACAATTTTGGGGCGAAAACCGAAGGAAACGAAGGTGAAAGCCGAGGGATTCTTGGGCGATTTGCCTGCCCTTTCCGCGAAGTTGACGCTTTCGCACCATAACGTGAGCGACGTTTTCCCTGGTATGGCTTGGAAGGATGCGGACGTTGTGAAGGAGTTGCGTCGTTGCTACGAGAGTGTGATTCGACACGAGTTTGAATCGCCAATTGACTCGCAAAGCGTGCCCGAATAAAATGATATTAGTCCTCGAATGAGTTTCCGTTTTACCAAAGCGTGCGAACCGTGGTGCGTAACTCAAGCGGTGGCACGAGGTCGGAAATTCAGAAGTGGGGCATTATAAAAGTTTACTATGTTCGCTGATGGTTCATTCTGTCGGCTGTTTTTCGTTTTTTCATTTGGAGAACAAAGAATGGGTGCAAGTATCAATCCTGATATTTTTGAAAAAGTTCAGACAACTCTGGTGGATGCTCTGGGTGTTGATGAAGAGGAAGTCACCGAGGATGCAACATTGGTTGGAGATTTAGGAGCGGAGTCGATTGACTTTCTCGATATTGTTTTCCGACTTGAAAAGGCGTTTAACATTAAGGTTGAGCGTGGCGAGCTTTTCCCGGAAGACATCCTCTCCAGTGCGGAGTTTGTCCTGAACAACCGAGTCAACGAGCAAGGGCTTGCCGAGTTGCGTGAGCGTCTCCCGTTTATCGACCTGTCCGAATTTGAAAAGAACCCTGTCGTGCAGGAATTCCCGCGCCATATGACGGTTGCCGACATGTGTCGTTTTGTGGAGTACAAGTTGCAGTAGCATTATTCGGTCTTCATGAGCGGCGGTCGTGTGTTTGGCTGCCGCTTTTCTCTGATTGGGAGTTGTTGGGAAAAGACTATGCGTTGGTATTGGATCGATCGTTACACTGAGTTTGTTCGTGGAAAGAGGGCGACTGCCGTCAAATGTATTTCGTTGGCGGAGGAGCATTTGCACGACCACTTTTTGCATTTTCCTGTGATGCCGCATTCTCTTGTTGTCGAGGGGGTCGCGCAGGCTGGTGGGCTTCTTATTAGTGAGTACAATCAGTGCCGTGAGAAGGTTGTCTTGGCGAAAATTGTTAAAGCAGTTTTTTATTGCGAGGCGTATCCAGGCGAAACGCTTACTTATTCTGTCCAAATTGAGAACATCAATTCGGGCGGTGCGTCTATTTCCGCGACGAGTTACAAGGGGGACGTTTTACATGCAGAATTTGAGATGATGTTCGCTCATCTTGATGGAATGTTTGCTGACAAGGAGCTTTTTTCTCCCGAGGACTACAGACATCTCTTCCATTCTTTCCACGTTTACGAGGTGGGAAAGGAGGAGGATGGGGTGACCCCGATCACGGAGCCGGATTGCTTTAAGAACTTATAATTTATGGTACTTCTCGTCGAAATCTCCGGTTTTAGTCCGCCGTTGGAGCTACGCACAACGGATCACGAATTTCGTGAAAACCGGATTTAAGTACGATGAGTATGACATTGTTTGTGTTGTAACTGCGCGTATTGCGGTGGGAATTCACATTTTTTGGAGGAAAACGTCATGAAACGTCGTGTTGTGGTTACTGGTCTTGGGTGTGTAACGCCTTTGGGTGCCAACGTTGATCTGGTGTGGAAGCGGCTTTTGGCTGGAGAGTCCGCCGTGGATTATATAACGAGATTTGACGCCTCCAGTTTTCCCACCAAAATCGCTGCGGAAGTGAAAAATTGGGATTTGTCTCACGAGGGGGAAGACCCCGCGCGATGGGTGAATCAGGGCTTGCATACTCAATTCGCCATCGGGGCAGGAAAACAAGCCGTCAAAGATTCTGGGATCATGGACATCTCGTTCGATCCGCTTCGTTTTGGTGTTTACACCGGGGGTGGTGAGGGACAGCAGGATTTCGGACGTTTCGCGAGAATGATGGTTGCCGGTATCAAGGACGGCGTTGCTCAGGGCGTCGAATTTAGCACGCTTGGTTTTATTCGCGACGGATTGCGGGATTTCAATCAGGAGGCGGAGTTGGAGCAGGAGCCGAACATGCCGGCTGCGCACCTTGCCGCTATGTTTAACGCGCAGGGACCAAATTCGAATTGTCTCACCGCCTGTGCCGCGAGTGTCCAAGCGATTGGAGAGGCGACCGAGATCATTCGTCGTGGGGAGTGCGACCTCATGCTCTCTGGCGGCGCGCATAGCATGATTCATCCCATGGGCGTCATGGGCTTCAATTTGCTCACTGCGTTGAGCACGAACAACGAGAATCCAAAAGCCGCCAGTCGACCGTTTGATCGTCTTCGAGATGGGTTCGTTTTGGGCGAGGGTTCCGTCATGTGCGTCTTGGAGGAGTACGAACACGCGAAAAAGCGTGGTGCGAAAATCTACGGCGAGGTGGCGGGGTATGGTTCCACCGCCGATGCGTTCCGAATCACGGACACGCATCCCGACGGGCGTGGTGCGATTTCGTGTCTTGAGATGGCGCTGCGCGATGCGGAGTGCAACATCGACGAGATCGACTACATCAACGCGCACGGAACGAGCACCAGCGTGAACGACAAAGTCGAGACCCTTGCGATCAAGAAGGTCTTTGGCGAGAGAGCGTACAAAATCCCCGTCTCGAGCACGAAGAGTATGATTGGGCACATGATTGCGGCAGCGGGCGCAAGCGAGATGATGTATTGCCTCTTGGCGATGCGCGACGGCGTTGTTCCTCCGACGATCAATTACGAGAATCCCGACCCGCTCTGTGATTTGGACTATGTGCCGAACGTTTGTCGAGAGGTCGAGTGCAACTGCTGTATCACGAACAGCTTTGGGTTCGGAGGGCAGAACGTTTCCATTTTGGTTAAAAAGGTCTGATTTTCGGAGTCGTTTGACCCCATTTAGGCAGCTTATCGTGGACGATCAGCCGGCGCGGGATTCTCGTTGGCTGGTCGTTTTTCTTGTTGATCCTCTTTAGTTAGGCTGAAATGATGAGAAAAATGACGAGAACAATAACCGCGATGAGGACGGAATAGTACAAACGCTGCCGCAGAAAGTATCCCGTGAGAGGACCGGAACTTACCTCGCAATAAGGGAGCAGCTTTTTCACTCGCGCCACCTGTCGCGGGCTCATGCGGTAGCAGGTGTCCAGAAGTAGATTGCGGAATAGTGGGAGTTCAGCCAGCTCGAGAAATGCACGATCATCCATCCTGGACGGATTGAAAAGCGTGAGACTTTGGAGTTGAACTGCATCTCTCAGGTGAGAAAGGGCTGTGCCGTGAAAGTTTTTCGATCCAAGCTCGAGGTTTTGGAGCCGAACCATACCCCTCAAACATCGAAGTCCCTCATCGTCGACCTTGTCGCATCCCGTGAGTCCCAACATCTGGAGTTGTTCGAGCGCCTCGAGTTGTGCGACCCCCTCGTTTGTGATTTCAGAGCAGCCGATAAGTTGCAGATTCTCCAACTGTTTCATACCGGCGATGATACGCAGCCATTCGTCGGTCGCGTATCTGTACTTTGGCAGAATGGGGAGCGGATAGAGTATTGTGGTTTTGGGTTTGGAGCCAAGAACGAGTGAGCGAAGTTCTGGACAAGTTGCAAGAAGTGCAATTCCTTTGCGACTCACTCGCCCGCAGTTGAGGAGAGAAACCGCGCGCAGGTTGGTGTTCCCACACAGACACATCAGCATGTTGTCGTCCACTTTTGTATCGGAGAAATCAATCCCAAATGGAGTGTCTGGCAGAGCGGATAAAAACTCGCGCTTCGTTGCGTCGGGCGAGGCGACAAGCCACGTCCATTTTGCGGGATTGTCTGCGTCGGTTGTCGTTGCGGCGAAAAAGTCTAAATCGGAGACATTATTGAGTCTTTTTGCCAGAAGGAGTGAGGGATCGTCTTTTATTTTGAACGCGGAACGATACGAATGCCATAGGAGACCCCCCAAAGTTTGCAAGCCTCCCCAAAGTAGTACAGCGCCAATCCCCGCCCAGAAGAGAGAAAATGATGGCTGGTTTGTGGTGCGGATCAAATCGCCGACGCCACTCATATGAATCAAGAGCGAGCCGATGGTCATCAGAGTGATCGCGGTTCCCCAAGACGAATCGCGCACGCGCGACATTGCGGGTTCATACTCATTGGCAATTGATGTGTACAACGATTGAGATAGTCGCTCGCTTTCGTCGACGCCAAGACCAAATTCGAAACAGAGCGCGTAGTTGTACGTCGCCTCGAGAAGTCCTTTCCCTGCCGCCTCGCAAAACAAATCAGCAGCACGCATGAAATCTTGCGCAGTTCCCTCTCCATAAAAGGAGCAGACGCCCAAATTGTACGTCGCCTCGCGAAGTCCCTGCTCGCTTGCGAGAGCATACCAACGACACGCTTCGTGAATGTTCTCCATCGTGCCGCGCCCTGTGTCGTAGCAGACGCCAAGCATATATTGCCCAACAGCGTCGTTGAGTTCTGCCGCGCGAGAGAAAAAACCAAAGGCGGCACGGTCGTTTTCCGGGTCGTTTTGGCGCCAAATTCTCAACCCCTTCACGATGAGTTGCTGCGCTTCGGAGAATTTTTGCGCTTGATAAGTTTTTTTCATCGACATTTTTCGCTCCTTGGTAAAGAAACTGCACTTTCCCTGGTTTTTTGAAAAGCAAAAAAAGCAAACGAGCAGCGCAATTCAAGGCACACTGATATATACTGACTCTCCCACAAAATTCCCGCAAAAGTCACAGTGACTTTTTGACGATAAGATCAGTGTACCACACTTGGTGAATGGAGTCAAGGCTGGAAGATGGAAATTATTGATTATCAGAATAAAATTTGAACGAATTGCGCCACGCGCACAAAAAAGCGAAGGAAAAATGGTTGGCGGACAGAATCAAAGCCGTTTTTCTGCTCGAGAGCGCTCGGACTGTCTACGACGTGGCGGAGGCTCTGATGATGGACGAAAATTTGTGTCTAAATGCGGGCGAAAACGAAGTTTTTCTTCGGCGATGGCTGCCGTCCGCGACACAACAGCGTTCCGGTGTACGGCTGGATTCGGCGGGGGCGGGAACTAAAATCGAATTGTTCGCGCCAGCATATCGATATTAATGGTATCATAAATATCGACATACTGGTAACTTGCGTTACATTTCCCGCAACGATAGAGCTTTTCAAAAAGTTGATTTCGCTTCGCGGATCAGAAATAATCATCACGCATTTGTAGATAATGCAGAAGTTTATCATTCCGATGTTTTGTGCCCGCGTATTCACCGAACCTCAATCCGATCGTGCGTTTATGGCGATTTTTCAAGAAAAAAAGTTCTCTATAATTGATATATTTCTGATTTTCTAGGGAGTGCCGAAACTCTTCCGACGCCGAAAACGACATTTGTTCGATCCACGCCATTAGAATCTCGTAAAAAAGTCTTGCCTTTCCAATTTAAATGAATGCCATCAAAAGTACCTGCCTTTTTAAATTCTGTCCCAGCTTTTTTGGCGTCTTTGCCAACCAATAAACAAATTTTTTTGTTCTTTAATATTTGAAGTCCTTAAAGATTGCAAAAATCCTTCAATTGAATTAATTTGAACGCCATATAGAGAATTTGAGGAATACAGCAAAGTTTCATAGAACCCACCTTTCTATATATTAAGGTTCCTAAAGAAAAAAATTGCTAGCATGTACTTATTTAATTTTTGAAAATTAGTTTGTGCATTTCGTTTAAAAATGGTGCTCGTTCGTCTTCATTTAGTGTCTGAGTATTTTCCCAGTCGAGTGAAACAATACGATGATTTGCATCAGGCGTTATTTTCAAATATTTTATATTTGTCAGATCTTCATTTATCAAGCCTGATTTAAGTAATCTCCGGATATCTTGAAAGGCTTGTTTTTTAGCATGATCGCTCAGCAAATGGTATCCTTCTGAAAAATTTATCAAATTACCTTCAGAAGCTCCATCTACTTTTAATAATGTTGCGGAAAATCCTTCTTTATTTTTAGCAGCAGTAACAAACTGCGGCGCAAGACCGATATTATTTTTTTTCAATTCGGTAAAAAGTTCTTTATAAAAATCAATATCGCTTTCTAAGCCTAACACAAGGTAATAGTTTCCTGTTTTATATAAACTTGCATTTATTTTTTCAAAAGATTTATTATTTTGTTTACATTCAGTTATTATGTTATAATATTCTTTAAAGTTTGGTGCATCTTCAATTTTTTGTAACAGTTCTTTAACAAATATAGGCAGTTCTGATTTCGTATCCATTTTCTGTCCAAAACGTTGTTTATCTTCACTTTTTATACTCATCGTCCTTTAAAATTCCCGTCCTGTGCGACGTTTTGCGAGCCGTGGTGCGAAGCTCCGACGGCGGACGGAAACGGAAATTTCAACGAGAAGTATTATAGAACCCGCCTTCAGCGAATACAGGTTCGACCAATAATAGCAGAAACGTTCTGCTGAAAATTTGTTAAGTAGCCGAAATTCCAACTTGCAGTCTTCATTATACAGCAACAAAAAGGGCTGTCAAGGGAAAACGCAGGGAGGGGGGGGATTTTTCCCCAATTTTTCGGAAAATTCTAGCGATTTTTGAGGCAAAATTGTCTGGCAGCCCGAATCAGTGACGTCGGAGCAACGTGCGTAAGTGCAAAATGCAAAACATGTTTCCGCACGGGATATTTTGATTTCGCAATCCTTGGCAAACTACGTGAACGATTCGCCCAGCCAAACGTTCGCTCAACTCGCCAGCGCAAGGGCAAAACTTGAAATTTGGGCTTGATTCGTTCGAAAACATCTGCTCCACTTTTGAAATCCACGCACACATTCGCCACAAAAACGTTGAATGGAAAGATATCTGTAGCCCCCCTTGCGGACAATATTTCTGATTTTTTGCCGCGGATATTCGCAACATGAATCGTTATCGCAAGCAAACAACCGAGGGTGTCCACTACGATATGTCGTTTCCTGCCCTTGATTTTTTTCCCACCATCGTAGCCACGATTCTCGGAAGCCGAGGTGGTTTTCGTGCGCTGCGAGTCGATAATCACGTAGGTTGGTGTGGGATTTGACCCCGCTTTAACACGTGTTTTTCGACCAGCAACGCCATCGTCTCCTCCCATTCTCGCGACTTTGCTACCCGACGATAAAACGACAGTCCGTTACATAATTCGAAAAATCGTTCGGCAACATCCTCCACTGACTCCCCCTTTTTTACGGGTAAAGTGCCGCGTTGACCAAATCTCGCTTGCTGTGTTTTACGAAATTTTTGCCCATATTGGTATGAAAAATCCGCTCAATCAATTCCCATTGAGTGTCCGTTAAATCCGTTTTCAGTGTCGAAAAAAGTTTCAGCACTCCCTTAAAAAATCTTTATAATACTTCTCGTTGAAATTTCCGATACCGTCCGCCGTTGGAGCTACGCACCACGGCTCGCAAAGCGTCTCGTAAAACGGGAATTTTAAAGGAGAACGAGTATAATTCAGAGAAATATCGCCATAATCGCTCGATCGGATTGAGGTTTGGTGAATACGCAGACAAAAAACAGATACAAACGTTGGTTTCGATTTAGAATCGCGCAAGAGTTGGAAAATAAAGTTTTGTGTTATCTACGGATGTGTGAATGATTATTTTCGGTCCGTGACGCGAAATCAACTTTTTGAAAAGCTTTATCATCGCGGGAAATGTAACGCAAGTTGCCAGCGTGGCGATATTTATGACGCCATTAATATTGATATGCGGGCGCGAACAATTCGATTTTAGTTCTCGCTTCTCGCCCCGACGAATTTAGCCGTACGCCGGAAGGCTGTTGTGTCGCGTATGCCAGCCATCGCCGAAGTAAAAAACCTCGTTTTCGCTCGCGTCTAGGCACAAAATTTCGTCCAACTGAGTCGATAATCTCTCTTTTTGTGCCGCAGTCAAACGTGCCACACACCCACGATAAAGCCTATTTCTTGGCTCGCCAATACGGTCTGATTCCCACGCTTAAAAATTGTTTTGATTCTGTCCGCCAACCATTTTTCGTTCGCTTTTTGTGTTCGCAACGCAATTCGTTCATTTTTTCCGATAATCAATAATTTTCCATCTTCCAGCCTTGACTCCATTCGCAAAGTGTGGTACATATCGTCAAAAAGTCACCGTGACTTTTGCGGGAATTTTGTACGAGAAGGAGTCCAAGCTAAAAGATTGGCTCGAAAAACGCGACGAAGAAACGTTTTGGGAAGACTTCATTTTCTACGGAGGCTTGAAATGCGTTGATTTCAAGACAACGATTGCGACAAGTAGAATTGCGCCCGGACGCCTGGTTCGCTTGGTTGCGAGTCGATTCGTGAAAAGGGACAAGGCGGGAGACTGGTCCGTTTTTGTTTCGACGAATTTGACCGCGACGGCGTTAGAAATTTTGAGCGAAAATAGTCGTCGATTCAGTATTGAAGAAATGTTCAAAGATTTGAAAGAAGTTTGCGGACTTGGACGTCAAGCAGTACGCAAATGGGAAAGTTGCAAGGCTTGCGCGACGATAACGACGCAGAATCTTACAGGCGCCGGAATTGCCAGCTTCGCGTTCGCCTTGGGACGACCCGAATCGCCGCCCGTCGCAGCCAAACAAACACGATTTGGTCGCTGGAAAAATAGGGTTTGAGATTTTTATAATACTTCACGTTGAAATTTCCCGTTCAGTCCGCCGTCGGAGCTACGCACCACGGCTCGCAAAGCGTCGCGCAAAACGGGAATTTTAAACGACGATGAGTATAGGACTCGCCATTTGAAAAACTGGGGAAAGTGCAGCAAAGAGATTCCCGGTTTTCTTCGTAAGCCCTCGCGACACGTGGCAGAATCGTTCTAACGACACCCTGGGAAGAAGATTGTCGCGATGAATGCAACGACCACAACAACCGCCAGCACCTTCCAAAGTATGGAGGCGAGGAGCCGTGCTTCCGCCCATTCGTCCGGCGGCGTTTCCGGGGGGAATGGCGTTAGTGATCCGCAATGGACACACTGCGGCGCGTCCTCCGCCACGGGATAGCCGCAATGGCGGCAACGTCCCACCCCCTGCGCGTTTTGCTCTGAAGGTTGATCTTGTTCGTTATCGGAGCTCATTTTTCCCTCCCATCGTCTTTTTTCGCCAGGTTTTCTCCTTATTTGAAATGAAATTTTTCAAAACGTGAGAGAAAAGCCACATAAACAGCAAATTCCAATTGACACAAATCCACAAAAACGCTAAACTCTGACCAGTGTTGTTTTTTTCATCGGTGTTTTGGGGTTAATAAATAATAGTTTTATAATATATCTCATTGGAATTTCCGACTCCGTCGGTCGTTGGAGCTACGCACCACAGCTCGCAAAACGTCGCGTAAAATGTCACACAAGAGCGGAATTTTCAAGGAGGACGAGTATAGAGTGTAATAATGGCGCATTCGACGACGTTTCAACGACGGCTCAGCGTTTTCCTTTGTGTTCTCGCATTGTGGACACTCTCTGGATGCGGTGTTTTGTCCCCTTATTGGGCGACGCCGACGAACGCACCGCTTCGCGAAAGCGACTTTCTCACGCCGCACCGCAATAACGATCCCAACACCGTGACGCTCGATATATTTTTCGTTCGCTGCCCGTATGGCTGCCCGGAACTGAACGAAACTCTTTGGGAGGATGTGGACGAGCAAGCCGTCGCGCCACGATTGCGTCGCAACCTTTATAGCAATGGTTTTCGCGTCGGCGTGATAGGAAACCAACTTCCTCTCTCCCTTCTGCGCCTCCTTAACGCGCGGATGGACGAAAAGGCAGAGAGCGGAATAACGACCATCCGTTTGGAGGATATTCCCTCCACGCCGAAAGTGATGCGAAGCTCCGTAGCGGCTCGAAACAACCAGCGCAACGAAGTGAACGTTTCCGAAATCACGAACCATGTGACGATCCTTTTCAACGAGAATGGCGTCCCTGGAGGAGAATCCTTTACCAAGGCGCAGGCAGTGCTCGCGGTCAAAACCCAAACGAAAGGCGACGGCAGCGTGAAGGTCGAAATAGTTCCCGAGTTGCAGTATGGAGAGCCGCGACAGACGTATTCATACGGCGCAGGTGCCATGATGATGGCGACAGCGCGCCCCAAGAAACTTTTCGACTCGCTCCGAACCGAGTTCCGAATCAAACCCGGTCAGATTATCGTTTTCACGAACGTGGCGGAGCTTGAGGGGAACCTGGGGCACTTCTTCTTCTCCGACGAGCAAAGTGAGCTGCGTTATCAAAAACTCCTTTGCATTCGCGTGATTCAATCGCAGCACGACGAGCTTTATAGCACCGACGGTCGCTTGCCGATGGACCCCGCTGCCGTTGATTCTGACGCCGAGGATTCCGACGAGGCAGAGGAATAATCCCGCTGCACTCGAGTTTCACGCAGCGCGCATCTCAAGAAAAAACGAAACGCGCAGCCGTTGCAACGCGTTTCGATGTTCGGTCGGAATCGCTCGATTGTCGGCTTAATCCGGAAGTTTCGCGGGCTGCGCATCGTTACGCATTCCGAGATAGGCATGAATCTCGCCATCAATCGCATAGGAGACACGCTGGGCGGAGCCGTCGCACAACGCCACGCCAAACGACCCCGAGTGCGCGCTCCCGAAGCGGTAGGAAACGGTCTCGAATCCCAATCGATCCTGCATCGGCAGGTAGATGTTCGTAACAGATCTGCTCGAACTGACGGTTCCGCAGGAACGTTCGTTGTCCGAGTCCATGCCCGCATAAAGTCCGTTGTCGTCCGAACTTGAGGTGCTCTCATAAATGGTCGGCTCGAGATATTTTTCGCCGAGGAGGTAGGTGTTCGAGGTTCCGTCACGAATTTCCCCAATCGTGATCTCGCTCAAGTCGAAAATGACACCGTTGTGGGAGGATTTTGTCCAATTTTTCCCTTTGATTTTTCCCCGTCCCGTTCCCCAATCGCTAAACCCATTGGAGCTTTCGGTAGCGCTATTTGCGGAGCCACAATTTGCAGCATAGTCCCCCTTCGCGCCGTTGTCCGGCTTATCGGCATTGTAAACGGTCGTGGAGAGCGGATAGGTTTTGGCCGCGCGGCGTGAAGGACAATGAAAGATCGCAAGCGGCGTTTGAGCGCATTGCCCTGCCCCGGATTTCTGAGGCGAAGAAACACTCTCAACATCGTTATCGGACCCCATAGCGAAGAGCGCATTTTGCTCAACAAAGGGGAGAATAGAGAACGTCCACGCCCCGGGCTGCGCCGCGCCGAATCCCGCGTCGGGGTCGCCCCACCAATTCCAACTCCACCCACCGGACGGCAATTTCTTCGTGGTCGACTCGTGGTTGAGTGCAGCCAAACTCATGTTCTTCAGATTGTTGCTGCACTGCATTACCCGAGCCGCCTCGCGCGCCTGCTGCACTGCGGGGGAGCAACAACCCCACAAGCATTCCTATAATCGCAATCACTACCAACAGTTCCACCAGCGTGAAACCACCCCTGTGTACACGACGCACTGTTTTCGCCTTGTACTTCATAAATAACCCCCTTGATTCAAGTATTTCACAGAAAAACACATACAACTACCTGTTACGCATTCTATCGGCGTTATGTTCTTTGTTTTTTAAACATTATTAGGCTTTATGTGAATTTTATGATGCATTCATCTCCCCCACCCCGAGATGATGATATCACTTTTCCTTGAGGAAGATTTGGATTTTGTATATCTTCCCACCTCTCAACACCGTGACGGGAATTTCTTTGTCAATTTCCGCGAGATTGACGAGGTTGTAGAGGTGCTTGTCGTCTTCAACCAACTCGCCATTGAAGTGCAAAATGACATCGTCCTTCGAAAAATTGGCAAGATCGGCGGGGGATTTCGGATGAATCGCATTGACGCGCGCCCCCAGCGGGCGAGACATACCGAGGAGCCGGGCTTTCTCTGGAGAGAATGAACTATCCAACTCGACACCCAAATACCCGTGGCGCACACGACCATACACGATCAACTGGTCGGCAACCAACATCACCATTCGAATGGGAATCGCAAACGCAATCCCCTCGTTTTTCCCGCTCTGGCTCGCAATTGCGGTGTTGATCGCGATCACTTCGCCACGCAGATTAAAAAGAGGTCCGCCACTGTTGCCGGGATTGACGGCGGCATCGGTTTGAATAAAGTCCTGAAGATGAACGTTTGAGTCGCCAATGTCCAACGCTCGACGACCTTTGGCGCTCACGATACCATACGTGACGGAATGGCTCAAACCAAAGGGACTGCCGATGGCAATAACGAAATCCCCTATCTCCAACTGATTGCTGTCTCCGATTTTCGCGGGGACGAGCCTCGGCGCGCGAATCCTCATCACGGCAATGTCGGTCTCCGCATCGAACCAAACGGTCTCGGGATGAAGAAAGCGCCCATCGTGCAATTTGATGAAAATAAGCTCCTTTGGCGAGTTGCGCAGAACGTGTCTGTTGGTGAGTACGTAGAAATTTCCATTCCGTTCAACAATGACGCCGCTGCCCGTTTCGCCCACTTTTCGCTCTTCTCCATGTCGAAGGGAAGGAAGAGCGACCTGCGCCTCGATGTGTACCACGGAGGGAGAAGTCAATTTCACGGCAGCCTTGACGACTTTCTGGTGCGCCTCGAGAATTTTGAGATTCTCTTCCAACTCGCTTTGGAGCGCGGCACGCTCTTCGTCACTCGGAAGTTCCGCCTCAAGAATTGCTTCAATGGACACGTCCGGCTCCGCCGACGCGACCAAGCGTTCCTCCAGCGCGACTCCCCACGGTGCCGCACAAAGGAGTAATGTCGGGAAAAGTAGTAAAATTTTTACGTTCATTTGAAAGTCCTATCGCCACAATGTCCTGTATTCGATATAATCGGCACATTTCCTCCTCAGATTGAGTTTTTTTGGTCTATGCAGAAAAACGTTAAGTTGCTATACTATACTCATCGTCGTTTAAAATTCCCGTTTTGCGCGACGCTTGCGAGCCGTGGTGCGTAGCTCCAACGGCGGACGGAACGGGAAATTTCAACGCGAAGTATTATAAGACTCAAAGGAATTTGAGTTTTCACAAAAATGTGAGAAGCCGTGGGGGGTATCCTCCAACGGTGGGCGATTCGTGGAAATTTCATGGAATCAGAATCAAATTGGGGAGAAGATTTGTATGTACGACAAACTACAACTCCGAGGGCTGGTGGAAAAGGATCCACGCTACAAGCTCAATGCGTACTACTATGTGTTGGAGACACTTGATTTTGCGCACAGCCGGTTGGGTATGGGGAGCGTCCCGTCGCGTCTGGCAGTGTCGAAAATCGAGGAAGACGTGGACGAACCCGAGTATAGCATCATGCACATTTCGGGCGCGGAATTATGCCAAGCGATCCTCCTGCGGGCACGCTGGATGTTCGGCTATATGGCGAAAGTCGTCTTCAACGAGTGGGGAGCCTTCACGACAGACGATTTTGGCGAGATTGTCTTCAATATGGTCGAAGCGGGCAAAATCCGTCTCGCGAAAGGTGAGGGAAAAGACGATTTCCACAACGTCTACGACTTCCAAACCGTTTTTTGCGACGACTTCCACTTCCCACAAAACGCAAGCTAGAAATAATCGTCCCTCAAAGAGATCAAAAGATGAAAGCGCCAATGACAAATGCGATTCGCGTCCTTCAAAAAGCGGGCGTGAGCTACGAGTTGATGAGTTACAAATACGAAGAACATGGCGGAACGCGCGTCTCTGCAAAAGAGTTGGGCGTCGACGAACACGCCGTCGTTAAAACGCTTATCTTTCAAACGGACAGCTCGCCATCGATTCCTTTTGTCGTTCTCATGCATGGCGACAAAGAAGTTTCGGAGAAAGAAATGGCGCGGATTTTAGGCGTCAAAGGCGTGAAACCGTGCGCTCCAAAGGATGCCGACAAATTCAGTGGATACCACGTCGGCGGCACCAGCCCGTTCGGCACTCGACGAAAGATGAAAGTCTACGCTGCTGCGACAATTTTCGATCTGCCAACCATTTATATCAACGCGGGGAGTCGTGGTTTGTTGTTCAAGATGAACCCACTCGATATGGAACGCATCTTGGAAGCTGAACGCGTCGAGGCGACGCAATAAACATCATAAAGCCATAACCAAGAGCATCGCGCCGAGAATTCCCAAAATCGCAACGGCTAAAACGATCATTCGAAACGTCGCTGTCGAGCCTTCCGACTCGTCGTGGCTTTGCGTGCAGGCAGGGATTCCGTCGGGAAAATGATACGAACAATAGGCGCAGGTGTCTAAATATTTCGGATAAATCAATTCATCGCAACAGGGGCACATCACGGCTAGCGGATGCTCTTCGTCCGTCGAAATGTCCGGATCTTTATCCAGAGGATCGACCAACTTGAGCGAGGTCGTCTGCTTCGTGCCACAGGAGCATGAACCCGTACTCGCGTGTCCTTGTTCGTCTTCTGCCGTCATACGGATTTCTGTCGCGTACGCTGGACCTAAAGACTCCGCCAAAGTCGAACCCGCGATCACGTCCGAGCCGACCGGCTCTTCCTGGCATTGAATCGCGTCTCTATTATGCTGGCAGGAATCATGCTGGGAGGAGTTGGACTCCTCTGCGCGCGGAATAAGGTAATCCAAATTGGCAACCGGAAAATCGTCTCCCTTCGTGCCGCAAAAACGACACACGGCGATTCTTTTCGTTCCGCATTGCGGGCAGGTTTCCCAAGGTTTCATTCTCATATTTGAGTCTCCAAGTGCCTTCAAGACTTTGCTTTTCAAGCATGGTTGTTTTGCAGTTCGTTTCCCAATCTTTTGTCGTCTTTTTCCCAAAATTTATTTCATGGAAAAAACCCGGACCGAATCTCTTCAGTCCGGGAAACCAGGGGGATTGGGACGCCCCCGCTCTTTGTCTTATCGATTCAGAATGATCCCGAAGGTGAAACCGTGCATGAATACGTCGCTTCTGTTCCCCTCGGCGAGGACTCCCATGACGCCACTGCTTGCGCTGTCGAGCGTGTAGTCCGTCATGGCTGCGGGTCGAGCGATGTTCGCTGCGTAAATTCCAGACCATCCTGCGGAAAGTTTCACGGCTCGCGTCAGGCTGAAGTTGAACTTAACACCAACCTCAAGCATAGGTGTGAACTCGTGGAAGCGCTTTTTGTCGTATCCACTGACACCCTCGCGCACTCCAGGTGCATCGAAGACGACGTACTTGGTGGCGTCTTCTTCATCCCCAGTGCCAGCGGTCACTCCGTAGATGGAATTCGTACCCCATATGTTGTTCGCGGCTCCGTTGCTAGCGAGCGTTGCGTCGAGCGAAACTGCTTGTGCGTTGTACGCCGCAGTGAATTTCCCAAGGATTTCCATGGAGAAGCGAGCGGTCTGGCGACTCCACTTCAACCCGATCTGAGGCCCAACCAAGTTATTGTCCGCGTTGGTGACGAAGCTCGTGTCGTCGAGGAAGCTCGGAGAGTAGATTTCCCCCGCACCCAGTTGGGTGTTGTTTCCACCCCAGAACCCAAAGTCCTCGTCCCACTTGAAGTATCGGACACCCAAGCCAAGCTCGAACATGCCGAGAGCCGTTGGATGCGCACGCCGCAGGTAGTTCAACTCAACACCCCAGGTGCTGATCTCGCTCCACATCCGGGCGCTATCGAATTCAACCAACATTCGGTCGACAAACAAGTTTCCCGTCGCTTCGTCAAGGTAGAAGGAATCCGTGAAAGGCAAGGTCGCATTCGGCGAGACTCCGTAGAAAATCCCGCGCAAGTACCCCGTTCCGTATCCGTCCAAACCGTTGTTGACGTCGTTAAATCCAACCTGAACGGAATCTCCGCTCTTCGTCTCGGTTCCATCGATGAAGAACACGTTGCATTCCCATCCATTGTGTCCGTTCATGAACCCGAAAGTGTAGCGCTGACCTATGTGGAAGTGCGTGGAGAGCATATTCGTGTTCCAATCGCTCAACTGCGTCGTGTAACCAATCGAGCCCAAAGGACCGTATTCGTCAGCGGTGTAGTCGTAGTCGTGGATGTTGTACTCAAAGACGTTTTCGTCTTCGTTGACCTCATCCTCTTCGTCGTCCGTCCCTTGTTGGTTGCCTTCCCAAGTGATGGCGGACTCGTTGCGTACGGTCCAACGACTGTAGTAAGCGTTTTCGCCTTGAACGGCCTCGCTGCCCACAAGCGCACTTTTAGGGGAGGGAAGCGCCCAGTACAACCCTTCTGCTGTGAAGAAGAAACCCTCGCTTCCTCGAGCGCCGCCCGCATAATCATTTGGAACTTGGACGTCCCAAATCTGCGCGTCACTTATCTGCGCTTCCGCAGCGCGCTCTCCCATACCAAACAACACAAGTGTTGCAAGAATCGTAATAAATCTGTATTTGTTCAGCATTGCTTTCCACCTCGGATTACAAACTGCTTCGAGATTTTGTCCTCTTGTTTTCCCTACCGTCTATCCTCCTCCACCGGAGAACTTTCGATAAGGCACCAGAGAGGCTTCTCGAATTGTCCCAATATTTTCTGGTTATGTCCATACTATCGGTAAAAATGATTCTACTGGTTAAGTCATTTTGGTAAACTTTGCCGAAAATTTCGGTTTTTCGCATAATTCCGGCTGGTGCGGGGCTAAGATCGGCAGTTTAGTGAGAATGGGAGGTTTTCAAAAAGACTGACGCAGGAGGAGACCGCAAAATTTCTCAAAAAATTTGTCGTTTTGTTCTTGTTAATTTTATGAAATTGCCCCCCCCTCTCTTGTTTCTCCAACAACAAATGTTATACTTATAATGTGGGAGTGTTTGAGAGTCCGTTACCAAAAGCCAAACCTTTAAGTTTCAAAGAGCGTAGCAGGAAAAAATGATGCGTATAGTTTTCCTAATAATACTGAGTGTTTTTGTTTTCTCGCTACCCCTTTATACGGGCTGTGGTTCGTCCTCCGAGCCAGAGAAGGGGAAGAAGTCTGGTCGTGTGCGGAAAAATCTGGAGGAAAAAACCGGCGTGAAGGAGAAAAAGCCCGAGCCGGAACCTGCCCCCGAGGAAGTCGCTCCGCCCGAAGACACGGAGCCAGAGGAGAGCGTCGAGGCGGAGCCGGTGTATATTCTGCCAGAGGATGTCTCGAAATGGGTGCAAAGCGACTTTTTGCTTGCGAAAGCCGAGCGACACAAGCTATTTGGGGACGGAATCGACCTGCTTGCGAATCTTGCCGCCCAAAATGACGAGGGCGCGCTAGAGGCGGTCGAAACCCTCGCGCTGCTTCTCGAAAGGTCGCGGATTCCCGAAGAAGAAATCTCCCCAGCAGAAGAGCCTGCCGAGGGGGGCGAAGGGGGGAAAACAGACGAAAGCGGTGACGAAAAAAGCGCTGAAGACGCCAAGGACGCTGAGGACGCTGAGGACGCCGAGGAAGAGGTTGATTCGGAAGATTCCTCTGCTCAAAATACAGAGGAACAGCAGGAGGAGAAACCGGCAGAGAAGCCAGAAGAGATTATTCTAACACAGTTGAGCGCGTCCCAAATCAAGACGTGTTTAGACGGAATTTTGTCGAACAACTCTCCTGAAGCGGAAGCGATTTTGAGAAAGATCATTGCGGGAGAAATTCTCACGGACGACGATAAAACGGTCGTGGCAACCATTTTGGAAGCGATCACGCTTCGTGCCTCCGACGCACCATTGGGCGAGAACGACGAAAAATGGCTTTTCCAATTAATGACGACTCCTTGGAGTATTCGAGCGGAATTGACGCCCACCAGCGACGGCACCCCAACTCGCGGTGCCGTATCCATGGGAGCCGGGGCGCAAAACGAGATTGTCGAGCTTCCCTCAGGGAAACGCGTTCGAATTCGCTATTCTGGCGGACCTGGTCGTTTTTCCTCCCCGACGATTGCGGACGTGCAGTCGAAAATATTCGACAAATACAGCATGAATGCCTCGCCTCAATTTCGTTTGTGGGTGGCAGAATTCCTTCTTAATCCCGACGCGGCATACGAGAGTGATGAGAAGTTGCAGAATTTCGCACTTCGGCTGCTTAATTATGTCTTGTCGAAAGACACGCGCAACGCCTTGGGTCAGTTGGCGCTCTACAAGAGTGAATCGTTGGATGCGGCAAACGTTCAGAAGTTGGAAGAGGTGCTTCTCGCGTGCAGCAGGAATATTTTCTGCGTCCGATTCGGGATTTTGACCGATAAAGCGTTAGAGGACTACCGAGCTGCCCTCATTGAGAAGCGCGCGAAGGACGCCGACGCTGCCGAGTTGGCGGCGGAAGAGAAAAAGGATGGAAAAAAAGCATCGTTTCTCGGAAAGCTGTCGCAAGAAAAAACCTCACAGGGCGTGGTGCAGAGGGATCGCTCGACGCGCGCCCAGTCGCAGAGGGTGGATTCTGATTTGACGTATCTTCTCATGCATCCGGCGTTTGCGCAGGAGCTTCAAAACGAGTTCGCCTCAAAGGATATCCGGACGTTGTTGAGAAAGAGAGTGCAAAAATCGCTTACGCCTATTGTGGCGCTCTTTGGCGAGGAAGATGCTGCGCCGGGAGATATCCGAGCGCCGCGCCTCCAGGCAAAAGATTTGACTCCTATCGAGATATTGCTCTCCATTCCTCACGAAAGAACGCGCGCGCAAGTGCGATACTATATGGAGAAGGGGTGGTTTTTGGGGCCTCAAGTTTTCCAAGAAGCGTTTTTTGACAAGAAAGGTGTCGAGCCGGGGTTGCTCATGGTGGCGAAATACATGGAGCGCCGCACCGCGCCCAAGGAGAGCACCAAGAAAAAAACCTCCTCTGGCAAACAACCGACTGCCGCCGCCCTCAAACGAGAGCAACAAGGACAGGCTGCCGAAGCGTGGATGAATCAGACCTATAATATGGTGTGTCGCACATGTTCCGATTTTTCGCAAGCCGCAGTGGCGCAGGCGCGTCTTGAGCTGATTCAAAACGAGAAAGCCCCACCAAGTGCGGCAACGGAAGATTCCGCAGATGACGCCTCGTCTGGCGAAGATTCGACGGAAGGTCTCGCGGTCTCGCCACTCATGGCGCCGTTGGAATTCAAGCTCGACGAGGAGCTTGCACAAAGATTCCCGCTCCCGGAGGATGCGCGCGTGACGCGGCTTTATTCGCTTCCGAAAGGCGAGGATGGGTTGAGTGTAACGTATATCGAGGTGGAATGTACCGCGCGCCGTGCCTCCGTCTTGGGTCCCCTCAAAAGTCGGAACTCTGGAATCGTCGAGCGCGGAGAGTTCAAACAAACGAAATCCGCTGAAGTCCGAGGTTTTTGGCTCGAACGCTGGACGCTCGACAAAGAGAGTGGGCAGCGTGAGTCGCTCGATATTCTCGTCGCGTCGACGGACCCTCCCGCAGGGCGCGCGTCGGGAAGGGAGAGTGCCTCCAAGTCGAAAAATCCGCCGGAGAATTTGCGCATTTGCATTTTGTTGATGGAGATGCCCGAGTTGAGCACGTCACGCAGCGCGAAAAAAGAGGATTAGTTGGTGGCAAAAAAGTTTTTCCGCGCCATGGCGTTAGTTTTCGTCGCGCCGATCGTTTTGTTTTATGGGTTGAGTCTTCTGATTCTTCCCAAACAACGGGCTTTCGCGGACGCGGCGCAGGTGATGTCCCTTTTCCCCGGTATTTCAGGGGAATATTTGCGCCTCGCCTTTTATCGTGTCGTCCTGGCGCGCTGCGGGCTGAATTCGTGTATTGGTTTCGGCACGATTTTTTCCCACCCTACGATTGAGATAGGGAGTGGCGTCTACGTCGGTCCCTACTGCATCGTGGGGGACGTCGTGTTGGAAGACGATGTCCTTTTAGCAAGCGGCGTCTCCATCGCGAACGGCGTCAATCAGCATTATACAGATCGTTTGGACGTCCCGATTCGTGAGCAGGGAGGCGAGTTCCCCCGAATCACGATCGGTACGGACTCGTGGATTGGCGAGCGCGCGATCGTTTTGGCGAACGTCGGTCGGCATTGTGTCGTCGGGGCGGGCGCGTTGGTTTTGGAGGACGTCCCGGATTATGCCGTGGTGGTCGGCGTCCCCGCAAAGGTCGTCAAGTTTCGGAATCAGATTCCCTAGAATAGTTTGTTTTATATTCGTCGTGTTTTATACTCATCGCGCTTTAAAATTCCCGTTTTACACGATGTTTGCACGACGCATTGCGAGCCGTGGTGCGCAAGCTCCAACAGCGGACGAAACCGGAAATTTCAACGCAAAGTATTAAAAATTTTTCACAACGTTAAAGGATTTAATCTCCTGCCATGAGCGCAATTTTTGGAGTCATTCATTGCAACACCGCCGCTGAGCGACCGGTGGAAATTTCTTGTCTCAAGCGGATGGCCGCTTCCATGGCCCATAGAGGAAGGAACGCAGAAGTGTTCTTCTCCAATAAAAGGCTCGGAATGGGAACATGCCTCTGGTCTCAGGAAGCATTCAAACGCTCCGATTCTAGACAGATCGAATTCGTTTTTCAAGGACGATCGCTCGTCGTTTTGTTGGACGGCGAGATTTATAACGCCTTGCTCCTTCGGGAGACGTTGGAAGATCAGGATTTCGATTTCGCGACCGAAGACGATGCGGAGATTCTGGCGGCGCTCTATTTGGCACACGGTCCAGAGCGCATGTTTGAGTTAATCCGAGGGAAGTTCGCGCTCGTTTTGTGGGACGAAACCAATCAAACGCTCCTTTTTGCCCGCGACCCGATTGGACAAAAGCCTCTTTATTTGTACCAAGACGACGAGAAAATTATATTTTCGTCCGAAATCAAAGGCATTCTCGCGAACGAGCGAATTTCGACGGAAATCAATCTCACGGCAGTCGAGGATTATTTCATCATGGGGGCGGTTCCGGGCGAGCGCTCCATTTATAAAAACATCCGAAAAATCCCCCCCGGCTCCTATCAAAACCTCCTTTTGCGCCAAGACGGATCGGTCGTTCAAACCCCGCCCGTCACTCATTGGAAGTTTGAACTCTGCCCGAATGAGGAACTCGACCAAGAAGCGTGGGAAGACGAGATTCAAACGGTTCTTGCCGACACGATCGCGATGATGAAGCGCTCGCAACTGGGGAGTGGCGCGTTTTTAAGCGGAGGTCTCGACTCCAGCATCGTCGTGGCGCTCCAAAGTCGTTTGGGGTGCGAGTCGATTCCCACTTTCTCGATCGGCTTTAAGGAATCCGCCTACAATGAGTTGGAGTATGCGGAAGCAATCTCCGACCGATTCGGCACCGTGATGTTTCAAGAAACCGTGGAGCCAGATGCGGTGGAAGAGGTGAAAAACCTTGTCGAGTGTTACGACGAGCCGTATTCGGATCCGTCGGCGCTTCCTACGCTCTTGGTCTCTCGTTTGGCGTCGCACCACGTCTCGGTCGTTTTCTCTGGCGACGGCGGGGACGAATGTTTCGCGGGCTACGCGCGTCAAATTCACGACCTGCGGGAGGATGCCGTCCGGCGCTGTATGCCATCTTTTCTCCGCAAGGCGATTTTTGGTCCGCTGAGCGCAATTTATCCCAAGTTAGATTTTATGCCGCGCGGGCTGCGGTGGAAAACGTTGTTTCAAAATTTGGCGTTGAACGCTCCAGAGGCGTACGCCAACACGCTTTCGTTCTGCCGAAATCCGCTGCGACAAAAATTGCTTGCGCCCCTTTTCCACACGCCGGGGTTCGTTCCGTCCGACATTCAAAAGCGCTTTGCCGAGGCGTTCCTCTCTGCTGAGGGCTTTGACACCCTCTCGGGAATGCAGATGGCGGAGATTTCGGTGGGATTACCCGAGGCGATGGTGAAAGTCGATCGCGCCTCCATGATGTTCGGGTTGGAAGTTCGTTCTCCCTTCCTTGATACGGAGGTACTCAAGCTGGCGGGGAAAATTCCGTCGGAATTCAAAATCCGCGACGGCTTGGGCAAATGGATACTGCGTCAAACGTTCGAGCCTCAATTCCCCTCGAAACTCAAGAGTCGCCCCAAGCAAGGTTTTGAGCTTCCCACGGACGTGTGGCTCCGCGGACCGCTGCGCGAAATGTTTCGTGAGGAAGTTTTGGGCAATTCCTCCAAAATTTCTCGGTGGGTCGATTTGAATTACGCGAGAAAACTCCAAAAAGAACACATCCAAGGCGCGGGCAATTATGGAGGCATCCTCTGGTCGCTCCTCATTTTGGAGCGTTGGATGCAGCGGTGGAATCCTACGCGTGAATGATCCTGCGTAAAAATAATTTGCCTCCCCCGCTTTTCATAAAATTTTTTCCGTGTAAAATAGACGACGCGTGTTGTGTAGAGTTGCTGGACGACTTCGGGTGTTTTGTCGACGCTCGCAATCGTTTTGGGCGATTCGTTGAAATTTCACGCAGAATCATTATAAACATTATTCATCCTTTTAAGAGACTATGAAAACAATCAAAATCGGCTTGGTCGGCTTCGGCACCATTGGAACGGGAGTTGCGAAGCTCCTCCTTTTGCACAAAGAGCGTATCTCGCGACGGACGGGGTTCGACGTCCAACTCGTCAAAATTGTCGACACGGACCTCGCGCGCGATCGTGGAATTCCGCTTCCTGAAGGGATTTTGTCTGCGGATTATCACGACATTCTCAACGATCCTGAGGTCTCCATTGTCGTTCAACTCATCGGCGGAACCGGCATCGAGCGCACGATCATGCTCGAAATGTTGGCGGCGGGAAAAAATATCGTCACGGCGAACAAAGCCCTTTTAGCCACGCATGGTGAGGAAATTTTCGAAGCCGCGCGGCAAAAAAACGCTTCCGTCGCTTTCGAAGCGGCGGTCGGAGGTGGGATTCCGATTATTGCCGCGATTGCCGAGTCTCTTGCCGCGAACGAAATACAATCGATTCACGCGATTCTCAACGGAACGTGCAACTTCATCCTCTCCAACATGGAGGAGCACGGGAGCAGCTACGCGTCCACGCTCAAGGAGGCGCAGCGTTTGGGGTATGCTGAGGCGAATCCTGCCATGGACGTTGAGGGTATGGACACGGCGCAGAAACTCGCCATTCTCTCGCACATTGCGTTTGGAGTCAATCCGGATTGGAAGCAAATTCCGCGCATCGGCATTGAGACGGTCGATGGTGTCGATTTTCGCTACGCAAATATGTTGGGCTACTCCATCAAACTCTTGGCGATTGCCCGACGGATTAAAGCGTCCGACGGAGAGATGGATCGTTTGGAGTTGAGTGTCTCCCCCACGTTGGTCTCGAAAAGCAGCCCGCTTGGCGATGTGAAAGGAGCTTTTAACGCCGTGAGTGTCATTGGCGACGCGGTCGGGCACTCCTTCTACTATGGTCTCGGCGCGGGAGAAATGCCCACCGCGAGCGCCGTTGTCGCCGACGTGATTGATACGATTGTTGGTCGAACAAAAATCACTTTCGACACCTTGGAGTTGTGGAATCCGTCCCGCAAAGTTCGTTCCGACATTCAACTAGCGGCACCAGAGTCCGTGGTTGGGAAGTATTATCTTCGCGTTCTTGTTGAAGATCGCGCAGGTGTGATGGCGGAAGTGGCAAACGCGCTGGGCAGTTCTGGAATCTCCATTGCGTCGCTCATTCAGGAGGGAACGTCGGACGAAGACAATCGTTTCGTGCAGCTCATTATCATGACCCACGAAACGACGGAGGGGGCTGTCGACGGGGCGGTGGAAAAACTCTCTCACTTGGATTGTGTCAAAAGTGATATAATTCGAATGCGCATTTATGACGAAAAATAATGAGAGCCGGAAATTTTGAAGAATGATGGGTATAAATCGATCAGGAGAATTTTATGAATAAATCATTGTGTCTCGTTGGGATGGTGCTGTCCATTCTTATATTGTTGGTGTTTGTGATCGATATAAGCGTGGGAATTCCGTTCGGACGCCACAGCATCGTTTTGGATGTTGTCTTCATTCTTCTCTGCTTGGGGACGGCGTGGCAAGGTTGGACGACCTATCGCGCGCAATAATTTATTCAAGCGCAGGAGTGCGATCATTTTGCGTTGTCATTTCAACAAGCCGACCGCCGAGATGCGACACCCTGCGGTGGACGGCTTGTCGGGCTATCGTGTAGAATCGTATATACTATGCGTCGCCCTTTAAATTTTCGGTTTTCGCGACGCTTTGCGAGCCATGGTGCGTAGCCCCAACGGCTGACGGAATCGGAAATTTCAGCATAGGGTATCATAAAATCTCATACAGTTGGAAAACTCCCACTTTTAGAAAATCGTTTTGGGTCCTTTTCTTGGAGACGGAACTGTATTTTCAAAAAACTTTTCCAAAAATCGCGATGAAATTCCCTACCCTGCTTGCAAAAAAGGGAATTTGTGGTAGAATATACGAGAAAGTTGTGTTCGCGTCGAATGTGGGGGAGGCGCTTAAGTCCATTTAGGGGAGGTTGATGAAACCATGTCGAGTGACCATTCAGAAAAACAGGAAAACGCTGGAGTGCCCGCTGGTACGGAAATTTCCGCCGCGAAGCGCAAACAGCTCCAAAGAATGTATGACCATGGGACACTTCAGAGCAATCAGAATAATTTCGATTACGCAACCGAACTGCTCCTTCAATGTGTGAGTGGAGACCCCGGCAACGTCGTCTACACACAAGGTTTGCTTGCCAACTTGAAGAAAAAATACGCCAACAACCGCAAGGGACATTCGATGGCCTTCCTCAAAATGATGGGACCTCGCGGAGCCGCGAAAAAGGCGCTTGGTAAGGAAGATTGGCGCGCCACGATCGAAAACGCCCTCAAAGCCCTGCAGTGGAATCCATGGGACCCTACCGTCCTCAATATGCTCGTCAAAGCGTGCATGAGTTTGGGATTCGTTGAGTCCCCGCTCGTCTACCTTAAAACGGCTCTTGAGGGAAATCCGAAGGATGTCGAAATCAATCGTTGGTGTGGTGCCGCCCTCGAAGAATTGGGGCGCATCAACGAAGCGTACCAATGTTGGCGGCGCGTAGGAGAAGCGAAGCCAAACGACGAAGAGGCAGACCGCAATATGGCGCGTCTCACGGTCGCGCGAACGATCAACGAGAGTGGATACTCCGCCGCCCCCACGCCTCACGCTGGCAAAATCGTCCAGGCGAAGAACGAGTCCGGCGCTACTGTCGAGATGACTCACGAGGAAGTTTTGGAGCAAAGCATTCGGCAACACCCGAAAGACGCCTCAAAATACACCGAGCTTGCGGAAATTTACGTCCAGACCGAGGATTTCGACAAGGCGGAGGATGTCTTACTCCGCGCCGTGAAAGCCTGCGGTCCTGGCGACGGACTGCAAGACAAACTCGAAGACGTTCAAATGCGGCTTATGCGTCAAAAAATTGCCAAAGTTGAGCGTGGCTCGGAGGAGTGGAAGGCGCTTCGAAAGGAATTGAACGATCGAGAGCTTGCCATTTGGAAGGATCGTTGCGAGCGCTACCCGAACAACCTTGGTTTCAAGTATGATTTGGGACTGCGCTACCAAATGAGTGGCGATATCAACGAGGCGATCAAGCAATTCCAAATTGCGAAAAAGGAGCCGCGACGCAGTGGTTTGTGTTGTTTGGCGTTGGGGCAATGCTTCCAACACATCGAGCAATTCAGCCTCGCGATGGCGAATTTAGAGGAAGCGATTGAGAAAATCCCCGATCGCGATGCGGAAAACAAGAAAAAAGCCTACTATCTCGCGGGCAAATTATTGATGCAGCTCAACGAGTTGGACAAAGCGAAGGAGTTTCTCACGAAACTTGCCGATATGGACTTCAGCTATCGCGATGTCTCGAAGCTCCTCGGGCAAATTGATGATTTGCGCAAATCTTAGTGGTTGGCAAAATATAATACTTCGCGTTGAAATTTTCCGTTCTGCCCGCCGTGGGTGCTACACACCACGGCTCGCAAAGCGTTGCGTAAAACGGGAATTTTAAAGGGCGATGAGTATAGAACAAGTGTAAATTGAAATGAAGGAACGATTCCATCGTTTTGAAGTTTCTTGGGTATATGATTGGTTTTTTCATTTATTGAAATACAGGAGTAATTTCGACGAATTATGCCAAATATTAAGAGTGCAAAAAAGCGTCTTCGTCAGAGTCAGGCGAAAAAAGTTACCAATTTAGCAATCAAACGCGAGTTGCGCAGAGATTGCCGAAGCGTCCGTCTTGCGTGCAAAGAGGGCAACATTGAGGCGGCGGAAGCAAATTTCCGCAAAGCGTGCAAGCACATGGATCAAGCTGCGTCGAAGAGTATCATTCATAAAAATACGGCGTCTCGCGTTAAGTCGCGCTTGTCTGCATGTGTCAAAGCCGCAAAAGCACTCAAGAACGCCTGATTCGCTATTTGAGATTTGTATTACGAACGTTTTCTGAACTCCGTCTCATTGGGCGGAGTTTCGGATTTGCGCGTCCCTGTCGAAAGGTTTTTCCCGCCGCGTGGCTCTGTTCGTGACGTTTCGTTATTCAAAATCGCATGGGAATTGATGCCGTCGCCATTTTTCACCTCGATTGATGGCGGCTTTTCCTTGGCGACTTTCTTTTCACGGGAGTATACTTGTGAGCAAGCCTAACATTGCGATTTATCCCGGGTCGTTTGACCCTATCACCCTTGGTCATCTGGATATTATGGAGCGTGCCAGCCGACTGTTCGACAAGTTGATCGTTGGCATTGGCGTGAATCTTGAAAAAACAGCGATGTTTACTCCCGAGGAGCGCATGGAGCACATTCGGCTCTCGACCATGCACCTCCCGAACATTGAGATTCGGACTTTCTCCGGTTTTGCTGTCCGATTCGTGGAGCAATGCGGCGCAAACATCATGATTCGTGGCGTCCGACCAATCACGGACATTCCTGCCGAGCTAACGATGATGATGGCCAATCGAACTCTTTCGAACAATGTCGAAACGCTTTTCATGATTGCGGACGGCGAGTTGGCGCACGTTTCAAGCTCGCTTATCAAGCAGATCGCGAATTTGGCGACGCACCAAGAGTTCTCGAAATTCTTGCCGGCAGTCGTCATTCCTTTTGTGGAAGAGAAAGTTCAAAAATTGTCGCGCTCTCCACTTTTTTAAGTTTTGTGGCACCCCGAAGCCACGCACACGCCACATGAAATAGGGGGGGGGATAGAGGAAAGTTTTATGAATACACACTATGGAATCTATGGTGGTCAGTACGTTTCCGAGACACTCATGAGCGCGCTCTTCGAGTTGGAGCGGGAGTTTTTCGCCGCGAAGGAAGACCCTGCGTTTTGGAAAGAGTTGGACGATCTCCTTGTCAACTACGTCGGGCGCGAGACACCGCTCTATTTCGCGAAACGTCTGACGGAGTATTGCGGCGGGGCGAAAATCTTCCTCAAGCGCGAGGATTTGAATCACACCGGGGCGCACAAGGTGAACAATACGCTCGGACAGGCGCTTTTGGCGCGTCGGATGGGCAAGAGAAAACTCATTGCCGAGACTGGAGCGGGGATGCATGGTGTCGCCACTGCCACCGTCGCGGCGCTCTTTGGTATGGAGTGCGAAGTGTATATGGGTTCTCTCGACGTCCAGCGGCAGGCGCCCAACGTGGAGCGAATGCACGCTTTGGGCGCAAACGTTCGTTCGATTTCGGACGGCTCCGCCACGCTGAAAGACGCGATGAACCAGGCGCTCCGAGATTGGACGGCATGCAGCGAGGACACGTTTTATCTCATCGGCACCTGCGCGGGGCCGTATCCATATCCAATGATCGTGCGCGAGTTTCAATCCGTGATTGGGAAGGAATCGCGCCGACAGATCCTTGAAAAAACCGGATCGCTCCCTGCCGAAGTGATTGCCTGCGTCGGCGGAGGAAGCAACGCGATTGGTATTTTTGCTGGCTTCGACCAAGATAAAGACGTGCGGCTCGTTGGCGTGGAGGCTGGCGGATGTGGCGTCGAGACGGGAAAACATGCCGCGAGTATCTGCGGCGGGTGCGTTGGAATCTTGCACGGCGCAAAATCCTACCTCCTCCAAGACGATTTCGGACAAATCCTCGAGACCCACTCCGTCTCTGCCGGGTTGGACTATCCTGGCGTTGGTCCGGAACACGCTTTTATGTCCGACTTGGGAGCGGCAAAATACGTGAGTATTAACGACGACGAGGCGGTGGCGGCGTTCGACCTTCTCGCGCGTCTTGAGGGGATTTTGCCCGCACTTGAAAGCTCACACGCAGTGGCGCAGGCAATCAAAAACGCCCCCAATTACGACGCGACGCAAAGTATCATCGTCAATCTCTCTGGACGCGGCGACAAGGATATGGACAATATCCGAAGGTACAAAGAGTCGCGGAAAAATGAGGGATAGCCTCACCATAGGAAGGATTATAATACTTCGCGTTGAGATTTCCCGTTCCGCCCGCCGTTGGAGCTACGCACCACGGCTCCCGAAATTTCGTGAAAAATGAATATTAAAGGACGATGAGTATAAATGGACAGAATAGAACGTATATTTAACAAATGTCGAGATGAAAATCGTGCCGCTTTGATCATTTTCGTAAGCTGCGGTTTCCCCAACCTCCCCACAAGCGAGGAGGCGATCGAGAGAGCGATTGCGGCGGGCGCGGACATTATCGAGTTGGGCATGCCTTTCTCCGACCCGATGGCGGATGGTCCCGTCATTTGCGCGTCCTCCCACACGGCTCTCCAAAATGGAGCCAACATTCAAAACGTGCTTGAGCTTGCCGCGCGCGTTCGATCGAAGCATCCCGAGGTCGGGTTGGTGTTGTTCAGCTATATGAACGTTATTTTTCACTATGGTATCGATGCATTGTGTGCGGAATTGAAGCGCATCGGCACCGACGGCGTCTTGGCGGTCGATCTTCCTTTGGAGGAGCGCGGCGAGTTGATGTGCGCGTGTCGAGACAACGGGCTGCACCTCGTCCCACTCGTTTCTCCGGCAACGGATCGTGCGCGGGAAGAGCAAATCACCAAGGACGCGACGGGCTTCGTTTATTACGTGAGCGTGCGTGGTGCTACGGGCGTGCGTGACGCGCTCCCTGAGGATTTAAGCGCCAGAGTTGAGGAACTGCGTCAAATTTCACCCGTGCCGGTCGCGGTAGGTTTCGGCATTGCGGGGGGAGATTCTGCGCGTGGCGTGGCTCAAATTGCCGATGGCGTTGTGGTCGGATCCGCATTCGTCAAGAAGTTCTTTGGAGAGCAATCGATGGAGGAGAAATTAGCCTCCGCGCAAGCTCTGGTCGCGGAATTGAGTGCGAACATGCGCAAACTCGCGTAGAAACCGAGCACACCTTTGGGGAATCATACAAAAAACACGGCGAGGAAATTTCCCAACCGTGTTTTTGTCGTTTTTGTGCGGAATCATACCAAGGATGTCGTCCAGCGCGACCCCGCGAAAAACTGCCGCGAGGTCGCATAAAGAACGACGTAAGAATTAGTACATGCCACCCATGTCGCCGCCAGCGGGAGCTGCAGGCGCTTCCGGCTTCGGTTTTTCCGCAATCAACGCTTCGCTCGTGAGGAGGAGCGACGCGACACTCGCGGCATTCTGCAACGCGGTACGAGTCACTTTGGTCGGGTCGATGACACCTGCCTGAACCATGTCCTCAAACACGTCGGTCGCGGCGTTGTAGCCGAAGTTTCCTTCGCCATCCGCCACTTTCTCGCAGATGATGCCGCCATCTTTGCCGGCGTTCGTCGCGATTTGCGTGAGCGGAGCGCGGCAGGCACGAACAATAATGTTGTACCCGATTTGCTCATCCTGAGAGAGACCCTCAGGTTTGGCGGAGGCGCTTGCTCGCAAGAGCGCAACACCACCACCGGGGAGAATCCCTTCTTCCACCGCTGCGCGCGTTGCGTGGAGAGCGTCCTCGACGCGGGCTTTCTTCTCTTTCATCTCGCTTTCCGTTGCCGCTCCGACCATGACTTTCGCCACACCGCCGGAGAGTTTCGCGAGCCGTTCTTCCAACTTTTCGCGATCATAATCGCTCGTTGCGTTGGCGATTTCACGACGCAGCTGACCAATACGCCCCTTGATTTCCTCGCTGTCGCCCGCACCTTCGATGATAGTCGTGGCGTCTTTCTCGATGATAATCTTTTTGGCGCTTCCGAGTTCAGCCAGCGTGACGTTTTCGAGTTTCTTGCCGATATTCTCGAAAATCGCTTCCGCTCCGGTGAGAATGGCGATATCTTCCAACATAGCCTTGCGGCGGTCGCCGTATCCGGGCGCTTTCACGGCGCATATCTGGAGGTTTCCACGCAAGCGGTTGATAACGAGCGTGGTGAGCGCTTCGCCATCGAGGTCTTCCGCAATAATCAAAAGCGGTCTGCCGCTCTGAACAACTGCCTCAAGGACGGGGAGCATATCCTTGATGTTCGAAATTTTCTTTTCGTACACCAAGATGTAGCAATCCTCGAGCACGCACTGCATCGTCGTGGGATCCGTGATGAAGTAGGGAGAGAGGTACCCGCGATCGAACTGCATACCTTCAACGTACTCGATTCCCATTTCGAGGGACTTGCTCTCGTCAACCGTGATAACTCCGTCTTTTCCCACTTTGCTCATGGCTTGGGCAAGTAGCTCGCCGATCTCTTTGTCGTTGTTGGCGGCAATGGATCCGACCTGCGCCATTTCTTTTTCCGTCTCGATGGAGATGGAGGAGGCGTGGAGTTTCTCCGTGATATCCGCGACCGCTTTGTCGATACCGCGCTTCATTTGGAGAGGATTGACGCCCGAAACGACGGCGCGAAGCCCTTCGTTAAAGATCGCCTCAGCCATGAGCGTTGCGGTGGTGGTTCCGTCGCCAGCGATATCGCTCGTTTTGCTTGCGACTTCGCGGACCATTTTCGCGCCCATGTTCTCATAGACGTCTTCCAAATCGACTTCCTTCGCCACCGTGACGCCGTCTTTTGTGACGGTTGGAGAGCCGAAACTCTTCTGAATGATAACGTTGCGCCCCCGAGGACCAAGCGTCACTTTAACGGCTTGCGCCAACTTCGAAACACCGCGTCGCATTGCGTCACGCGCTTCCTGATCGAATGCAATCATTTTTGCCATATTAAAAATCTCCTTGAGTGTTTTTGTGAAATTTCTTTGTAATTATAGGAAACGTGGGAACTACCCGATCACGGCAAGGATGTCTTCCTCGCGCAGGAGGAGATATTCCGAGTCGTCCAATTTGAACTCTTCGCCCGCATACGAGAGGAACAGGACATGATCGCCCGCCTTGACCTGCAACTCAGCTCGGGATCCATCCTTCAGTTGTTTGCCGGGACCTGTGCAAACGACTTTTCCACGTGAGGGCTTGTTTTTAGCTGTCTCGGGAAGAAGAATTCCACCAGAGGAGACGGTCTCCGCAGCGTCGCGCTCCACCACAAGACGATCGCCGAGCGGCTGGATTTTCATTTCGCTTGCAGATTCACACCCGCAAACACAGCATTTCTTTTCGGACATTTTCGACCTCCAAAGTTTCTATGTTATACTCGTTGTACTTTAAATTCAATTTTTCACGAATCCCCGCAAGCCAAGGAATCGAGCCTTTTTCGCAGACAGATTCGCACGAAACCGCAACAAATCATGTCACCACTTACGGATTAATTATATTTTAACGCAAAACCTGTGCCAATGACAAAATGGCAGAACCCTCGATCCGACAAAGTCTTGTGTTCTCCACAGCAGATGTGATGAACCACGAAGGGCAGGAGAGTGTGATGCTATATTCTCCTTTAAGATTCCCGTTTTGCGCGACGCATTGCGAGCCGTGGTGCGTAGCTCCAACGGCGGACGGAACGGGAAATTTCAACGCGAAGTATTAATATATTCCAAGACAGCCTTTTCTCGAAAAAATTCCCCCCCAAGGCGTCCCCCCCCTCTTGACAAAAGAATGAGATATGTTATACTACTCGCACGATTAGAGACAAGCCCTCTTCGTCTAGCGGCCTAGGACACAGGATTCTCAGTCCTGTTACAGGGGTTCGAGTCCCCTAGAGGGTATTTTTACACCTTGCAAGTGTTGCAAGGTTTTTTTTTATTTCTTGCGTAGAGTCACAAAAACAAGGGGTTCCCGCGTTTTTCTTCCATTCCGTGCCAGCCCCCGAAATGCACTGCATACCAACCAATGTACCTATAAATCTACCTATCGAATTTGGGGCGTTCTCCGACGTTTTCAGGAAACGACGGACAAATTCTAAATCAAGCGTTGCAGCCGTGTTTTTAAGGCTCCTACGTGCATCTTCGCCCAGCGTTTCAAGTAGATTTTCCTCCGTGCTACATGCCTCAAAAACGGTCGGATTTTCGCGAAATGTACCTATTTTCGATACCTATTCCGTTTGATTTTCTTCTTTGGGGTGATTTTCCGGTTCAATGGATTCTAGAATCGTTCTCCTTTATTGCACCGTAAAACCACGAAAAATAAATGGGTTATTTTGTTTTTCAAATAATTGGGGTGCCTTCAAAAAAAGTTGGCATTCTCGGTTCTTGAGTGTGAGGAGCCTCCCTCTGAAATCCCCTGCTTCTTTGAGGGGGTACGTCCGTCGTGTTGTGTCAATTTTATAAGCATTAGTGCTTTGACTCGCAATCTTCCAGCCTCTTGAGAGGAAATATTTTTGAAAAATTGTTTTCTCTCAAATTCTCCTTCAAAAAACTTGTAGACCGCTCGCTTTGTTCGCTAATATTGTTTGTTTTTTGGACACAGCAGTAGGACGGGAGGTAGTTCCGAAGTGGGAGAATCGTTCCCACAGCAGCCCCCCCTCTGGAAGAGGTGAATTTTGTGGAGAGCAAGAGTGCTCTCCCTCCCAGGAAAGATCACCCCTGCTGGAAGAGGGGAATCGTTCCTGATCTACGCTTCGCTCCGTTCTTGGCTCCGACGGGTCAGTGCTGTGCACTCTTATACACAACACGAATATTTGTCGGTAGAATTCCCGATTTTGCCCGCCGTCGGCGCGACGCACCACAACTCCCGAAACTTCGTGAAAGGGGGGCGGAGCGAGGTGCACTATTGCAGCGAAACGACGTTCTCAGCCGCGAGGCGACGCAATTTGTTGAGGGCGAGAATCTCGATTTGACGGATGCGCTCTTTCGTCACGCCCATCTCTTCGCCTACTTGCTTGAGGGTGAGCGGCTCACGATCTCGATTCAATCCAAAGCGACGGGCGATAATCTGCTGCTCGCGTGGCGTGAGGTGTCGAAGGATGTTTGCAACCCGTTTTTCTTGACGTGTGCGCGCCGCCTCGAACGCTTCCGAATCGTACTCTTCCTCCTCGCGCTCGATATTGAATTCATTTTCAAGCGTGATGAATCGTTTGTGGTAGCGCTGCTCGTCCGAAATTGCGCGCGAGTAGTTTTTCATGATCGCCCAGCTTGCGTAGGTGCTGAATCGATTTTTCCTCGAATAATCGAATTTCTCCACAGCGCGAATGAGCGACATATTGCCATCGCTAATGAGATCGAACAGATTGTCGGTCGTGCTCGTCCGACGTTTGGCAATCGAAACGACAAGACGCAAATTCGACGAAACGAGTTGATTTTTCACCTCGTTAAACGCGTCGCAATCGCTTTCGATTTTCTCCATGAGCCTGCCTGAGGGACGCTTCGGGTCGAGCATCGTGCGATTCCGCGCCGCCCGTGCTTTGAGATAGTTCATTTTTCGGAACAAATGCTGCTCTTGCTCAAAAGTAAGAAGCGGCACGCTATACAAACTCGCGAGGTAGGAGGGCAGCCCACCAGGGAGGCGCGGCTTGCGCAACTTCGTTTCGTTCGACGGCATGGGTCCCAAAATGAGTGCTTCTGCCTCGGTGCCTTCTTCAACACTTTTGATTTCGTCGCACCCAATGGCGTTGAGATCCATCTCCATAATCAACTTCGCGCGCGTCTCCGCAATGATGCGATACACACTCGTTTTTGTGCGCTCAAACTCGATCGAGAGCGTTGCGATATCAACCCCCTTGCGATATTGCGCGAGGAGTCGGCGTTTTTCGCTCTCCTCCAAAGCGCGTTGATATTTTGGGAAAATCGCATCGCGTGGATGCTGCGCGTCGTGATTCTTGAGCGTATATCGAATCGTCTCCGCGCTTCGCCCCGTGCTTTCGGACAGGCGTCGAATGACTTGTGTGAGTTTCTGCCCGACCGCCGCCATGCGTTTGGCACGCTCGATAATTTCATGACGCTCTTCGTCCGTCATTTGAGAGAAACGACTCCCTTTCTCTACCCTTGCTGGGTGCGCGGCAGCAAAAGATTCAAGCTGGGAGCGCCAAATAATAATCCGATTGCGCCCAGAAATTAATCGCATTTCGCTCTCCAATCCCTGTTTGCGCCACCGCGAGATGGTTTTCGTCGAGACGTTCAGCAATTTTGCCGCCTCGTCAACCGTGAGGAAGGAGTCTTCCTCGCTTCGTTCCAAATAATTCATTTCAAAAAAAACGTCGGAATCTTTCATTTTCTCCCCTTCAAATAGTGCATGAGTGATTGAACGTGTCGTTCACTCAATATGGATCCTCTTATACTCGTTCTCCTTTAAAATTCCCGTTTTTCGCGACGCTTCGCGAGCCGTGGGGCGTAGCTCCAACGGCGGACGGAACCGGAAATTTCAACGCGAAGTATTATAATAATCCGCTCTCTACCTTTATTATGAACGATAAAAATGCAACGGATGGGCAAAATGGCGGAAATGCAAAAAATATTTGCGATGAACAAGAAGTTCTTTTCATGAGAATTGTAACAATCCGAAAAAGTCCAAAGGGGATTTTCACGAGTTGTTTGTTCCCCACCCCGACGCCTTTTCGTGGTTGAAACAGCGGAAGAAATTGATTTTTCACGCGAAAAGGTTCGCTTTTATTAGACTTTTAGATCCATACGAAAAAAACTTTATGAACGAATTTAACGATTTTGCCGGTTTCAACCCAAGCAAGGGCGCAATTCCCACGGGGCGCGTGGTGGGAATCGACTACGGAACCGTGCGCATTGGGGTCGCCATCTCCGACAGCGAGCAAAAGATAGCGAGTCCTTATGAGATATACACGAGGAAAAACCCGCGTTTGGACGAGCAGTACTTTCGGAACTTGGCGCAACAGGAGAGAGTCGCTTTTTTTGTTGTGGGACTGCCTCTGCATCCGAGTGGAGACGAGAGCGAGAAATCGAAGGAAGCGCGCGACTTTGCCAAATGGCTCACGGAAAAAACGGGCGTTGAGACGATCCTGTTCGACGAACGATTTTCATCTAAAATGGCGGACGAGTTGATGAGGGAAGCGCATTTCACGTCGAAGCAAAAGAAAGCGCGCCGCGACAAGTTGGCGGCGTACGTCATTCTCGCTTCGTGGTTGGAATCCGATCGGTCGAAAAGCACCCCGAATCAACCGTTGGAGGGATAGAGGAATCGAGATTCGCGCTGAGAAAAATGGGCAGACTCGAAAAAACGCCCCATCTTCCTCCAACGACGCCCCCGCATCGAGGAGAAACCTTCATTGATATGATTTTGTGCTAAAAAAGTGAATAAAAAAGCGAGCGCAAAAGGGGTGGAACGGAGCGCAGCGGCGTCACATTGATCAAGAACAAGATTCCCTCCCAAAAACGCCGACTTTTCTCTTCACGCGACTCCCGAAAACAACAAAAGGTCGAGAAAAACGGGGGATTCGTCGATAAACAAAACATCAATACGCACGTTGGATAACGAAAGGAGGCAGGCGATGCTCATTTTAGGAGTCGACCCGGGACTCAATACCACGGGGTACGCGCTGGTGAGAAAGACACCCGGCGGCGCGCTCAAACTCGTGGAGGGGGGCGTCATTCGCGGAAAGTCGAAAGAAACCCTTCCTCTAAGAATCTTGGAAATTTATCAAAACCTCGAGGAAATCGTACAAACTCATGCGCCGTCCGCCATGGCGCTCGAGGAAATTTACTCTCACTACGAGCGACCCAAAACGGCTATCCTCATGGGACACGTGCGCGGCGCTATCTGCCTCTGTGCCGCAAAAAACGACGTCCCTGTCTTTAATTATTCCGCAACTACGGTCAAAAAAACGCTTACCGGGAGCGGGCGCGCGTCAAAAAACCAAGTCCAACGCGCTATCCAAATCGAGTTCCGACTCCCCGAGCTCCCCTCGCCACCCGACCTTGCGGACGCGCTCGCCATCGCGATTTGCCACGGCTACCACGCGCGCAACGACGACACCTGTGGGGGTGTGCTGCCGTTTTGATTCATGCGTTTTCTTGTTCGTACTAAATTCAAGAAACAAACTTCGGGCGCTTATTCTCGCGTGAGCATAACGTTGACGCCGTTGCGCTGTCCTCCGTCGCTCCGATTCGAAAAACACCAGTGGACGTTCGCATCAATAGAGTACGATATTTTTGAGACGCTCCCGTCCGCAAAACAGAAGTTTGCGCCACCAGAGTGAACGGAGCCAAACCCGTAGGTTGACTCAAAACCGCTGCGATCCTGATAAAGGAGATAAGCTCCAGATCTGCACGTCTCGTTTCCATGTCCGGCGTAGCCAGTCTCGTTGTCACCACCATCAGTGCCAGTCTCGTATTTTTCAGGGCAAACCAACTTTTCGCCAACGAGATAAGTGTTGGACATGCCGTCTCGAATCTCTCCAGCTGTCACTTGACTATACGCGTAAATGGGACCATCGAGTTTCGCTTCGCTCCTCTTTTTGTCGACATCGGTCTTGGTCACGCTGCTCAAATTTCCCGTGTACCCGCCATAGTCATAGGCTCCAGTTGTACCACGATTGGCGGCATAGTCGGATTTGACACACTGAGCGACATCGACAGACCCTCCCGTGTTTGAGAGGGGTTTTTGTGTCGACCCGTGGTCGTACACTTTATTTGCACGGCGAGAAGGGCAATTCATAAACGGCAATGGCGTCGTCACGCGGACTTTAATCGCCTCGGCATTATCGGTTCCCACCCCCATTTGGTGGAGCGCCTGCTGCTCCATGTAGGGGAGCATATTGTACCACCACCCCCCCGGCTGACTCGCGCCAAACCCACGTTCTGGCGTGCCTGTCCAACGATAATGCCAACCTCCAGACGGGAAGTGCCGATTGGTGGAAAGGCAATTGTGAGCCGCCACACCTGCCTGTTTCAAATGGTTGGAACACTGCATGTTTCGCGCCGCCTCGCGCGCCTGCTGCACCGCAGGAAGCAACAGTCCGACCAGCATACCAATAATGGCAATGACGACCAGCAACTCTACGAGTGTAAAACCTTTGCATTTCATCGTTTTTTCCCCGAAAAAATCAAAACGTACCTGATCCGACCTCACGATTCGCAAGGCACCAACGCGTACCATTATAATCCAAGTTGCCTCCAAATGCAAGCGTTTTTGCTAGAAATTTTGCGTTTTTTATCCAAATTTTGCAAAAAAACTTTATATTTGTCCTCTTACACTCGTCCTCCCACAAAATTCCCGTTTTATGCAACGCTTTGCGAGCTGTGGTGCGCAGCTCCAACGGCGGACGGAAGTGTCTGGATGAAGAGGCGAGGGATATTGCCCGATTCCCCCCTTCGGAGGGTGGTCGT
>JAUNBK010000026.1 GCA_030527105.1 Planctomycetia bacterium
AATTTGAGGAGAAATTTGGCTTTTTTCACAAATTTTGGGCGACTTTTCCTTGTTTTTTGTCGAATTTGGACTATAATGGATGATGGGTGGGGTTGAGGAGTATGCGTGTGTCGTGAGCCAGAGGGGGAAAGAGGATAAGATGAACGTAGAATTAAAGGTAGTGGACAGCCAGACGGACAAAGAGTGCGTGACGCTTGCGCTCCCGGCAACAATCGGGCGCGGTGGGAGTGTGGACCTCGTGATCGCGCACAAAGAAGTCAGTCGAAAACATTGTCGTTTGTTTTTGTATCGCGACGCGGTGCATATCCAAGACCTACAGTCGCTCAATGGAACTTATGTCGAGGGAAAATACCTCTCGAATGCCGAAACGACCATCCTGCCCGGGCAGTGTTTCACGGTGGGACCGGTCTCGTTTCAAATTCTCTACTCGCGCCCCGACACATCCAGCTCCTTCAGTGGCAATGGATCCTCCGCGCGCCGCAGCGCAATTCGGAGCGGGTCGTCCAGCATTCCGCACCCTGCTTCCACCACAGATGCAATCGATGAGCGTGTTTTGAGAAACGCCCCAACCGAGAGAGTTGAGGAGTGAGACTTTTTTTGCGAAAAAGAAGAAAAACCTCAAAATCCGTCTTCCCATTTCGGGGAGAAATGTGTATCATGGGCGAGGTTTAATAGAAATTCAGGGACAATTACGCATAGGGGTATCGTCATGAACATGAAATATCAAACAGGTATAGTATTTTTAGCGACATTGAGCCTCGGCGTTTATCTCATGGGGCAGACGCCGACGCTTCCGCCAGCACCGGGGATTCCCCCAATGACAACAATTCCAACGGCTCCATTCAGCAAGCCAATCACGAGTGGGGCACCTTCCGCGCCGGGGAACGTTTCGACCCCCTCGGGATTTGGCTCAGGAACTGTTCCAACGATGGCAGGATCGACGCCGAGCGTCACACCGAACACGGTTTATGGTGGCGTCCAACCTCCCGCTGCGGCAGGTGGAAGTTCCGTCGTGCGTCCGCTGCCGCCGCTCAATCCGTACCCCGTGCAGCAGCCGATGACGTACAATGTCCCCGTCCAATACGGGCAGCACAATCCGGGCGCGGTTCAAAAGCCGTTCCAAAATTATCAAGAGGCTCCAAAAATCAGCCCCTACATGAATTTGTATCGACGCGACAATTATACTGGCATCGATAATTATAATTTTTACGTCAAACCTGCCCTTGAGGAGCAGGCGCGCCAGCAACAAATGCGGAATCAGCTCAATAGCCTTGAGCAACAACAGAATCAGGCGCAGCGCAACGAGCGCTATCAAACGACGGGAACCGTCGGCGCAACGTATGGTCGTTTGAATCGCGGCGCGGTCGTGGCTCCGGGGGCGTCGTATGGATTCTCCGGCGTGTCGGGGATGCCCATTCGTCCGCAAGAGCCGCAGACGGGCGCGAATGCCGACCTGGACGAGAAGGAGAAGAAGGACAAAGCGAAGGAAGAGGACGCGACCGCCTCTCCTCTCGTGACACCGACGATTCTCAATCCCTACTCGCCGAACAATGGGTTTCAATTCCAATTCCGCCCATGGTAGCGCTCGATCAAGATGGCGCTCGATCAAGATGGCGTTGGGTATCGTCGAATCAATAAGCACAAATTATCGTTGTCGTGACCAACTCGGTCGGACGTTGTTTAGGAGTTTTCGTGTCAGGGTCCCGCAATAAAGTTCGTTCCGTCCTTATTTTTGTTCTAAAAGCAAGCATCTCGTGCGGGATTCTGCTTTTTTTGATTTATCAAGCGTGGCAGACTCGCGACGCCAATGGCAATCCGCTGCTTGAGCAGCTTTGGCGTGGTCCGAAAGACTACGGCGCGCTAGTCGTTGGGTTTGGGTTCGTTTTTGCTGCCGTGTTGGGGACGATTTTGCGCTGGCGTGAGCTTGTGCGCGTACTGGGTCTTAATGCGGATATCTGGGGCACGCTGCGTATTGGCTACATTGGGTATCTCTTCAACCTCGCCCCGATGGGTATTGTGGGGGGCGATTTGCTCAAGGCGTGGCTTCTCATGCGGCGAGAGAAAGAGAGTCCGGATGCCGCGCCGCTTCTGCTTGCCTCCGTTTTCGTGGATAGAATGATTGGTCTCTACGCCCTCTTTATGATGGGTTCCATCGTGATTTTGAGCATGGGGACGCTGTGGAACCCCAACGTCTCCGACACGCTTTGGACGATCGCTCTCGCCACGCTCATCGCTTGGGGAGTCGGAACGATTGCGGCGCTTGCCGTGTTGCTTCCGAAATTCAAAAATCCCGTAGCGCGTCCCAATCAGCCGCAGTGGGTTGAGACGCTAGCGAAAATCGCGCAATATATTCGTGTCTATCGGCACCACCCGTGGGCACTCGTATGGGCGACGGTCGCGAGTCTCGGTGTGCATTTCTTTTTTGCCGTTGCGATTTATTTTATCGCAGCAGGAATTTGGACGGAACAAAAATATCCCTCGTTTTTGGAGCACCTTTATATTTCGCCCGTGAGCATGTCGACATCGGCAATTCCTCTCCCAGTCGGACCTTACGAAATGGCGCTCGACCTCCTTTATAAAGATGTTGCGGGTCTTGCAGGACAGGGACTTGCCGTGGCGCTTGCGTATCGTCTCGTCTGCCTCATTATCGCGGGTTTGGGAATGATTTTCTACTTCTCCGCGCGAGACGAAATCCAGGAGAGCATGAAAAACACCTCGGAAATTATGGAGAAGCAAACGTTGGAGAACACAAAGTAGGAGAACACGATGATTTTGAAGCAACAATATCCACCATTAATTCTCGGAACGCACAATCAAAAAAAGAAGGGCGAAATGGCGCTTTTGCTCGAGCCGATCGGCTTTCAACTCCACTCTTTGGCGGAATATCCCAACTCGTTGGAAGTGGAAGAGACAGGGGCGACGTTTGGCGAAAATTCGCGTCAAAAAGCCTCCATTCAAGCCAAGCATTTGGGGGCGTGGGTCATTGGAGAGGACAGCGGTCTTGAAGTCGCGGCGCTTGATGGACGCCCCGGAATTTATTCCGCACGATATTCGGCACCAGATCCGACGGACGAGAAAAACAACCTCAAGCTCCTCGACGAATTGGGCGACCTGCCGTGGGAAAAACGCGCGGCGCGATACGTGTGCCATATTGCGTTGAGCGACCCGGAGGGGAATATTCGTCTCGAAACGGAGAACTATTGCGGCGGACGAATCCGCTTCTCCCCCTCGGGAACGAATGGTTTTGGGTACGATCCTTTGTTCGAAATCGTCGAATACCACCGCACTTTTGGTGAGCTTTCTCCTGAGTTGAAATCGTGCATCAGCCACCGCGCACGAGCGATGCGGGCGTTCGTGCGAGGGATAAGCTCCCTTTTCGAACGAGAAGGAAGTTGAGAAATTCTGTCCAAAACTTCAACATGAATGCGAAAATGAAGATCATGGCGCCCGCCGGTTCCCCCGAGAGCATGAATGCCGCCATTCGTGCTGGAGCTGATGAGGTTTATATGGGCATCTCGGGGTTTGGCGCGAGACGCTTCGCGCAGAATTTCTCCGTTGAGGAGTTTTGCCACGCGGTCGATTTCGCGCACAAACACGGCGTCCAAGTCAATATCACTCTCAACACGATCATGTCAGCTGCCGAGTTGGAAGATTTAGAACCAACGCTTGATCGGCTTTATGTATCGGGCGTCGACGCCGTAATTATTCAGGATTTGGGTTTTGCGAGGCTCCTTCAACAACGTTTCCCCGACTGGGCGCGCCACGCCTCCACACAATTATCCATTGCGACTCCCCAAGAGGCACGCTGGGCGGAAGAGATGGGGTTTGCGCGTCTCGTCCTTGCGAGGGAGCTTTCGTTCGAAGAAATAGGGGCGATTCGCCAAAATACGACGGTTGAATTGGAAGTTTTCGCGTCTGGAGCGCTTTGTATTGCGGCTTCGGGAAAATGCTATCTCTCCAGCTTCATCGGCGGGCGCAGCGGCAATCGTGGATCCTGCACCCAACCTTGTCGACAATGGTATGAGATTCTCGACCCACCGACAGCGTCCTTCGAAAATGGCGGCTTCTTTCTCTCTTCGTGCGACCAATGGCAGGAGGCACCCGAGATCGCGCGTTTGGCGAAAATTGGCGTCGATGTGATCAAACTTGAGGGAAGGATGAAGTCGCCCGAGTATGTTTTCGAAGCGACGCGATATTATCGACGGCTTATTGATTCTCTCGACACGTCCTCCGCCGACTCGACTTTTCTTGAGACCTCGCGTCAAAAATCCCCCGGTCCCTCCGCGCCGCGCCCGCCCGTTGCGCCTCTCTTCAATCGTGGGTACGCGAAGGGATATTTATACGAGTCGGACCCCGATTTTATCAACTCAAAATTCTCCTCATCGTGGGGTGTGGAAGTTGGTCGTGTTCAAAAGGGGAAAATCCGCCTCTCCGCCCCCGTGCGGCATGGGGACGGGATCGTTTTTCTCGATGCGAACCTCCAAAAGTTGGATGGTGGCAATGTGAGCAAAATATTCCTCATGCCGCAGAATAAGCCGACCGCCGAAGCGCCGCAGGGGGCGGTCGTTCGTTTTGGCCAGACGACTCCGCCAGACGCCGTTTTTGTCTATAAAACGTTCGATATCGAATTGAATCGCCAAATCGAAAGCGCGCGGAAGAACGCACGCCGCCGCACGCCGCTTCATGCCGAGGTTGTCGCGAGGGTCGGGCAGCCGCTCGAAATCACACTGTCGTTCAAAAACGTTCAGAGTCGCGTCCGTTCGGCAGAATCGCTCGCGGCATCTCAAAAGAGAACGATGGACGCGGAGGCAATTTTCGAGGCGTTCGACCGCTTTGGGGAGACCCCTTTTGGTGTGGCACGAGGGCGAACGACAATCGACACGGACGACAGGGCGTTTGTCCCGCGCTCACTCCTGAACGACCTGCGCCAAAACGCGTGCGCTCGCCTTGAAGACGCAATCGTTTCCTCCTATCGACGCGCGCAGACGAACATGAGTCCCGCGAAACTCCCGAGCGAATTTTCAACGGGAGCCTCGCTCGAACCCTCGGCGCGTTCCGTCCCCGATCTCGCTGCAGCCGTTTGGACGGAGGAACAACGCGAAGTGTGCGTCGAGTTCGGGATAAAGCGCGTTTATCGACTCCGCCCTCCCGTTTGTTTCGACCCCGTGGAGAGTGCGTTTCGGTATGAATTTCCGACCGAATTTGCGCCGCTAGCAGGTTCGCTCAACGATGCAATTCGACTTTCGGAGACGGGCGCGCATTTCGCGTTGGATTGGATGATGAATGTGGGGAACCCATTTGCGATTGAGTTTTATCAAACCGCATTCCCTCGGGCGCATACGCTCTATTTGTCGCCAGAGTTGGGGGAAAAGACGCTTCGTGCGCTCATCTCCTCGTCGGCATGGGTTGGAGCCAAACCTGGTGTCGTGATTTATGGGCATTTGTACGGAATGTTCACGCGCAAAACGATTTTTCGTGACGACATTGTGAGGCTTCGGAATCAAGACGGACGCAACTTATTCGTGACGCGCAATTCGGCGCACAACTCGACAGTTGGCGCGACGGGAAGTCGGGTTTTTCTCGCAACGCCTCAGGATATCGTGAGCGCGTTCCCTCTCGATTCTCCCTCTCCTCCGCTTGAACTTCGACTCGATTTCACGATCGAAACGCCCGAGCAAGTCCGTCGTATTCTCGAAAAATACCAACGCGAGAGGCGCATTTTGCCGGAAACAAATTCGTACGGGTATCATAGAGGAATTTTTTGAGAGATGAAGAAAGCATTAGTCACTGGAGGAGCCGGGTTTCTTGGGCTTTATATCACGGAGAAACTCCTCGCGCGCGGCGTCTGCGTCCGCACTCTTTCGCGCAGCCGACACTCAGTGCTTGAGGCGCTGCCGGTGGAGGTTTTTTTGGGAGATATTGCCGACTTGCCCTCGACGCAGCGCGCGGTGGAAGGTTGCGACACGATTTTTCACACCGCCGCCATCTCGGGAATTGGCGAGCCGTGGGAACGTTATTATCGAGCGAATACGCTCGGAACCGCCAATCTTCTCCAAAGTGCGCGTGAGTGCGGCGTCTCAAAATTCGTATTCACGAGCAGCCCAAGCGTCACGTTTGATGGGGCGCATCAGCGTGGCGTGGACGAGTCGGTCCCCTACCCCTCACGCTGGCTCGCGCATTATCCCCACAGCAAGGCGCTGGCGGAGCAAATGGTTCTTGAAGCGAATAATCAAGGGGGAATGCTCACGTGCGCGCTGCGTCCGCATTTGATTTGGGGACCGCGCGACAAGGCACTCATTCCGCGCCTCATTGCTCGCGCGAAAAGTGCTCGGCTTCGGCAAGTTGGTGACGGAACGAATCTCGTGGATATGATTTATGTGGAGAATGCGGCGGACGCGCATCTTTTGGCGGCGGACGCACTCCTCCCCGGATCGCCCGTTGCGGGGCGCGCGTATTTTCTCTCGCAGGGTGAGCCAGTCCGTTGTTGGGAGTGGATTAATGAGATTCTCGCCTTGTACGATCTTCCCCCCATTAAGAAAACTCTTTCTCTTTCCGCCGCAATGGGCGCGGGTTGGGCTTTGGAGCGATTGTGGAAAATTTTCGGCTGGCAGAGCGACCCGCCAATGACGCGTTTTCTCGCCCTTCAACTTGCCAAGGACCATTATTTCGACATTCAGCGCGCCCGAGAAGATTTCGGGTTCGTTCCGAAAATTTCGAAGTCCGAAGGAATGGCGGCTCTCCGTCGAGAGTACGAAGCGAAGCGCGAGGAACTTGCTCCAGGTACGTAGCTCCTACGGCTCGTAAAGCATCGCGAAAAACGGGAATTTAAAGCGCGATGAGTATAAATGAGAACGAGTATTAATTATACTCATCGCACTTTTTGTGAAAACTTAAATTCGTTTGAGCGACGGTATAGTTCTATTTTACCTCAATTAAAAAGGAAATAATGTCGATATTACGGGTTGTAGGGGAAAATCATCCGTTTTTTATTAGGATTCCATGTCTACCGCTCCATTCGACATCCCGCACACGGTTTTGAACGACGGGCGCAGAGAGGAACTGCGTGCCGTAGGGGGTGGTTTGGAAAAATTTCTCGATATTTATGGCGAAATCGTAGAGATTTCGCCACCCACCCCAAACGAGCAACCTCCGCAATGTCCGAAGGCGTTCTGGGGACCTGGGTTCGCTCTCACGTTTCCCTACGGAGAGAAGAGCGGACTTTTTGTCGCGGCGGAACATGGAGAAATTCTCCCCCCCTGGTACCTAAACCCCGGCATCGCGGGCAAGTCGAGACTCTTCCTTCTTTCGCAAACTTTTGCCGCCATTTTTGCCTCGCCAGCAGCCTTGGACGCCGAAAACGAGAGAGCGGAGTGCGCTTTCTACAAAACGGCGTCCTATTTCGCAGGGCGCGTCGCGTCGCTTGTGGATGTCTTCAACGCACTCGACTGGGGCAAGGAGACGATCGTGCAATCCCTCATCATCTCGCGTTTCGACGGGCGCAAAGGAAACGCGTGGATATTCACCCCCATAATGAACCCCTCCGTTTTGTACGAATTTGCGCAAAACGACCCCGCCCCGCTCGTGTTGGACGTCTCCCACTTGAAGCCCGTGCGGAATCTCGAACCTTGGGAGGTTGAAAAAATCGAGAAGGTGGAGAATACGCAAAAGGAGGAGTGTGCACGAGAAGTTGTGGAGACTCTCGGAACACAAGAAACGATCGAAACGCAAGAGACGCAGGCTGCCGTTCGGACTCAGGAGAAGATTCTGGAAGAACCGATCGTTTGCGTGCCGGATTTCTCGTGGATTCGAGAGAAACGCGGAGCAATGCTTGGCAAATTTTCGAACCGCGCGCGGGACTTGAGAGTCTTGAGCGACTTCGGCGAAAAGTTTCGCAGGGCGCGTCAAAAGAAAATCGAGAGCCATATTTTCTACGCACATCCACGCAACTCGCAAACGTGGCGGCGCGTAGGAGCGCAGCTCGAGGAGAAATGGCTGATCGACGCGCAAACGCTCGCGCAACAAAATGAGCATCTCCCCTACCAAGCAGAAGATTTGGTGGAATCGGAGGTCATGGAGAGTATAGCTCCGCAGGAAATTCTAGAGGAAACGTGTCCACGCCAAGCGACAAAGCAGCCGATCCCACAAGAAAACCTACTCCACCTCCCGCTCACACTCTCCGTGGCGTGCGGGGTGCGAAAAATCCCACTCCGCGCGCTTCTGGCACTCGAAGTGGGAAGCGTCCTCAATTTGGGCACACCATGCAGTGCGACACTCCCCATTTTTCTCAACGAGACGCCCGTCGGCAACGCAACGCTCGCAGAACACAACGGTACGCTGGTTGCAAAAATCGACGCATTCCACCTCCCAACTCGTGAGGAGTTGCCGTGACTCTTTATGCAAAATGCGGCGCAGTTGCTGTTTGACGCGGCTGCCGTTTAAACGGAATCGGGCACACGTCTACTCGTCGTCCAAATTTGCTTTATCCTCGCGACGCGGCGATCCAACGAGAAGATAAATCCCTAACGCAACACACAAGACGACCAGAATATACGGAATCGCCCACGAGGGGGATTTTGCCTGTTCGAGTTTTTTCTCCTCCGCGAAACAAACGATCGCCCACGCGAAAAAGAACCACTGCCAAAAACAGACGCTCGCGCACCTGCGGATTTTATGAAATTTCATGAGTCTACCCTCTCGTGATTTCAAGAATCTCCAACCGAAGCAGCCCTGCTGGAACTTTCACCTCTGCCACTTCTCCCACTTTTTTCCCCAACAACCCAGACGCCAAAGGACTCGAGACCTGAATTTTCCCAACGGAAGAGTCTTCCTCGCCAGCGCCAACGAGCGTTAGGGACTCTTCTTCGTCATAATCCAAATCCTTCACGCGCACCGTACAACCGAACGCCACGATGTCCGTGGGAATCGTCGACTCGTCCACAATTTCCGCGACGCTGAGTTTGTACCGCAGGTCGTTCATTTTCGCCTCGAGCATTCCTTGGGATTCGCGCGCACCATGGTACTCCGCATTCTCCTTCAGGTCTCCCTCCGCACGCGCAGTAGCAATCCGCTCAAGAATCTCCGGCATCTCGACTTGCTCCATGTGCTCCAATTCCGCACGAAGTTTATCATATCCCGCCTGAGTCATATAATATTCTGCCATAACAACTCCCGTTCCGCTAAAAATGTTCGACAATTCAACAAAAAAAACCAAGACAACCTTTCTCATATCGCCTCTTTCGACCTTTTCCCCGCCGCAAAACCTCGCGACTGGAGGAGAAAGGAGAAATATCGGCATAAACGAAAGGTTGCCTCAACTATCAAATGAAAATAGTACTCATCGTACTTTATACTCGTTCTCCTTTAAAATTCCCGTTTTACGCGACGCTTTGCGAGCCGTGGTGCGTAGCTCCAACGGCGGACGACACCGGAAATTTCAACGAGAAGTATATAAATGCAGCACGCCCGAATTTCACAAGGAGTCGCCGTGTAGGATATCTTGGGCGATATTCGCCACAAAGTCGCAGAGCGCGGTTGCTTTTTTGGGCGTTCTCGCCTCAGCGATGATTCGCACGACCGGTTCCGTGTTGCTAGGTCGGACCAAAAGCCACGCACCCTCCCACGAAAGGCGCAGCCCGTCTTGTGTGTCGACGGACGCCTCGGCAGAAGAATTCCGCACCTCGTCGTACAAAGCGCTCAATTTGTTCGAAGGCATCTGGATTTTGCGCTTCTCAATCGCATACTTGGGCAACTCCGCGACCAATTCGGAGACGGATTTCCCCGTTCGAGCCATCAAATCCAACACAAATGCCATTCCGACGAAACTGTCGCGCACCCAACCAACAGGAGGGAAGATCGGACCTCCGTTCCCTTCCCCACCAAAAATGGCGTGCGTCTGCTGCATTTTATCCACCACGTTCGCCTCGCCAACGGGGGCAATCGCGTATTCGCACCCGAACTCGCGCACGACGTCGCGCGTCATGAGACTCGAAGCGCAATTCGTGACGACAACACGCCCCACCCCCTCGACACGCGCCGCCGCAAAAAGGCTTCTCGCGCACAGAGCAACGGTCGCTTCCTCTCCAACATACACGCCGTTTTCGTCGAGGATCGCGAGCCTGTCCGCATCAGGGTCTAAACAAAAACCAACGTTCGCGCCAGACTCCGCCGCAGCGCCCAAAATCGGCATCAAATTTTCCGCCGTTGGCTCTGGCACGTGGGCGAAATTCCCGTCCGGGGTCTCGTCCGCATTCGACCAGACGACCGCACACCCCAATTTTTTCATGAGGATTTTGGTCAAAATGCTCCCCGCCCCATGGTTCGCGTCGACAAAGACGGAGAATTTTCGCTTTTTGATCGCCTTCGCGTCGACATGCTCCAAAATCGCCTCGACATGCGGGGCTTGAAATTTCGCTGGAGGTGCGGGCAGGTCTTGCCCCAAAGGCTCCTCTTCCTCGTCGAATTCCGCGTCCAAAGCGAACTCGTCAAGCGTCAGATTATCGTAAAATTTTCGGATTCTCTCGCCCTGCTCCGCCGGAATCACCCTCCCCTCGTCGTTGAATAGCTTGAGACCATTCCACGGTTGAGGATTGTGGCTTGCCGTGATTTGGATCGCGCCCGGGTAGCCATAAAACTTAGTGAGAAAGCCGACTGTGGGCGTCGCGGCAGTCCCGATGTCCATGGAAGTGAGTCCTGCCTCGGCAACGGCTCTTTGCACCTCGGTCGTTATCCATGCGGCAGAGTCTCGACCATCGTTTGCGATGAGGAAAGGCAGCTCCGCGTGGATAAGCTCCGGGTGCCGCATTTTCATGAATGAGGCGTAAGCGAAAACGTAGCGCTGAACGACTTCTGGGTTCAATGTTTCGGGGCAAAGCCCGCGCAGTCCGGAAACGGAAATGATAAGAGAAGAGGTGGATTTATTACTCATAGCCGGCAAATAATTAAATAACAAGACGTGTTCTCATACTCTCAACTTGCGAAGGAACGTGATGTTCCGCATTATTCGGGGCGCAAATCCGCAACACAATCTACGAAGGGCGGAAGCGTCTCTATCCGAAATGAAAATGCAAGGAGTCGAGACTATGAAAGCACGTCAAAAAACAAGTCTCTATTTAACGGCGTCCAGCCTAAATGAAGGTCCAATGTACAACCAAACGACGAAATAAAATAACGTTTCTTTTAAACCTCCTGATATGAAACGAATGCAATTTTTTTGGCAAAACACTCACTCGCTGGGGCGCAATCAAACGCCCCAATAATCAGGTCCGGTTCTGGCTCGTTGCTGAATCATGGTAATCTCCCTGATAAAATCTGGGGTTCGACTTATACGCGAAGCGAAAAACAACCTCCTGAATACGCCCGCGAAATAGGGGAAACGACACCAACTACGATACAACTTCAAAACCTGAGGAAGTTCCTTTCAAAACCTCCAAATGCGTTGACATGAAGAAGACTTGCATACAAACACTCACTAATCATTGGAGGAACGAAACCAACTTGCGCGGGGCACGACATGCCCGACGCGAGGTTTCCCCCTGCAAGACTCAAAGAATGCCAACTCTGAAACGATTCTTCCGGTCTTTGACAATCGTGAAAAGTCCCTCAACCAAACACCCTCTTGTCGCCAACGCGACCCGCTTTTCGAAACTGCTTTCGGCGCGCGATATGTTTCTGCTTTGCGCCGTGCTCATTTATATTTCGAACTTGAAGAACCCTCTCTTTAAGGGTTCGGGCGTCTTCCAGCTTGGGGAAGCAACTCACGAATCATCTATTACTATTATCGTCGATAGTCAAATCTGACGCCAGAGAAAATCTGCAAATCGTCAAATTTTTCAAATCTTCGACTGATTACGAGGAGAAGTTTCCTCCCCCTCAACAACTCTATTATGACACATTTCCCCGGGTTTGTCAAATGGGAAAAGGGGGATTTCCCCCGTTTTTCTCAAATTTTCCCAAAAAAACCCCAATTTTTCGCCGTACGTTTTTCTAACGCATCATTTCTCCCTCTGCTCCTATTTAAAAATACGTATAAATCTCTTCTGCGTTCGTTTTTTCACTCCAAATTTGTCCCCCGCCTTGCGATTTTTCCAGAATTCACTCTCTTTTCCCCCGTTTTTCGCCACTTTTTCCCTGGAAACGACCTCTGGGTACTTCTCAAAAAAATTTTTTCGGGTATCATAAGTGGTTGGTTCAGCGCACTTCAAAAATGTAGCTTTCACAACGTTCCGCTCTCCGTGACGCAAAGCTCCAACGGTGGGTAAAAGCGGAATTCCTATACTCATCGGACTTTAAAATTCCCGTTCTGCGCGACGTTTTGCGAGCCGTGGTGCGAGAGCTTCCGAGGCGGGCGGAACCGGAAATTTCAACGCGAAGTATTATATACCCCATGCACTATAAAATTCCGCTTCACCAGCATTTTTGCTTCGCTGAAAATGCCTGCATCAGAACCGCACAAAACGGAAATTCAAATGAGAACGAGTATAAAACACAAAAAATTATGATCAAATGCTCCATTATTTCGCTCGGCTGTCCCAAAAACCTGGTTGATAGCGAACAAATCCTGGGTCTCCTTCAACAAAGTTCCTTCGAAATCGAGTTGGAGCCGGAGGAAGCGGACGTCGTCATTATAAATACATGCGGTTTTCTTGCGGCTTCGCGAGATGAGGGGATGGAGCACATTCGGCGGATGGAGGCGCTGCGGCGCGACCCGCAGGCGAGACTCCGTTGTTTGATCGTGGCGGGGTGCCTCGTTTCGCGTGACAAAGAGGCGCTCGTCGAGAGGTGCGAGTTTGTAGACGTTTTTTTGGACGTCTTTTCGAGAGACGCGATTTTAGAAGCGGTAGAACACGTCCTTTCGCCAAGCGAAGACGCTCCCTCGCGCCCGACCCAGGCGCAACGCCTCATTTGTGGGCGAACCCCCGGCATTGCGCACGACACTCATCGTTTTCCTCTCCTCCCACCACACACGGCATACCTCAAAATTGCCGAGGGATGCAATCGTCGATGCTCCTTTTGCGCGATTCCCAACATTCGAGGGAATTTCACGAGCAAACCAATGGCGGAAATTCTCGACGAGGCGCGGCGTCTCGTAGCGTCCGGCGTGCGAGAAATCATGCTCATTGCGCAAGAAACGAGTTTCTACGGCAGGGATTTAGCGGACCCAGACGCCTCCCTCGCCTCCCTCTTGCGCCAATTGGGGCGTTTGGAGGGGGAAGGGCTTCGGTGGGTGCGACCTATGTATCTCTACCCGCAGTTGTTTGAGGAGGAGTTGGTCGACGCACTCGCGCAGACGCCCAACGTGGTGCCGTATATCGATTTGCCGCTCCAGCATATTAATAATCGAATATTGAAATCAATGCGTCGAGCCGTGACGCGGGAAGAAACACTCGACTTGTTGGAGCGCCTCCGTGAGCGGATTCCTCAACTAGCGATTCGCACGGCATTTATCGTCGGCTACCCTGGCGAGACGCCCCAAGAGTTTGAGGAACTTCTCTCTTTCGTGAGGAAGCAGCGTTTTCCCCACGTGGGGGTGTTCCAATACTCTCCCGAGGAGGGAACTCCTGCCGCCACGATGATTCAGGTGTCGGAGAAGGTCGCGCGCAAAAGGGCGCAGACGTTGATGGACGTGCAGAGAAAAATTTCTGCCCAATGGACAAGATCGTTTGTGGGAAAAACGATGGACGTTATTGTCGACATGCGCGTTGAGAATGGATTTTTGGGGCGCACACCTTTCGACGCTCCCGACATCGACGGACGCGTATGGATTGCCGACGCGCCGATTCAACCTGGCGAGATTTATCCATGCAAGTTTGTCGCCGCCGACGAGTATGATCTCTTCGGAGAGGTTGTTTTTTAGGAAGCCTTCAACTTTGGTGGGAGTCCAAATGGAGAACATTTCGGGACGCGTGTTTAAAGGCTCAAGGGAGAATTCTCCAATTCCTTGGACTGTCGGAAGGCTTAAAGCCAGACACTGCAAGTGTTTATCGCACACGGAAACCATAATATGATCGAAAAAACTTTTTTAATTCCCGAGAATATTCCTCTCACTTCGTTTTTCGGTTTTCGCGACCGATATCAACGCAGAATAAGCGACACGTTGGGCGTCCGTATTTGGGCGCGCGAAAACGTTATTTATGCGTGTGGGACGCAGCAGGCGGTCGAAATGTCCATTGAACTCTTCGACATTATGAAAGAAAAATTGCTCAAACGCGGAGAAATTAGCGAGGAAGATGTCCTTTGTTTATTGTCCCAATTGGTTGAGGACGAAATTGCCGACTCCACGGGCAATATCTCTCCCTTCGAAGTTTTCAACGGCAAGCGCTTTCGACCTCGAACGGCGGGGCAGGCGCGATACGTTCGTGCCATTCAGGAGAACGAAGTTGTCTTCGGAATTGGTCCGGCAGGGACGGGGAAAACATATCTCGCCGTGGCGGCGGCGGTGGCGGCGATGAAAGCCGGAAAAATCAAAAGGCTCATCCTCGTGCGACCCGCGGTGGAGGCGGGCGAAAATCTCGGCTTTTTGCCCGGGGACCTCAAAGCAAAAATTGATCCCTACTTGCGACCCATTTTTGACGCTCTGCGCGACATGATGGATCCGCTCCTCCTCCGAAGAATGACGGAAGACGACGTGATTGAGATGAGTCCTCTCGCCTACATGCGCGGAAGGACGCTCAACGACGCTTTCATTATTCTCGACGAGGCACAAAACACGACCATTGCGCAAATGAAGATGTTTCTCACTCGAATGGGGAACAACTCGCGCGTTATCATTTCGGGCGACGTAACGCAGGTCGATCTTCCGCGCAATACGCCAAGCGGGCTGGTGGACGCGCTCAAAAGGCTCCACAATATCCCCGGCATCGCGATTGTCGAAATGGGTGAGATGGACGTCGTGAGACACGATTTGGTTCAGAAAATTATTCGAGCGTACGACGAGCCGACGGCGTAGTTCGTTCTCGCTTCGTGTGGTCGCAAAAAAACCTGGAAGGAGAGTATCATGACCCCAAAACGCGCAGCGGCGGTCGTTTTTTTGTGTCTTTGGACATTTGCGTTGCTCTGGTCTCAAGCGGGGGCGCAGGTTCGGTGGGAGCCGATTCGAGAGCCGGGGTGCGGCGGGTGGATAACGTCCGTACAAGTTTCGCCTCACAACGAAAACCACATCATCGTCGGGGGCGATCTCCTCTCCATGGGCGTCTCCACCAACCGGGGGTCGACTTGGGTGCCTGTCTCGGGCTTGAAAAGCACGGAGATTGGAGACGTCACGTTTCACCCCGCAAAACCAAAGACCGTTTGGGCGGGCACGATGAGCGGTCCCTACCTCAGTCGCGACGGCGGTCGAACGTGGGAAGAACGTCGCGGAGGCTTCCCTCCCAAGGGAGGGTATCATTATTCCGCACCAATCGAGAAAGTTTTGTATGATCCAAACGACTCGACGCGCATTTTAGCGTTCGGCGGCTCCAGCAGACGGTGGGGCTCGCCAGGAAAACCCCTCTGGGGCGCGGTGTGGGAAAGCACGAACGAGGGCGAAAAGTGGACGCTACTCGCCTCCTTGGAGGGGAACATCGTCTCGGCAACGTTCGCGGCTGGCTCCAGCTCGTTTTTGATGGTCGGCGTGAGCGACAAGGGCGTTTTTCGAAGCGCCGACGGGGGAAAATCGTGGGAAGCCTGCTCCTCTGGACTCCCCCACCATTGCGTCGAGCGTGTCGTGGCGCACCCGAAAAATCCCGCTGTCTTCTGGGTCGCGCTCAATGCTGCCCCTCCACTCGACGGGGAGAAAAAATGCCGCCCGGGAGGGATTTATAAGACCGAAGACGCTGGGCGTTCGTGGCACCCTCAAAACGAAGGGCTTCTCATGCACGCTCACGAAAATATCAATCTCACGGCAAGATTCAAGGCTTTTTGCGTCTCGGTCTCCGACCCGAATGTGCTCTACACAAGCGACAGCGCGTGGGATGGTGCGAAAATCTATCGAAGTTCAAACGGAGGCGCATCGTGGGACATCGTCCTTCGAAACCCTCCGCATGGCGAGAAAAAACCGCTCGAAACTGCCTACTTCAGCGGATACGGAATGACGTTCGTGAGCGTGAATCCGAACGATCCCAACCACGTTTATGCCGCAGGGGCGGAATTTATTGCCGCGTCGTTCGACGGTGGGAAAACGTGGACCGACCTCACGTCGAAAAAGGTGCCCAATGCCGCAGGCGAGCACGTCTGGGTCGGGCGCGGGTACTCTGGATTGTGCTGCACAAATTTCCGTTTCGATCCGTGGCGCGAAGGGCGCAGCGTCCTCCTTGCCATGGATGCGGGCAAATGTTGGGAATCGCGCGACGGAATGCGCTCGTGGACGTTCCGTGGCTCACGCCCCTCCGCGTGGGGTGGCGGAAACGATGCCTCTTTTGCGAAAGATGGCACCTGCTACGTGACGACCGGGCAAGGCGGAAACACTGGCGGCGTCCTGCGCGGAAGGCTCGACGAAAAAGGGACATGGACGCCATTCTGCGGCGAGGCGTGTGGATTGCCCTGTTCGAAAAAGTGCGTCGCGCTCGGCATTTATACCCTCCCGAACGATTCCTCCAAAGTATGGTGTGTCGCGGGGAAAAAATTGTACTCCTCGACCGACGCTGGCGAATCGTGGCAACTCGCTTTCGACGGTGACGAATTAGGTTGGATTGCGGCGGATCCTCGCGTTCCGACGACCTTCTACGTCTCGGGCAAGTCCAGTGTGTGGAAAACTCTCGACGGGCAGAAATTTTCTTCCATTGGAGGTCCGTGCGCGGCGGGACGTCTCGCGGTCGATTCGAAAGGTCGCGTCCTTCTCGCCGCCTATCGAGGCAAAGAAAATGGACTCTGGCGCTGGGACGGCAACTCGTGGTCGCTCCTGAAGAAATGCCCCTACCTCATCAACGTGTCGGTGGATCGGAAAAACCCGGCACGAATTTTAGTCGCGGGGAACGACGATCCGTATCACGACGAGATCCGCAGCCAGCCCGTCTCGCTCTCATTAGACGACGGCGCAACGTGGCACGACATTGGAGAGGGACTCCCCACGCGTCGCGCAACTGCCGTGGCGTTTAATCCTTTCGACTCGCGTGAGATTATCGTCGGAACCGGCGGTTGTGGCTTTTTTCGCGCAAAATTGCCAAACGGAAAGGGCGAACTCCCCGCAAAAGACCGAGATAATTATAGGCAGCATATGCTGACTCACGAATGAATTCGGCGTCAGTATAATTTACAACACATCGCGTTTGAATTTTTGATTTTGCCCGCCGTTGGAGTAAGCACCACGGCTTGCAAAACATCATGAAAGGCGCACTTTTAAAGTACGATGAGTATAGATACAAGGAGTTGATTTATGGACAGACGCAATTTCCTTCTTGCTGGGGTTGCTGCGAGCACGACTGGCGTGGGTGCGCTACAAAGTATCCGCGCTGATGAAAAAAGCGTGTGGGAAAACAATTTCGAGAAAGCACGTCTCCGGTTTGCGTGCTATTGGGGACGATTGTTCCCTGCCGAAAGTGATTCGGATCGATTGGAAAAAATGCGATCGCTGGGTATGGAGGCGATCGAAATCTCTGGCAATGGTGAAGCGCTTAAACCCAAAAAACAAATGTTTGATGATGCGGGCTTTGAAGTTTGCAGCATCAGTGTCGGAGCCGGAGGAGGGGCGCTCGTCTCGGAAGACCCCTCGCGACGGCAGTCGGGCATCGACGCCGTCAAAAAAGCGCTCGAAAACGCAGCGTTCTTCGGTGCCAAAGCGGTTGTATACGTCCCCGCTTTCAACGGCGTCACGAAGCTGGAGCACGTTGAGATTCGAAAAATCCTGATCGAAACGCTCCCCGCGCTGGGTGAATTCGCAGTTCAGCATGGGACGCACTTGGTGATGGAACCGTTGTGCCGCAGCGAGTCTTGGTTCCTCCGTCGTGTTGGCGACGCAGCGCAAATCGCCAAAGAAACCGGGTCGGAGGGAATCGCGACGATGGGCGACTTTTATCATATGGCACAAGAGGAAACGAGCGACATGGGCGCGTTTATCGCCGGCGGAAAATTCATCAAACACGTCCACTTGGGCAACGGTCCGCAACCTCCAAAACGAACCCTGCCCGGCGAGGACGACAGGACTTTTGCCGATGGATTCCGTGGCTTGAAGTACATCGGATACGATCGTTTCTGTAGCTTCGAGTGTGGCGTGCACGCACCCGACAAGCTGGAGGCGGTGCGCCGTTCGATCGCGTATTGCCGAGCAGAGTGGGAACGCGCCGACGTCTGGCACGGCTAGCCCCCATTCCCAACAGAAATCGAAAGCTACTGCGGAATCGTGGCGGCATTGTGATCGCTGCGGTTGGCCAGGTTCTTGTGCGTTTCGAGATCAATGCTGTAGGAAATCCGCTGCACGGAGCCGTCGCACATCACAAGCCCAAAGGAGCCGGAGTGTGCAGAACCAAAGCGCTGGCTGAAGGTCTCATACCCCGCACGGTCTTGGAGTGGCTGAAGTGCAACTCGGCTATTGTCGGGATCGGCTCCTGCATATACGCCGTTGTCGTCACTCGAACAGGAGGATTCATAGAGGTCGGCATTGTTGAATTTTTCGCCGATCAGGTAGGTGTTTGAGGTTCCGTCGCGAATTTCGCCCAACTCGACTCGGCTGCATGAATACATGACGCCGGTGGAACTCACGCGCGGCCAGGTACCTTTGGATTGATACGTGTTCGCGGTGGAGTAGCTCCCCGGGTCGGAACGATATCCATCAACGGATCCTCCATCGCCATAATTCGAGGCGTAGTCTCCCTTTGCCAACTCCGTGACGGAATTGGCATTGCTGGTGGGCGGCGTGCTGGTGGGATACAATTTCGCAGCGCGGCGCGACGGGCAATGATAAATCGGCAGCGGCATTTGAACAACCTGCGTAATCTCGTTTTTGTCTGCCGAGTCTGGAGTTCCTTTTGCCGCTAAATTATAAAGCGCGCCCTGCTCTATAAATGGGAGGAGCGAGAAAGTCCAGCCGCCCGGTTGAGTGATGCCCAAACCTCTGTCGGGGTCTCCCGCCCAAGTGTATGTCCACCCTGCGGAAGGGAAAGCACGGCTGCTCGTCTCGAAATTAAGCGTGGCGAGACCTAAATTTTTGAGATTGTTTCCGCATTGCATGATTCTCGCCGCCTCGCGCGCCTGCTGCACTGCTGGCAGGAGCAACCCAACGAGCATACCAATAATCGCAATGACCACAAGCAACTCCACAAGAGTGAAGGCGTTTCGTGCCTTTTTCATGAGACGTCCGTTGTTCCTTGAACTTCTCAGGCGGCAAGCAATCGTCGAAATCTTACATGGAATCATATGAATCCCCCTTAAAATGCAAGTTTATGATACTTCGCGTTGAAATTTCCCGTTCCGTCCGCCGTCGGAGCTACGCACCACGGCTCGCAAAGCGTCGCGCAAAACGGGAATTTTAAACGACGATGAGTATAAATAAAGTGGAAGTTCCCAATCTTCCCCAATCCACTATACGTCTATTTTACGCCAAAAAATTTATAAAGCAAGAGTGATTTGGAAATTTTTTCCATTTTTTCTCAAAAAAGATCACAAAGTGCGTATGATCCAACGGCGGACTCAAAGAGAAATTTCAACGCGAAGTTTAAGAAGGCTCCGCGCAAAATTTCGCTCAGAACCTGTTGAAGTCGCAACAAAAAACAAGAAGCGAGCGCTCAGTCGAAAAAACCAACAGCATTAGCGAACGGAGTGAGCGCTCTACAAGTTTTTTGATGGAGAGTTTGAGAGGAAACAATTTTTCAAAAATCTTTCCTCTCAAGAGGTTGCGGATCGCGAGTCAAAGCTCGGATACCTTCAAATCTCGGTGGTTAAAATAGGCAAAAAAGGATGTTTTGGTACTCGCGAGCCCAGAACGAAGCGCAGCGTAGTTCCCGATGAAGCGCCGAGCGATTCTCCCCTTCGTCTGGAACTACGGGCTACGCCCTTCGCTCTCGGCTCCGTAGAATCTCAAACGCAAACTTTTTTTGATCGCACACTCAAAGCTCAGAAGCAGGATCGTCGGTCTTTTTTCCCGCAGCCTGCTGCCGATACTCGAATTCTCGCAAGGTCTTGAGAAGATGCGGGTCGTCGGGTCGCACGGATATCGCTTTTTTCTGAGTTTCTATCGCCAAATCGAAGTTGCCGCGCTCCGCATGAACGCGCGCCAAGGTGTCGAGAATGGCTGCGTTTGTCTCCGCCGTCCCAATCGTGGCGGCTTCCGCCATCTGAAGGGCCTCGTCCAACCGCCGATGGGTGTTGCTGGCGAGCCACGCGAAATGGTTCTGATGCACCCAAACGCCCATCTCGTCGGCAGAGAATCCATCGGACTCTCCTTCCGAAGCTGATTTTTTCACCCTGTCCAACAACTCATCCAAACGGAGGTTTATTTTTTCATCAACCAATTTTTGCCATTCTTCGTCAAAGAGTGTGGCAGTTTGATACGCAACAATGAGGAGATCAAGATAGGGTTCCTTTTTCCCCATCCCCTCCAAAAGGATGTTCCGCAGTTCTTGCTTCTTCCCACTCCGCAACGCAGCCAACGCCTGCGCATGAAGGTGCATTCCAATGACTTCGTCCTCCGAGAGATTCACCTTTTCGAACCCCATACGGATGAGCGGCGTCGAGAGTGTCTCGCCAAGCATCGCCACGGCACGATACTCCCTCCCTATCACGAGGCAAATTCCAGAGAAAATAGGATACGCAAGCAATTTGTCCGCTGGCTGCGCTTGCGAATTCAGCGAGACCATTTCTTCCTCACCAAGCTCCCAAAATCCGCGCCCAACCAAACCAGAAATCATTTTCACGCGCAGGGAGAGCGCAAGAGTTCTTTGTTCCGAAGTTGTGTATAAAATGCCGTTGAGTGACAACGCCCTTGCCGCAGAGCACGAACGCAAAAAGGCTTGGGACTCCGTTGGATACCCCCACGTCCATAGCAACTCGGCTCCGCAATAAACCGCCTGCAGCACGGGACCGACCCTCTCGAGTGTGGGGTCGTTGGACAATCCGTTGATTTGTTTCATGAAAAAGTTCAAAACATCGCTCAAAATTTGCTCCGCCAAAGAGGCTCTCTCGGCAGGATCGAGACGAGATTTTGCGTCCCAAACGAGTTTTTCCTTTTCGAGAAGGAATCGCAGCGCCCTCGCACCAGGTGTGTCGATATGCTTATGTTCGTCTAAATATTGAGACAATTTTCCAACAATCTCTCGCCTTTCGGACGCGAATTGCTCGTTTTTTCGATCCCAAACGGCTTTGTCGGGGAACGAAAGCGCGCCCGGGATTCTCACATCGTATATGGGGAACGGAATCTCGTACGGGAGGGTGTAGAAAATGTAGGCAGCCGCACAAAGTCCCCATTCCGAATCATCTTCCGCGCAAATGATCCTCATCAGGAGCGGAATTCCTCTGCGCTCGGGGAGAAAAGAGAGCCTTTCGAGGGTAGCCGTGCGCCTTATGCCCGAATACTCATCCACGAATCGAATTCCGTGCGCAGAAGAGGGGACTGCTCTCTCGTATGCTTCGAGGAGCTCTTTTTCTTCGTCGGAATCGGTCGCACGCACGAGTCCGCGCGAAAGGAGGGAGAGATAGAACTTCGCCTCTCTCGCGAGCGTAAGATCCAAACTTTGCGCTGCCTCCGCGAGTTGCTCGGCAGCGTCCATTCCGTAGCTCACGATCTTTTCGCCCGCGTTCCTCCTCACTAACCAAGATGGATCGGACAATTTTTCAATCCAACGCGCAATCTCATCTTGCCTCTCTTGAGAAATAGGATCTGCTCCAAAATCCCTTGCTTGCGCTGCCGTTCCACACCCAAGCGCCGCCACGAGCGCCAGCGTCCGCAAAATGCTTCGAATATATCGGAAATTCATGTGTCATCCTTCTTTCTCTGCGAGTTTAATCGCTGCGCTTTATTCCATGCGGTTTTATTCCATGCGTTCCTTCCAGACCGTTCCGAAAATCGGACCGCGAGGATAGAAACCGAGTCCGCGTAGTTGTTTGCTGAATCCATAATACTCGTTTTGATTATAAAGCCACATACATGGGCAGTCGTCATAAATGAGCGTGTGGATTTTTTGATAAATTCTCACTCTTTTCGCGCGATCGAATTCCACCTCTCCCTCTCGGAAGAGTCGATCGACCTCAGGATTGCTATAAGAGATATTGTTTCTCGGCTGCCCACTTCCCCAGACGTTATAAGCGGTATAAGGATCGGCACCGGCTCCCCAGCCGCCAAAGCTGGCTTGGAATTTCTTCCCCTGGACTTTATCCACATAAACGTTAAACTCCACCGATTGCACCGTCACGTCGATGCCCACTTGGCGCAAACTTTGCTTGAGCAAGTTGCAAAGCGCAATCCGATCCGGTCGATTGGAGACAATCACGTTGAAGCGGAAATCGACCTTTTTCCCATCAATGATTTTATCCAAAACCCCATCTTTGTCGGTATCTCGCCAGCCAGCCTCCTCGAGGAGCGCCTTTGCGCGTGGCAAATCCTGCTCCAACGGCTTGATGCCAGCATCATGAGGGAACCACGGAGACTCCTCCGCAAAAAGCCCTCGACAAGGTGTGTCGATCCCCATTCTGTGCACTTCGAGCATCTCTTTGTGGTTGAAGGCGTAGGAAAGCGCCTGTCGAACACGCTTGTCTTGGAACATCGGCTCCTCGAGATTCCACCAAAAAGCGAAATACGTCCACCCATTCACGGCGACCTTCGTATTTTTCCGCGTGAACGACTCTCGGTTCGTTTGCGCAATCCACAAATCCGGCGTGAGAACCATTGCCTCAATGTCTCCCTTGCGCAATTGGAGGAATGCCGTGTTCACTTCGGGAGAAACCTTGAGCGTAGAACGATATATCGTCGGTCGCGATCGCACCGCTTTTCCCTTGTGCATATAATATCCTTCACGACGTTTGAAGTCGATCCTCGACCCACGCGTGCGCTTTTCGATATAGTATGGTCCCGCGACGACGGGCGTTTTCTCCAGCTGAATGTGCCACTGCGAGCGAACCATGGAGGGATCGCGTTTAATGGATTCTCCATAAATGTGCTTCGGAATTATCGAAAACTGCATATTAAAGATATTAATCGGCATCGCCTTTTCGTGGAAAAAGACGATCGTTCGGTCGTCATACGCCTTCACGCCGCCTAGAAGATCCGTGCCGCTGCGCATGGCGGAGACTTGGATTTTCGAAGTCATAATGACGCGGTAGGAGAATTCAATGTCGTAAGCCGTGAGAGGCGTGCCGTCGCTCCAGAAAATGTCGTCGCGCAGAACGAGTTTGTCGATGAGACGATCTTTGCTCGAGTGCCACGAAACGTTGGCGTCCGAAGAAGCGTAGGGTTCAAAGGTGTCGTACGTGAAACTAAACAACCCGAAACTAATGAGTCCCGCGACCTCAAAATCAACGGACGTCGAGCCAAAAATAGGATTGAGCGACGCGGTGTCGGCAGGGGAATGACGCACGAAACGCCCATTATAATCGACTTCAGGATAATCCTCGCCCGGGGGGAGCACTCGGTCGCCAGGGAGCCTCCCAAGCGTTTGGACGATGAGGCGGCTGTCCTCTTGGCTTTTGTTTTGGAGATTGCGTGCCTCTTCGACGGACAGTGGAGCAGGCTGTCCATTGAGATAATTGTACGTGAGAAGGTCGCCATCGCGCAACTCGTTTTCGATCCACCCGCCGCGCGCTTGGACGACTTTTTCCAACTCCTCCATCGTCTCCGGGATGACCAGGTTCAGCTCCTTCGCTCTTTCGTCCGCCAAGTCACCCAAGACAAAATCTTCCTGAATTTCCCCCTCACACGGATCGAATTTGCTCAGGAATTCCGACGGGTCCTCCGACGTCATTCTGTCGGAGGGCGGAAGGCAGCCCGAAACGATGATGAGTGTGAAAAAACCGAGGATTTTCGCCATCTTTTCCATATTATTATAATCCTTTTGTCTCTTTTAATGTTGCACTCTTCCCTCGCGCAACACTAACGCTATCTTCTCTAGGCGCGCAGGGAAAACGTGGGAAATAGGGCGCTATCTCCCGTTTTGTTTTCTTCGGCTCGCCTCTCGGAGCAAATCCATCTCACTTTGTGTAAGGCTTTGCAAACCAAAGTTGGAAATCTTTCGCAAAATGTCCTCCACTTTCTCGTTCATTTCCGCCTCGCGTCGTTCCGCTTCGAGTTGCTCGTACGTCTTCGTTGCTGGGGCGTAGCCGTAGGAATCGTCGTCTGCATAGTAATAATCCTCCTCGTCTCGCCCATATTGCCCTCGGCGCCCCCCCCAATATGAGGGTTCGTCAGCAACGTTCCCATCACGATAAATCTGGGGCGAGCTGGAGAACCACCCCGTGAAACGGATGTTCATAAGGTAATAGACGCACGCAAAAGCAGCCCCCGCAAGGTGGACGCTGTGGGCGATGTTGGATTTTTCTGATTGAGTGCCCATGATGTCGATCCCGATAATAATGACGCCGACGAGCCACGCAGGCATTGGAATGAACATCATGAAAAGGAGCTTCTCGTGCGGGAAATTCCACGCGAACAGAATGATGACAGCCGAAACCGCGCCACTCGCCCCGATGCAAGGAACGTCCGTCCCCATCACCAACCCCGTGACGACCCAACCTAAGCTGCTGATGAGAATGGACGCAAAATAGAACGCGAGGAATTCCTTCTTCCCATAGCGCCGTTCAACCAGCCCACCAAGGAAAAAGAGGGCAAGCATGTTGAACAAGATATGACCTGAAGACGTGGAATCGTGCGCAAAACCACACGTGATCAAGCGATACCACTGCGCTGGATGAAAAATATCCGACGGTTTTAATTCCATCCATAGATTAAGCGGCAAGCTATTGTCGTCGTTGAGCAGCCAAATGATCACATTGGCAGCAATAATCATGAACAACGCCGAAATCCCCGTCCCGCCCTCGGAACGATTGTAGCTCTCGTTGTCGTCCCAATAATAGTCTCGATCGTGCAGACCCATATTTGTTCTTTCCGTATTTTCAAATATCGCCCGACAGCACTCCGACGCGATGAAGCACCGACGAAGTGACGCGAACTTTTGAATTCATTCTTATACACACCCGCCCATAACAAACCCCCACCTCTCGCAAAGTGCAGCGATTCCCGACATTAAAGGAGATCGGGCACCACTCCACCCCGCAGAAATAGAGGAGGACTACTACATTCTACACGATTTGACATTTTTTTGCAATAAGGGACAGGCAAAAAATGTGAAAAATAAGAATTTTCCCTCGGCAGAGGTTTTTGTTGTTTTGCGTGCGGAGAAACAGTTCTCTCTTCGAGCGCTTTGAGGCTGTTTTCGATCCAGCACAGGCACTTCCATTTCATTGACCAGTATCGGGTATCCCTTTCGTACCTTTTGGCAATTAGTTGGCTCCCAGCTCTTGGTTTGACGCGCGGCTCCTCACTCCCCCAACCTCTCCAAAGCGCTCACATCCTCCAACCGCAGGCGCGTGCATTCTTCCACCAAGTAGACAATGGACTCGTATGAGATTCCGCTGTGCGTCGAGAGACCAATTTCGCACGTCCTGCTGTTGGAGTACCCTTGGACGCATTGGGATTCCTCAATTTCCTCGCGAAGGTGGCGCAGCGCGTATGCGTTGAGCGTGGGCAACGTGAAACCTTTGTCTCCCGCAAAACCGCAGCAGCCCGTTTTCTCTGGCGCAACGACACGCGACGAACAACGGCGAGCCAGCGTGAGAAGGAGCTTCTCCAACTTCATTTTGCGCATCGAACACGTCGCGTGGATCGCAATCGGTCGGTCGATTGGCACAAAATGGAGTTTGTCGAGCAAAAAAGTTTCGATAAATTCCACAGGTTCGTACAATTTTAAGGTTGGCATTTTTTCGCGCATTCGATAGAGGCAGGGACTTTGGTCGCACAAAATGGGAATTTCTCCATCGTTCGAAGCGTGTCGGAGCGCGCGTTCGAGTTCCGCCGACTTCTCGTCCGCAATCTTCGACATCCCTTTGCTCTCCCAAATCGTTCCGCAGCAGAGACTCTCGAGGCGTTCGGGGAAAATGACGCGATATCCCGCCCGACGCAGAATCGCGACCGTCTTTTCGACAAGCGGCGCGGCATCCGGGGCGTTTCGTGCCGCACCAAACGCTTGATTAATGCAGCTGGGGAAATAAACGACACGAAGTTCCGAGTCCCCGCCATCAGCCGGGCAACTCGTGTGCTCCTTTGCCACTTTTTGCACCACAAACGCGCGCGGCATGGAGGGCGTCCACAACGGAATCGCGCCAAACGACGCTCGATGCAGCGTTCGACACACGAAATTCATCCACGACGTGCCGAGGATTTTGTGCGCCAAGTCCGCCACACGAAGGACACCTCTCATGGGAGGCTTCAACCACGCAAAACGCCGCGCCGCGAGTTCTCCCAAACGATACCCCAAACTCCCCTCGGGAAGGGATTTTGCCCTCCAAAAATGCGCCAATTCCGCCGTTTGAATTCCCATAGGACACGCCATCGTGCACAAGCCATCGCCCGCGCACGTCGCGACGCCGGGGAAACGAAACGCCTTCGACAAACGAACGGCAACTCGCGACTCTCCCGACTGCTCCAAACGCGCAATTTCGCGCTGAACAACAATCCGCTGCCGAGACGAAAGCGTGAAGCCACACGACGCGCAGCTCGACTCGCAAAATCCACACTCGATGCAGCGGTCGATAATCGAATTCGCAAGCGGGAGCGGCTTGAGATTCTTCAAGTGGCACGCAGGATCGTCGTTAAAAATAACGCCAGGGTTGAGAATATTCGTCGGGTCGAACAGCTTTTTCACGTCGCGCATCATGCCGAACAACTCCTCGCCCCACTCGTACGCGACGAAAGGAGCCATGTTGCGCCCCGTCCCATGTTCCGCCTTGAGCGAGCCGTCGTACTTGTCGACAACCAAATGGAGCAAACCCGACATGAGGCGCTCGTATTTTTGAATATCGTCTTGCGTATCGAATTTTTGATGAATCACGAAATGAAAATTCCCCTCAAGCGCGTGCCCATAAATGCACGCATCATCGTAGCCGCACTCCTCAATGAGCTTTTGAAGGTCGCGCGTCGCCTCGGGCAAGGAATCGATCGGAAACGCAACGTCCTCGATCAAGCACGTCGTTCCCACCGGTCGAGTTCCTCCCACGGCGGGGAAAATGCCCGATCGAATGTTCCAAAATTCCGCGTATTCTTCCGGCTTGTCGCTGAATCGCACGGGCGTGAACGTCGAAAAGGGGCGCAAAATCTCTTCAATTTGGCGAATATTCTCCCGAAGCTCTTGGACAGACGGCGCGGTCGTCTCTGTGAGAACTGCCGTGAGATTGGTGCCCGTAGAATCTCCCACCGAGCTTAACGACTTTTTGTCGAGCAATTCCGCGCAATGGACAGGAGCACGCTTCATCGCTTGGACGGCGCGGCACGCTTCGTCCAACGTTTCGAAGTACAACATCGCACTTGCTCGAAATGGATCGTCTCGCAGCGTGCGCATCGACGCCTCCGCCAAAAAAGCGAGCGTCCCTTCCGACCCCACCAGGAGGTGCGCAATAATGTCGAACGGATCCTCATAGGCGACAAAAGGACGGAGATTTAACCCCATCACGTTTTTGATCGCGTACTTTTTTTGGATTTTTTGCACCCACGTTGGGTTGCTGCGGATTTTGTCGCGCAGATATTCAATTTTTCGCAGGAACTCGGGATGCGTCTCCTCAAACGCCGCTCTGCTCTGCGCGTTGCCCGTGTCGAGAATCGTGCCGTCGAGGAGAATCATGCGCGCGGAGAGGAGGAGTTTGTCGCTATTCGCCCAAATCCCGCAATTCATCCCCGAGGCGTTGTTCATGAGGATTCCTCCCGCCATGGCGGATTTGATCGAGGCGGGGTCGGGACCAAATTTTCTCCCCAAAGGACGAAGAATCTCGTTGATTCGCGCGCCTAAAATACCGGGTTGAAAAACGATTTTTTCGCCGTTGGAGTCGATAGAGCAACGCTCCCAATTTTTCCCCGCCACGAGAAGGACGGAATCCGAAATGCTCTGTCCCGAAAGGCTCGTTCCTGCGGCGCGAAACGTGAGCGGCACGCCCCACTTTTGCGCGGCTTGGAGAATCGACGCCGCCTCCGCTTCGTTCTCGAGTCGCACGACAATTTTGGGCGTCAAACGATAAAACCCCGCGTCGCACCCCCACGCCAATCGACGCAGGTCGTCCGTATAAATCCTCTCCGAAGCAACAAATCGCCGAATCTCTCGCAAAAATTGGGTGTGTTTCATGGTCTATTTCCCAAAATTCTCGTCTCCTAATGCTCGCGAAGCCTTGCGCGAATATACTCGAGTCGATCGGCAATCTCCGCCTCAAACCCGCGATCGGTGGGTTGATAATAACGCCTCTCCACGCCGAGATAATCCTGCGGAGCGATCGCGTCGGGATAATCATGCGCGTATTTATAATCGATACCATGCCCGAGGGATTGGGCTTGAGAGTAGTGCGCGTCCCTCAAATGCTTCGGAACGGGCACCAATTTCCCCTCCTGCACGTCTCTTCGTGCGGCACAAATGGCTTCCGTGGCGGCATTGGACTTTGGCGCAGCGGCGAGATAAACCACAGTCTGCGCCAAATTCAATTGGCACTCCGGGAGACCAACGATTTCGCACGCTTGCGCACACGCAACAGCCAGCGGGAGCGCGTGCGGGTCGGCATTTCCCACATCCTCGCTCGCTAAAATGACGAGTCGTCTTGCCAAGAACCGCGTGTCGTCGCCCCCCTCGAGCATTTTTGCAAGCCAATAAATTGCCGCGTCGGGGTCGCTCCCACGAATACTTTTGATAAGCGCGCTAATAATATCATAATGCGCGTCGCCGTCTCGATCGTGTCGCAAAAGCCTTTTTTGAACGGACTCAGCCGCGAGTTCCTTCGTAAAATGGAGCGGGTTCGCGAAAGACGAGAGGACGCCTATTTCGAGAGCGCCCAACGCTCGGCGTGCGTCCCCATCGGCAGACTGGGCGAGATACTCAAGCGCGTCGTCATCCATTTGGACGGACCAGCGCCCCAATCCTCGTTCTTTGTCGGCCAGGGCGCGTTTGAGGAGCGTCTTGATATTTTCGATCGACAATGGTTGAAACGCGAAGACGCGCGAACGACTCAAAAGCGCATTATTCACGGTGAAAAAAGGATTCTCGGTCGTCGCTCCGACCAAAATAACGATTCCTTCTTCCACCTGCGGCAACAAAACGTCCTGCTGCGCCTTGTTGAAGCGATGAATTTCGTCGACAAAAAGGAGAGTTTTTCTCGCAGCAGCCGCGACGTTGTCTTCCGCGTGGGCTAAAACCTCGCGCAACTCTTTCACGCCATGCGCAACGGCGCTGATTTGTTGAAAATCGGCATTCGATTCGACGGCTAAAATCCGCGCTAAAGTCGTTTTCCCCGTCCCGGGCGGACCAAAAAAAATGACAGAACCAAGACGATCCGCTTGAAGGAGACGCCGCAACAATCTCCCCGGCGCGAGAAACTCCTCCTGCCCCACAAACTCGTCGAGCGTTCGAGGACGCATTCTCGCGGCAAGAGGCTGCGTCTTCTTCCGATTTTCCTCCTCAAAAGCCCCAAATATCGACATATTCTACTCGACCTCGTGCGACTCGCGCCCCTTGCATAGCAAATCCAAAAGCCGTGGATCCTCAAGCGTGTCCAAAACAATGGAGGCTCTGGAGAAATCCATATGCTTGCTATGTTCGGCAGGCGTGGCGGCAACAAACGCGCCCGCATTCGCTCCCGCCAAAACGCCGTTGCAACTATCCTCCAAAACGAGCATTTCGCGCGTAGGAATTCCGAATTTCTCCGCCGCCATCTCATAAATCTGCGGATTCGGCTTCCCTCGCGTTATTTCGTTGGCAGAAATCGTGAAATAAAAGCGTTTGAGCAAATCAAACCGCTGCGTCACACCCTCCAAAACGGCTCGGCTGCTGCTCGTGCAAATTGCTTTGGGAATCCGCTTTTCTTCGAGAAAATCGAGCAAACGAAACAACCCCGGCATCGGCTGGAGATATTCATCCAGAATTTCAAAGAACGTTCGTTCCGACTCCTTTTGTAGTTCCTGCCACGAGTCGCTCAATTGATTCCACGCGATCATTGCCTCGAATGCCGCCTGCGGAGGGCACCCCATAATAGACGAGCAAAGCTCCTTGGGATAGGCTCCGCCTCGGCGCTCCATGAGTCGAACGCCCACTTGAAAGTAGACGTCTTCGGTGTTGAACATCAGCCCATCCATGTCGAAGGCAACGGCACGAATCATAGGAAAATACTCCTTCATTTCTATCATCATCCTGACTAAAAAAACATACCCAAAATGGGCTTTTATTTAACTTGGTTGCGTTTTGGCGCGTTGAAATTAGAAGAATCGACTTCCTTCACACCGAAAACAATCGTGTTTCGCGAAAAAGCGACACGAGCAAGAGGGAAAAGCGGGCGCACCCCAGTGGGAAAACAAAGGAGAATGGGGGGCGCGCCTGCATAAACGATCTATACCCATCGTACTTTTGTGCAAACTCGAATTCACTCGAGAGCCAACAAAACTAAATTTCTCGTGTGCGATGGGTAAAAAACTCAGTGTGCCAAAACGTGGTTCTGTATTTGTCTCTGCAAATTATAAATTTGCGTAGCGCACGCAGAGATTTCGCGCAACGTTTTTTCGTGCTCCGCCTCGAGTTTTCGATACGTACTCTCGAGAGACTTGCGACGATCTGCGACACTCACCTGCTCCTGCTCACACACCTGAAGGCGCTGAGCCTGCTCTGAATTACGTTTTTCGAGGAATTCAACCCGTCGGGCGAGACACTCTTCCATCGCCTGCGTGACCACGACGAGATCAGCAACGTCGAGAATCGTCTGTTTCGTGTCCCAAATGCCATCGTAATACGTTTGGAATTGAATGTCGTAGGAGCGCAACGGACGTTCAAACACCGCGCCGCTTGCGTCCTCGCGCCCATGCTTCTCGTATTCCTCCATGGTGTTTTTCGGAAGATTGATGCCGAAAAACTCCTCTCGATCGAGATTCGCCTGTTCGAAATACCACTCTTCAAAAATATCGTGCGAATCAAGCGGCATCTTCTGATAGATAGAAACTGCACCGTACACGAGTTTCAACTCTTCAACCCGATCCTTGTCGATCGCGACAGAATCTTGAAGACGAAGGACGACCTCGCCATCCGCGCAGCGCTCAACGATGAACGTGCCCAAATAACGGCTCGGCTCGTCGCTCTCAACATCGGGATCGTCAAACACGAACACACGCGTGCTAATCGGCAACTTGATAGCGTTGATACCCTCGATCTCTGCCGTGATTTTCCCATCGCGCAACGAAGCAGGGCTACGCAGCCACACCCCCAGCCCGCGAAGGTTTTCGAGCCGATCCAACTCGATCCGCTTCGCCTCGACGGAAGGTTCGTAATTATCGTTGCCGGGGATGCCAACGCCGTACTTCAAGCGATTGTTGAGCGCCTGAGCCTCTTTCACCGCTTTTTGATACTTCTCCACATACTGCTCTCGATGCCAATAGTCGTGCGTCTTAAGCGTTATGCTTCCAAAATAAAAGCATACGAGAACGGCTACCACAATCAGGCCTATGAGGATTTTATTAACAAGACACATAATCGTACCTTTTCAACACTTGTTTGGGAGAACCTTTTTCTCAAAAACTTCTCTCACTACTCTTACTATAAATCTTAGCCGCAAATGCACATATTGTCAGGTATCTCTTCGGAACTTTTTCGGGATTTCATGAATTTTAAATCCCCCCCAGTGGCAATCGCTACAACCCGCACAAACGGACGCTCGCGGTTTCGAATTTCTCACCCATGCCCGATTTTCAACATAACGACTCCCGCAATTATAAGTGCCACGCCGAGATATTGCATCAGTCCCGCAGTGTCACGAAAGAAGAGAACTCCCACGCAGAACGTTCCCGCAGCGCCGATTCCCGTCCAAACGGCATATGCAGTACCAATGGGAATATGCCTCTGCGCAAGATAGAGCAAAACCCCACTTGCCCCCATCGTGAACACAGCAAACAGGATCCATCCCCACTTTGAAGGGGAGACCTGCGCCATTTTTAAGCCCGTTGGCCATCCGATTTCTAACAATCCAGCCAGAAGTAAATATAGCCAGCCCATTTGTTTCTACCGCGTACCACCTTTCATGTATCCCATTTCTCCGTACTCATCATGTTTTATGTTCTCCTTTATACTCATTCTCCTTTAAAATTCTCGTTTTGCGCTACGCATTGCGAGCCGTGGTGCGTAGCTCCGATCCAAATTTCGACGCACGCCGCGCGGAGGAAGTGCCAGCACACCTTTTGCACGGCATGTGTCGACAGGGTTCGCGCCCACTCTGCGCTTATTTTACGACCTCAATTTCGTACCACAAGGTTTTGCACTCGGGAGAAAGAAGGATTTCGACGAAATTCTCGTCCTTACGCTGCGCCGTCATTTCTTGCAAACGGCGACCGTTGCCGTCAAGCGGGTAGTATTTCACCACGACGGACTCCGGGGCGGGGAATTTGACGAGAGCCGGGATTCCTTCGCACAAAAGCGGCGCTTTGCCTCGCGTTTTGCAAAAGGAAATCTGCTTGCCAAACAGCGTTTCAAGCTGGTCGTTCGGCGTGTCCTTAATTTCTACGGGGTCGTACTCGCCCAACTTGCAATCGGTGTTGCGCATCACGCCCGTCGCGGCAAGAAGCCAACGATTGGTATCAACGCGCGTGAGCGAGACCGTCGCCCAATCGAGAAGCGTTTCGCCAAATTTGAGTTCCGTCCCGTCGTCGTAAGAGAAGGTTTTCCCTTGGATAAAGCCCGTGAAAATCTTCGTGTTGGGCGAATCGACTTGATAAAACGACTTTTTCACATCTGCGCCATCCCACTTCAATTGCTTCGTCGAAGAGATCGTCTGCTGCGCGGCGGCAATCTCTTCCGGGCGTTCAAATGCGGGTGTTTGAGCGACGCGCGCGTCACGCACGGGGAGGTCGGTCGTTCGGATGCCGACGACCTTTCTCAACGGAAGATCGTTGACGAAACCAATAGATTGAAGCGAACGATGATATCCATTCGTCGCGGCGGCATGAATTTCGCGCTCCTGCTCGTACCCCAACTCGTACACAATTTGCTCGCCAGCAAGGTCGAAACCACTCTGAACGTCGCCACGCACGAACATATTGTAGCACGCCGCCATGTGCGCAAGCTGGATCGGATTCCCCCAAATATCGAAGAAACTCGGAGTGCTATTCGGGCTGAATTCCTTCGTGTGCGACCACGCAAAAATGAAGATTCCGTCCCACTCTTGGAACGCAGCCACGGAAGAGAGGATGGGGAATCCTTCCGCGCCGTAGAGATTGGGGTAGGGGTGGTTGTACTCGCTCACGGTGTATGGTTTTCCATAGACGCGGTTGTTGGCGAGGTGTGTGGCGCAGGAGTACGAGCGACCAAGGACGTTGACCTCAGCCGTGTTGCCCAGCTTCCAGTTGCCACCGTCCCACGGACGACCGGGGAAACTCGGATGATTCCAATACGCATGAATGTCGCAATAGTCCAATTTCGCCTGCGCATAGTGCGCGCCGTATTGCAATTGCGTGCCAGAGACGGGCGCTTTAGCTTTCAATTCCTTCTTGACGTAGTTGTACATCTCCTGCCAGTAGCGATCCTCCAGATCGAGAATGAAGAACGCGAAATCACGCTTGGCGTTTTTCGTTGCGCGGTGGGAGTCCTTGTTTCGATAGATAATTTGGATGGAGGCGTCTTCGAGTTTTTCGTTTTGCGCGATTCCGACCACGCCACCTGCGCGGAAGGAGATATCGTCGAATTCATAAACGCCGCCAGCTTTGAATCCAGAGAAACTCACGCGCGCATTCTGGTCGTCTGCCGAGCACGTGAAAGAGAACGTGTAGGTTTTCCACTCCGTGGCAACATCGAACTCTCGCGACATTCCCAAATTGCGCCATTCTGCGTGGTTCTCACTCACGCCGCAACGGAGTTTACACGCCTCTTTTGCGCGGACGCGGAAGGAGAGCGTGTAGGGAACACCACCTTTCACAGGTGCTTTCGCGAGATAAATTTGCGGATTCCACGGATTGCGCCCCATCGTTTCGACCGAAATTTTCAGCGTGCCCTCGGGCGTGATTTCTTGCCGACCTTTGGAGATACCATCGTTTTCGATCACCCAGTTTTTGTTATTTTCGAGCGTTTTGGGGTCGTCGAAAGAGCCATCGAGCGCGAGTTCTTCCTCAACGGGAAAAATCTTGCACCCCCATGCCTCGCGGATATCTGCCGTAGAACGATACTTTTTAGCGAGCCAAGCGTTCCACTGTTTTTGAAGCTCCGCTTCGTACGGCGCGGGCAGATTGTCGAGATTCCCCCAAAACCACGATGCGGCGACGGAATTCTCGTTATTGATTTCAATCATCGCAATACACGGGTCCTCGAGATACGACATTTTCGTGTAAGGATTCACGTGGGCAAGGAGGTCTTTCGCGTACTTCTTCTGAAGCTCGATCATCCGAGGCTCAAAATTATCCACCCCTTTGTCGTGGCTGGGGCGTTGATCGTAGCCGACAAAGCCGTCTTTTTCGTCAAGCTTCCGCGAAACGTGCAAATTAATATTAACGTAGATTCCGTTCTGCTTGAATTGATAAATGAGCCAGTCGAGTTTATCAAGCTGCTCGGGATCAATCTCCGTTTGCGTTCGAGAGATGTTTTTCCCCCAAATGTCGCGCATGTCCATATGATGGAGCCTCACGGCGTTGACTCCGAATTTCGCCATCCGTTTCGCATATTGGACGGCATCGTCTTTGTCGGGGAAATTCATGGAGAAACACGTGTTGACTCCCCAAAAACGAATGGGCGCGTCGCCAGCGTAAAATTTGCCGTCGCGGACGTGGACTTGCCCTGCGTCGCCAGCCACCTTTTGAGAATCAGGCGCCGTCCAGACTTTGGGCAGATCGTCACCCATGATAAAAAAAGGGAACAACTCCGCGCTCTTCGGCAACTCGCCAACATCAGCGGCTCGGGCATTTGAGACGCTCAAACAAAGAACGCAAACGACAAATATCGGGAGGAAAGATAAAACTCTACGCATTTTTCAGCCTCGTAAAATTGGGGGAGTAGGAAGGAATAAACGAAAACAATCAGGAAGACAAACAGGCACCTGGTGAGTGGCAACACAACACCCAATACGCACTCCCTCTAAACGACGATGTTCGGAAGGAGTGCGTGGGAATCCGGGATTCTATGATACTTCGCGTTAAAATTCAGCTTATACTCGTTCTCCTTTAAAATCCCCGTTTTACGCGACGCTTTGCTCTTCCGTGGTGCGCAAGCTCCAACGGCGGACGGAACCGGAAATTTCAACGAGAAGTATTATAAATCCGTCAACTACCAGCGCCACGCAGGGGTTGCGCACGAATCGTTCCACAGGTCAAGAATCTCGTCGTCGACCTTCGCAAGGAGGAATTGGAATCCGGCGGTCTCTTGAACCGTCAGAATTTCTCCCACCTTGCACACGGCAAGCTCGATTCCCTTCGACTTCAGGAAGTTTTTCGCAGCACGCGCGACAATATACATCTCCATGAGCGTGGTCGCTCCAGAGCCATTCACGAGGAGGAGAACTTTGTCGCCAGCCTGCGCTTTGATGGCTTCCACGAGACGATCCAACATTTTCTCCGTCGTGGCGTCTGCGGAGAGCATTTTGCTGCGCCCCGTGCCCGCTTCGCCATGCTGACCCATGCCGATCTCCATCTCGTCGTCGCCCAAAACGGCAATCTCCATTCCGTTCGCGGGGTGAGTCGCACCCTTGAGCGCCACGGCAAGCGTCGCCATGTTGTCGTTGAATTTGTTCGCGACGCGGAGAACTTCCTCGAGAGACCAACCACGTTCCGCCGCCGCACCCGCGACTTTGATGAGCGGAACGCACCCGACCAAGCCGCGTCGGTCTTCGATCGGAGCGTCGGCGCCGGGGGCAATGTCTTCGTGCGTGTTGACACTTGCGATATTCTTCAACCCTTCGGCTTCCGCCATTTCGAGCGCCATGGTTGCGGAGAGGACGTCGCCCGCATGATTGAGAATCACGAGGAGCGTGCCCGCGTCGCGATTGACGATTTTGAGCGCCTCAAGAACTTCTCCCGGACCAGGCGCTGCGAAAATATCCCCGACGACGCTGATGTCCAACATCCCCTTGCCGACGAATCCCGCGAGAGCCGGCTCGTGCCCCGCGCCACCCAGAGTGACGACTGCGACTTTGTCCTGCGCCTTCTCTTCCTTTCGGCAGACCAGCTTCTCCTGCTCGATTTTGACCAAATCGCCCTCAGCAACGAGCATTCCTTCGAGGAGTTCTGCCGTGAGATTGTTGGGATCGTTGATGAATTTTTTCATAACCATTGTGTGATTCTCCCTCAAAATGAGAAATTCCAAAAATGACAAAAAAGCAATACCACTGGTAGAATACCACATTCCCACGCAAGATTCAAGGGGGCGCTCGTTTTTTTATGAAAAAATATTGCTCCCCCGTGGCACAAACCTCTGGTAGCGCGGATCAATCGCTTAATGTCGAGTCGGACAGGGCGTCAAAATCCGCTTTTTTTGCAAACGCAAGATCGACCAGTTCCTTCCGCGGCGGCTGCGTCAACAACGACACAGGCGGAATGACGACAAACGGGATCAGCATCGCTAACGAGGCGGAGAGCGGCGAGTAGTCGGGTCCCCACGCAATGAGAAGCCCGATACTCACGGCAAGCCCCGTGATCATTCCCGAGAGCGCGCCCCATTTGGTGAGACGCCGCCAATAGAGCGCGTAGAGATAGGGTGCCATGAACGCTCCTGCCACCGCGCCCCACGAAACCGACATGAGCGTCACGATAACGTCGAATTTCGACATTGCAATCAAAAACGAAATGAGGATGAAGAGTCCACTCAAAAAACGAATGAGGACAAGCGGTTTGTCGGAGGAGTCGTCGAGTTTCGCGCGGTCTTTATAAAGGTCGATTGCAATCGCGCTCGACGCCACAAGAATGAGCGACGAAAGAGTGGACATCGATGCCGACAGAACGAGAAGGACAATCACGGCCATGAGCGCCTCAGGCAGTTGGTGCTTGAGCAAGTCGGGAATAAGTCGGTCGAAGTCGATAACTTGCTTGCCATTTTTCTCGATGGTCGGAGCCGGAACCGCTTGAACGCGCCCCGTTGCGTCCGTCTCGCCAACGATTGTTGGACCCGCCGCCACAGAGCTAACGACCGCAGTTTCGGGACTGACGTAGAAAACGTGCGTCATGCTCCCCATAAAATAGGCAGCAAAAACAACGACGAACGAAAAACCGGTCGTCACGATCGCGGCACGAAGTATCTGTTTTTCGTCCTTGATCGAGTAGAACTTCTGAATCATTTGCGGAAGTCCCCACACGCCGAACGACGTCATAAACGCAACTGACGCCACCATGTACCAAGGCGGGAGCGGTTTGACGTTTTGGGGATAATTCGTTTGGATCGTTTGAATCGTCGCCATCAGACCGCCGGATTTGTTCGTGAGAATGAAAAACATAACGACGGAACCGATCAGCATGATAATGCCTTGAAGGAAGTCGTTGAGCGTGACGGCGAAATAGCCTCCCATGATGAGGTAGATTGCCGTGATGATACTCATAAAAATGAGCGCGGTCGTATAATCCAGCCCCATGGTGATTTGGAAGAGGTAGCCCAGTCCCTGAAAAACGGACGCACTATAGGGAAGCAGGAAGAGAAAGATGATAATCGCGCAAAATATCTTGAGGTTTGGCGCATCGAACCTTCTGTCGAAAAACTCGGGCATCGTCATCACACCCAGATTTTGCGTCATGCGGCGCGTTCGATAGCCCAAAACGAACCAAGCAAGAAGGCAACCGAGCAGCGTATTGCCGAGGGAGGTCCAGAGGACATTCAAGCCGAATCCCCAGCCGAGTTTCCCCGCGAAGCCGATAAACATCACGGCGGAATAGTAACTCGTCCCGTAAGCGAACGCGGAAACCCACGGACCAATGGAGCGACCTCCGATGAAAAAATCGCCTAGGGTTCGCGTTTTGCGCATTCCCCAGAAGCCGACGGAGAGCATGACGAAAATGAAAATTGTAGTGAGCGTCCAGAGAATCATAACTTTAGTTTTCTGTGGTGATAAAAAAACGAATGGGGAATTTCCTCGCGGGTTATTATAATACTTCGTGTTAAAATTTCCGTTTCCGTCCGCCGTTGGAGCTACGCACCACGGCTCGCAAAGCGTCGCGAAAAACGGGAATTAAAGGAGGAGGAGGAGTATAAAATACAATGCGTCTAAATGTACCGTATTTTGATGTTTTGTCAAGTCCCCACAGCCATATTTTCCCCGCCCCAGCGTCCCGATTCTCAACATTTTTTCCCAGACTTCTTGACTTTTTCGGATTATGTTGTATAATCCATGTTCGCTTTTGTATAAAGCCGTTTTTATACTCATAGTACCTCAGAAATCCGGTTTTCACGATGCTTCGTGAGCCGTGGTGTGTTACATCAACAGCAGAACCCACGAAATTCCATGAACATCCTTTCCGTTGAATCCCTGCGTAAATATTATGGTCCCGACCCAGTTTTAGACGGCGTCTCCTTTGAAATCCACCCCGGCGAGCGCGTCGCTCTCGTTGGTCCCAATGGTGCGGGGAAAAGTACGCTCATGAAAATCATCGCGGGGCGTGAGGATGCCGATGCGGGCAGCTGCATGCTCCACCCCGGGATTTGTATCGGCTGCCTTGAGCAACGCCCGGAGACTTCCGACAAAACACTGTGGGAGGAGGCGCATTCGGCTCTTGCAGATCTCGTCACGCTACAAAATGAGGCACTTTTCGCGGCAGAAGCGATGGCGAATGAAAAAGATCCCGACGAACGAAAGCGGTGGGGCGCGCGTTACGACCGACTCCAGCAGGAACTTCTCCGCATGGATGCGTATAATCTTGATTATAAGGTGGAGCGCGTGCTTCAGGGGCTTGGTTTTTTCCAATCGCAATGGGAGACCCCCACTTCGGCGTTGAGCGGCGGAGAGCAAAATCGGCTTATGCTTGCAAAGTTGCTCTTGGCGGAGCCGGATTTGATGTTGTTGGACGAACCCTCGAACCACTTGGATCTCGAGGCGACGGAATGGCTTGAGTCGTTCCTTCTCGAGTCGAGTGCGTCGGTGCTTCTCATTTCTCACGACCGCTTTTTTCTCGATCGGGTCGCGACGCGGACGCTTGAGCTTTTCCACGGCACGGTCGATTCTTACGTCGGGAATTTCTCCGCGTACCTTCGCCAAAAAGAAGAGCGTGTGCTCGTCCAACGACGGACGTGGGAGAAGCAGCAGGAGGAAATTGCCAAGACGGAGGATTTTATACGGCGCAACCACTACGGCATGAAAGCGGCGCAGGCGGAGGATCGACGCAAAAAACTGGAGCGAATCGAGCGCGTTGCCCCTCCGCGCGAAATCTCCACCCCGCCCATGGGGCTTCATACGAAGGATCGCTCAGGAGACGTGGTGCTCCGCGTGCAAAATCTCGCGAAAGGGTTTGATCGGGTTCTCTTCGAAGGTGTCTCGTTCGACATACAAAGAGGGGAGCGATGGGGGTTGATCGGACCAAATGGCTGCGGAAAAACAACACTCCTGCGTTGTATTCAAGGAATCCTCGAGCCGGATTCGGGATCCGTCCGACTGGGTCAGGGTGTTAAAATCGGCTATTTCGATCAGCAGTTGGAATCGGTCGATGGGGAAAAAATGGCGGTCGACGCGATTCGCCCTGCGGGTCGTGAGATGGATGAGCCTGCGCGACGGTCGCTCTTGGCGCGCTTCGGAATCTCTGGCGACCAAGCGTTTCAAAAGGTCCTCTCGCTGAGCGGCGGCGAGCGTTGTCGTGTCGCAATGGCACGCCTCGCGGCTGACGAGGGGAATTTCCTCATTCTCGATGAGCCAACAAACCACTTGGACCTTTGGGCGCGCGAGGCGCTTGAGAAGAATCTCAAGGCGTTCGAAGGTTCCGTCCTTTTTGTGAGTCACGACCGGTATTTTATCAATCAAACAGCCACGCATCTTCTCGTACTTGACGCCGACGGGGCGCATGTCGTGCATGGGAATTACGACGTTTGGCTCGCCTTGCGAAAAAACATAGCCGATGCCGCAAAGCAGGTGCGTGGGGGGAAGGACGACCTGTGGAAACACTCCGCGTTGAAGAAAGAGGGAACGTCGGATCGTTCGAAATCTGATGAAACGCAAGGCGCAAGCAAGAGTTCCTCAAAAAGTGCGTCGAAGCCGAAGCGAAAATTTCCGTATCGCAAGGTGGTGGACCTGGAGGACGAAATTTTCATTCGCGAGACGAAGGCGGAAGAGATTCAGCAGGAGCTTCTCACCCCTGCCGTGTTGCGAGATGGGGAGAAAGTCAAACAACTTCAGGCGCAGTTGGAAGAGGAAAAACGCCTCCTCGAGACGCTCTACGAGCATTGGGAGGAAGCGTCGCGGCTCAATTGGTAGGTGGTTTGGCGGGAAAACAACTCGAAGAAATTCGCTTTTCAGGGTATGAGGTGTATCGAAATGTCCATACTAGAAATTCCGGAGATTGTTGCGCTCGACTCGCGAAGAAATATTATACGCTTGCCGGGAGAGACGGATGCTCCACTCACGCCGCGCGTCCGAAGGATTATCGACACGCCCCAGTTTCGGCGTTTGGCGGGGATTCGACAATTGGGTTTGGTCTCGCTCGTTTATCCCGGCGCGATCCACTCGCGATTCGAACACTCGCTGGGCGTCTATCGTTTGGCGCTCATTTTGCTTCAACGACTGACACGCAGCTCGGCGTTCGAGTCCATCGTCTCGTGGCAGGGGGCGGAACTGCTCATCCTCTCGGCTCTCCTGCATGATGTGGGACACTACCCATTTTGCCATCCGATTGAAGACATGAGACTTCCGGGTGAGAAACCTCACGAGGCGGGAGCGGCACGCTATTTGCTTGATGAGTCTTCCGAAATCGCAACCGCTATTCGCGAAGATTGGAACTCCTCGGCAGAGGACGTTTTATACCTTCTCTCTGGCGCGCTGCCGCGTGGGGAGACCTTTCTCTCGACGCGTCCGAACGTGCGCAAACTCCTCGCTGGTCTTCTCTCGGGACCTGCCGACATCGACAAAATGGACTATCTTTTTCGCGACAGCCTCCATGCGGGCGTGCCATATGGGAAGAATTTCGACCAAGAGCGTCTTCTTTCTGGCTTTTGCCTCAACCAAAATCAAGACGGTCCCGCGATTTCCACAAAGGGAAAAACGGCGGCGGAACTCATGGTGTTCGCGCGATACGTGATGTTTAGCGAGGTTTATTGGCACCACACCGTGCGCAGCGCGACCGCCATGCTGCAGCGGATGTGTTTCGAGATATATCAACACCAAAATCGCTCGGGACACGCTCCCGCCTCGCTCGTGGAGTCGCTTCAAAACACGACCGACGCCGAGGCAATTCGGTATTTCGAGACCCTCTCGACTCACGCAGGAGTGGAGGAAATTTGGAGCGGCTTGTTTGGTCAAAAACGCTGCTTGTACAAACAAATTGCTGAGTTCTCCTATTTTGAAGCGCAAGAACCTTATCATCGTCTCGCGCGCCGACCTTTTGCGGAGTTGGCTCAGCTTGCGCGTCAGACAGCTTTTCGTCTTCAAGAGAGTGGGGTTCAGATCGAGCCGCACGAGATTCTCATCGACGCTCCGCCGGTCGAGAAGGAGATCGAGTGGATTATCGACGTCCGCGACCCGAAGGATGGGAAATATCGTCCGTTGGCGGAGATTTCTCCCGCAGTTCGCGTCCTTGCGACAGAGCAGTTCGACGACTTCGTGAAACGCGCACGTCTCTTCGTTCATCCTCGACAAATCCAAAACGCGTCGCGAATCCTCGAAGCAATGGAGTTGCGGTAGGGTGTCTTCAAATTTCTGTTGCGCCAAGGGAAAGCGTTTCCCTAAATTCCCCTCTTCCAGAGGGGTGGCAGCCGTAGGCTGACGGGGTGTTCTGCTGGGGGGAAAGACTTTCCCACATCAACTACCCCCCACCCTACGGGCGTACCCCAAAGAAGGGGAATTGAATGGTTTTTGTGCAGCATTTCGAGAAATCAAAAGTTTCTGGTGCGTTTCGAGGGTGTTTTGTAATATTCCCTTTTTTACGAGGTCGTATGATTATGAATTTTTTCAAAATGTTTTAGTCCGCTATTCGTAAAAAATGTCATGTTGCGTAAAAATAGGGGGGCAGGCGCATTTCACACTTTTGCGTTTTTTGATTCTTTTTAGTGAAAAAAATGCGTTTTTTTGGTGTT
>JAUNBK010000027.1 GCA_030527105.1 Planctomycetia bacterium
AGCGAGAGAGGAAAACACCGTACATTTTTCTCAAATATTGCAGAATTTCGCCCATGTTCAGGCACAGATTTTCGTCCAGCCAGGTCGACAATCTCTCTTTTTGTACCGAAGTCAGACGCGCCACGCGACCACGATACAGCCTTTGTTTTAGGGCGTCAACGCCACCTGATTCCCACGTTTGAAAATGGTTGCGGACGGTTTTTTCGTCCATCATCAGAACCTCCGCCACGTCGTCGACAGACCCGCCACACCCGAGCGGAAAAACGGCTTCGATTCTGTCTTTTCCTTCGCTTTTTTGTGCGCGTGGCGCAATTCGTTCAATTTTTTTCTGTTAATCAATAATTTTCCATCTTCCAGCCCTGACTCCATTCGCAAAGTGGGGTATACTGGTCTTATCGTCAAAAAGTCCGTGCGACTTTTGCGGGGATTTTATAGGAGAAGTATTATAACTTGCGCCAAGGTCACATCGGCATCTGGACGACACCTCCAGTGTACCAGATAACGTTGGGGGAGTCAATGGTGGGGGATGGAAAATTATCGATTATTGGGTGCCTTCAAAAAAAGTTGGTGTTCCCCCCTCTCTGAAAGAGGCAACAATTCCCCCTCTTTGAAGGAGGGCATCCTCGATTATTTGAAAATTTTGTCTGATTTGTGCTTTGAACACAATATGGAGACCGAAAAACGACAACCGGGCAGGATCAATGCGCTCCCGAGTTTGCCACATTCTTGAAAAAAGTTCGACGTGCACCTTACTCATTCCGATACCTATTGCTGTGTCAAAAAGATAAACATTATTAGCGAACGCCATGAGCATTTCAAAAAAGTTTTCTCTCAAGGGTTGGAATATCCGCCCCTCAAAACGGGAGTTTATCAAATTGACACAACACAATACAGGCGCACGAATGAATTTGGGCGTCCGTATTGGCAGAATCATCGAAAAAAGGCAAAACTTTTGATGCGTCAACTCGCCGTCGATTTTTTTCTCCCACTTTTTCGAGAAAATTGACTTGGGGGGGCTTTTGTATCCCGAACATCGTGGTAAAATAGGCGTCGATTGGAACGTATATTTCGAATCAGGGGTCAGACACATGCAAACAGAATTGCCTGAATTGGGCGAAATCCCAAAAGGATGGACGCGCAAACACCTATTGGGATTAGAAGATCTCTCTGGGGACGAGTTGAATATTCTTCTCGATAAAGCGCAAATCTTCCGAAACGCGTTCGACGAAGGACGCAGAAAGTTCTCTTTTTTGAACGGACACACAAGTGTCACTCTTTTTTTCGAGAATTCGACAAGAACCCGAACCAGCTTCGCACTCGCCGCGCAAAGATTGAGCGCTTCGACCGTTGCGTTTGCGGCGTCCACAAGCAGCCTGAGCAAAGGCGAAACCGTGATCGACACCGCGAAAAACCTCGAAGCAATGGGGTGCGAGTCCATGATCGTGAGGCACAGCACGCCGGGGATTCCGAGGCTCCTCAGCGAAAACGTCGCGTGTTCGATCATCAATGCAGGCGATGGTGCCCATGAGCATCCCACGCAAGGATTGCTCGACATTCTCACGCTGAGACAAAAATTGGGTTCGCTCGAAGGAAAAACAATTGCGATCGTTGGCGACATTGCCCACAGCAGGGTGGTGCGCTCCAATATTTGGGGACTTCAGAAGTTGGGCGCGCACGTGATTGTGTGCGGTCCCGCGACGCTCGTCTCCCCGACGTGGAGGGAGATGAACGTCGAAATTTCCCACAGCCTTGACGCCATTCTGCCTCGTGTCGACGCGCTCAATATGCTCCGTATCCAGTTCGAGCGGCAATACACCAGCCCGTTCCCCTCGATTCGCGAGTACACACTCCTTTATAGCATTAATGGGGAGCGTCTGCGCCGTGCGAAACCCAACGTGCTCATTTTAGCGCCGGGTCCTATCAATCGTGGGGTAGAAATCACTCCCGACGTGGCAGATGGAGCGCAAAGTGCCATTCTTGAGCAGGTCTCCAACGGCGTGGCGGTGCGAATGGCGGTGTTGTGGCTCACGGATGGGGCGCGAAAATCCCAGCGTTAGCTTTTGGGTGGATTCTCCTTTGAAAGTCTTCAGGCAACCGAGGTTTGACGTTGAAAAACCAAACCTCGAATTCCTGAAGACCGCTTATACTCGAGTGCTTTAAAACTCCCGTCTTACGCAAAGTTTTAGGAGTCGTGTACGTAGCGCTAACGACGTACCGAAGCCAAAAATTCTAACGCGTCCAAAGGGGCAAAATCGCACCAGCAGCGCGTTCCGAAAGATCAAAAATCATAAATCCCTCGCACCCAAGAGCGTCTGCCTTCTGAATTTGATCCATGGTGCCATCAGGAGTGAGTCTCCATTCCCCAATTCCCGGGTAGAGAGGGAACTTCGGCGGAACCAACGTCTGCTGATGCTGCGTGAGTTGAGCGAACGTGCCCGTGTGCTGGGAGTAGTTCATCGGGCAGAGGAAATCGACAATCCCCTCGTGCGCCCATTGAGACCAATTTTGTCCCACATTATGGTAACAACTTGGATAACTTTGGAAAACAGCAGCGGAAACTTTCACCTTCGGGTTAAATTTCTTTATCTCCTCGTGTGTTTTTCTCACGATACGCGTGATTTGTTCCGCACGCCACTTGAGAAATTTCTCCTCCAACTTAGGATTTTTGCGCGACATCACGTCTTGCGGCCAATTTTCGACTCGAATCCCGGTTTCCTCTTCGAATCGCGCTCGACACCCCTCGCAAAAGCATCGCGCACCATTCTCATAGCGGATATAGTCGAAATGAACGCCATCCACATCGTATTTTTGCGCGATTTCGAGCATCGAACGCCACTCTAAATCAAAATTATCAGGGTGCGAAGGGCAAAGCCACAACACTTCCTCACCCTGAGCGTTCTTCTGAAGCCTTCCTTCACGCCGCATTTTTTCGAGAAAAGCCGGGGCGCAATGGGATTGAAGGCGAAAATTCACCTTCCAAACGTGCACCTCCAGTCCCTCTTTTCGACACGCCTCGACACACGCCTTCAACTGATCCCCCCATTCCTCGAACGATTTCCCCGTAGGAATCAAGTCGCTTGGGTAGAGCGCCTCGCCCGCCCACAACATGTTGGGGAAGACTGCCGTGAAACCTGCCGCCTTCAACTCGCGCGCCGTCCGCGCCCAATCGCCCTTATACGCGCCCAAGCCGTTGTGGTTCCACCAACCGCGGAAGGGGAGGCGAACGCTGTCGCGGATTTCAAGCGACTTTTCGCGAAGGCGTTCGGCGTGCGTCGCTCGGCAAAAATCCAAGCCCGCCAGGAGTCCTTCATTCTCGAAAATCTTCTCCGCCTCCACGCGAACCTTCTCTGCGTCCGAGATCGTCTCGTTCAAGATTGTTGTTGCGTGTTCTATGGAATTTGAAATGATAGTCTTTCTCAGATTTTCGTTTTCTGCAACGATTTTGAGAATGATATTCTCGTCGATCGGCGACTCGCGCAGGTCGCAATCAAAATGGGAAAATATTTTGCCATTATCGCGGCAATAATCTCGAACAAATTCGATCGTTTTGGGGTTCATGTATTTCGTATAGTTGAGAACAATTACCAAACGATTCTGCATGAGATTCACCCAATCCTCCTCTGAGGCGTCGACCGGGAGCGCTTGTCGGTCGTGAGAAATCCCCGCCGCATTCAACGGCTTGGCAAGAATGGTCGTATTATTTATGCCCAACCAAAGCTCCTCGCCCGCATGATTTCTCGACGAAACAAAGAGGACGGGATCCTGAATAATTCGGAATTCGCGCAAAACGATCGCTCCGTCCTTACCGCTCAAGCGCCAGAACGAAACCCGCACTTTATCTATTTTATCCCAACCAATTGGCTCGCCCTCTGCGTGAAAATCCTTTTTTTGGAAAACGAGACGACCTTTTTCGGTCGGCAGCCCACCCGTGCAGGAGAACCAACCGTTTTGGCTGTGGAAATAGAGCGACGTGTGCGCAAAAGCAGCGGGATTTTCGACTTTTACGCAAATTTCGAACCGATTCCACTGCGACAAATCAAGCGCAACTTTGCGATCGACGGAGATGCGTTCCACATCCGCTTTTTTCGAGAAATTCGCCTCGACGCGCAGTCCATCTGGAGTCTTTTGCAGCAGCATGCCCCCCGAACTCGAATCAACCCATGCGGAGGGATCGTTAAAATCGTCCAAAATGAGCACCCCCTCGCCCTGCGCATACACGCAAACGGCAGGAAGCGCGGCGAGCGCCCATAAAAATAGTGTCGTCCAACGGGAAAATGAGAGCATTTTTAGTCTCCTTTGAATAAAATTTGTTGAGTTTAACACTGTTTGAATTATACTCACCGCCCTTTAAAATACCCGTTTTGCGCGACGCTTTGCGAGCCGTGGTGCGCAAGCTCCAACGGCGGACGGAACGGGAAATTTCAACGCGAAGTATTATAAAATTCAGTTTGTCATTTCGTCGCAGCGCAAGGGAGGGTTGAGCGATTCACGCGCGAAAGACCACACACTCCATAGTACATTTTGGCGAGATTTTTTCAAGCCCCTCCCTGGGAAAAAGGAGAAAATATTTTCGTCACGCGTCGCTTAACAACGATGTGAGATAATGGTATAATGTCTGAACCTTGGAATTCATTTTTTGTAACGTTCCGTGTGGCGCGAATGCGAGCAGCGGAGAGGACGCAAATTTCAAGTCAGTTTATCACAAACATGCGAATATTTTTTTGTCATCAGATCAAAACGACAAAATATTGATTATGAAAATTGAACATATTGAAATTCACAACTACAGAGTTTTTAAGGACGCCGTAGTTGACGACATCCCCAACTATGCCGTTTTCATCGGGAAAAATGGCGTTGGAAAAACGACTTTTTTCGACATATTTGGATTTCTTCACGACTGCCTTATAAATAACGTGCGTTATGCGCTCGATATGCGTGGCGGATTTGACGAAGTTGTCTCTCGCGATCAAAAGGGGCACATTGGATTTACCATCAAATTCCGACTGGAAGCTCGTGAGCCGCTTATCACGTACGAACTTCAAATAGGATTGAGCGAACGGGGGCACCCCGTTGTTCATTTGGAGCGCTTGCGTTTTCGCCGAGGCTCCCGTGGTGCCCCGTGGCTCGTTTTGGATTTTAGCAACGGTAAGGGTCGCGCCGTTGCGGGAGAAATTAAGTCGTACGAAGATGCGAAGAAGATAGAAAACCGCACGGAACAAGAGCTTAATTCTCCCGATATTTTGGCGATCAAAGGGCTGGGACAATTCAAAGAATTTATTGCAGTTGCCAGTTTGTGCAAAATGATTGAAGATTGGCATGTTTTTGATTTTCACATCGACGAAACCCGACAAAGAAAACCAAACGCGGCGCACACGAGTCTTTCAACCACCGGTGACAATCTCGTTCAAGTCACAAAATATCTTCGAGATCAATATCCTGATGATTTTCAAAATATTTTGAACCGCATGAAGGAGCGTATTCCTAGTGTCTCCAGCGTACGAGCTGAGGAGACGACCGACCACCATATCGTTTTGCAATTTCAAAACGAACACTTCAAAAATCCCTTCTTGTCGCGTTTCGTTTCGGATGGCACCATGAAAATGTTTACGTACCTCGTATTGCTCAACAATCCCGAACGACATGCGCTTTTGTGCATTGAGGAGCCAGAAAATCAACTTTATCCCGATCTCCTCTCCATTTTGGCAGAGGAATTTCGCCGATATTCCCAGACGGGAGGGCAAGTTTTTGTTTCTACGCACTCCCCCGATTTCCTCAATGCGATCGAATTGGACGAATTGTACTGCATATTTGTGCAAAATGGGTACAGCGTCATTCGAAAAATCTCCAAATCCGACCTCGTCAAAAAACTTTGGAAGGGCGGAGACCCGCTGGGTGATTTGTGGATTCAAAAAATTCTTATGGAGGAGGCGCAAAAAATAACATGAATGCAAAAATCATCTTTCTTGTGGAAGAACCTTCGATGGGTTTTTATTTGAAGGAAATTCTTCCACGAATCATTCCTTCCCAAATTCAATTTCAAATTGTGCCCCACCAAGGTAAAAGGTCTTTGCAAGGTTCTATCCCGAAAAAATTACTCCCTCGGTTCCAACAACAAGATGCCTCGCGCGTTGGGAAGTGCGCAAACATCGAGGAGAACACCTCGCCCAGCTTTCGTTGCTTCGTCGATGGTGTCAAGAAAATTTGCGAAGAATTATCATAAATTATGCGCCTTAAAATCCGGCTTTCGCAACATCCCGCCCGCCGTGGTGCGTAGTTCCGACGGCGGACGGAAGCGAAAATTTCGACGCGAAGTGCTAAAATTCCTGCGGACTGATTTCTAAACCGAATCCAAATCCGACCGATCTTTCCTCAGCAGCAACACACACTCGAGCGCAATCGCAACGAGAAAAACGAAAAGACTCACCCATTGCGAAATGCTCAATGCGGAACCCCAAACGCCTGTCTCGTCGATTCGCACCATCTCGATAATGAAGCGCCCCACCGCATAAAGCGCGAGAAAGAGAACGAACACCTCGCCATCCCTCCGCACACCCATGCCGAGAGGCGCACGACGAAAATAGCTGTATAGCAAAAGGATTATACATAGCACAAATGCATTCGCGCTGCTGTACAACTGGGTGGGATAAACCGGGAGACTCGTCGGTCCGGGTGAAGCGGTTGTCGTCCACGAAATGGGAATCGACTGATTTTCGCGCTCGATGATCAAATCGATGCGTCCTTCTACGCGCGTTTTATAGATTAACGCTTCAATGATATCCGATTGGCTCGGTCGCTCTTGATCTCCAAGTTGAACGATGCGATCCCCCTCGCGCAGCCCGTGTTTTTGCGCAAAACCATCCTTCTCCACCTCGGCAACGCGCGTTGGATCGAATAAACTTCCCTCCAAACGCATTCCGTAGAAGAAATCGTCGGGATCGAGTTGGATTTTGCCATCTTTAAGCTGCTGCTCGAAGGGAGGGCTGCCGGCGGGGAAACAAACGCCGCACTCTGTGTGAGCGGGGTCGCAAATGCCGCCAAAACAACAGCCGTTGAGAAAACAACCGATTCGCCCAATCGCAAGCCCTAAAGCCATGCTGGGCGCGAGCAGATCGAACATGCGCAAAATCGGCAACTTTTTCGTGCGCAAAAAACAAAGGCCACCAAGAAGCCCACCGAAAAGGGAACCATAGACGACCAGCCCTCCGCGCGTGAAATTGAGGATGCCAGCAAGCGTTTGGACGAAGCTCTCTGTTTGGAATTCATCCCAATATTCGACAACATAAAATGCTCGCGCGCCGATAATTCCAGGGATGCAGAGCCAGAGCGAAATGTCGAGGATATCTCCGGGCGTGAAGCCGAATTGCCGAGAGCGCCAAGCAGCAAGTCCCACGGACGTGACGATGGCAAGGAGCATCATGGTGCCGTAGCTTTGAATCGCGATTCCTCCTTCCCGCCCGAGGCAAGGAAGTCCCCAGCAGACCACGCCTCCACAAAGTGCCAACGTGAGAAGCGTTGCGGAATTTTCGCTCGTCCATTTCCCCTTTTCTTTTTTTATCGTGGCGACAACCATTAAAAGGAGTGCCGCAAGCCAAACGAAAAAGAGGATTCCCAGTCCAAAAAGAGGGATTCCACCGATCTCGTACGGAATATAAAAAAGAGTCTGATGCATAAAAGTCCTTTTTTATGAAAAGATGGCGTTGTCGATGAGCCGAGTCGCACCTGCGCGCACGGCAAGGAGAACCGCGACCGGGAGCGTCAGCGTTTCGCTCTGCTCCTCGAGCGTCTCGGGATGAACCAACTTGATGTACTCCACCGTTTGTTGCGGCACCGATTCGATGATACTTTGAATATTTTGTTTAATGGCGGAACAGGATCGCTCGCCTGCGCGAATTTCACGTTCGGCACCTTGGAGACTTTGGAAGAGCGTCGCTGCGTTTTTTTTCGCGTCTGGCGAAAGGTATTGATTTCTCGAACTGAGCGCCAATCCGCTCGACTCGCGCACGATGGGACAAACGACGATTTCGATCGGAACGTCCAAATCTCGCACCATTTGTTCGATAACGCGCGCTTGTTGGAAATCTTTTTGTCCAAAAAAGGCGCAATCCGCAGACGACAACAAAAAGAGCTTGAGCACAACGGTCGCGACACCGCGAAAGTGCGTGGGTCTCGCGACACCCTCAAGCGGAAGCGCGACGCCACCCGTGACGACGTACGTGTCGAACCCCTCCGGGTACATCTCCGCTGGCGAGGGAGCAAACACCACAATATTGGCGTTCGAATTGAGGTGAGCAAGTCGCGCTAAATCCGACTCGAGCGTGCGTGGGTATTTGTCAAAATCCTCGTTTGGCGCAAATTGTGTCGGATTGACAAAGATAGAAACGATTGCACAATCGCACTTCTTGAGCGCGGCGTCGACGAGCGACAAATGCCCCTCGTGAAGCGCGCCCATGGTGGGGACCAGCCCGATTTTGAGCGCGTTCGTGCGACATTGCGCCGTCCATTGCTTTAACTCCCGACGAGAGGAAAAAACTTTTGGCGTCATGAAAAAAAGCTCCCTTGAAATTATAACCATTTTACGCGAGGTAAAAAATGTCACATTGCGGAATTCGCACGAATCGCCTGCGCGGCATCCTCGTGTCGCTGCGCGTCTCGAGAACGTTTTGCCTTTCGGAAGATGCTCGCCAAATTCGTGTGGTACTCAATGTGATTTCGTTTGTTTGGGTCCTCTTGCAAGAGACGCTCATAGTCGCTTTTCGCTTCGACGTATCGTTCCAGGCGGAGAGAGCACTTCGCACGAAGTCGGCGTACCTCCACGTTTTGCGGCAAATAGGTGAGCACCGTGGAAAAATCTTTCCATGCTTGATCCACTACGTTTTGCCTGAGATAAATCTGCCCCCTCAGGGAAAGCGCCTCGTTATTCTCTGGGGCAAGATCAAGCGCCACTTCAATTTGCTCGAGCGCGATATCGTTTTGATTCATCCCAAAATACGTGTGCGCTCTTTGATAATACACTTGCACGTTCTTGGGGTTGATTCTCTCCACTTTCGCGAAATTGTCGAGCGCCTGCTGCGTCTCCCTGAAGACATCGCGAAGAAAAACGCCTTGGTAAATCAAGGCGAATTCGTCAGAGGGATCCATTTCCAACGCTTTCGCGAAGTCGTTTTTCGCGCGTTCGAACGGCTTCTCCATCGGATTCACGGAGGGATTTCGAAAATAAGCATACCCTCGACACGCGTAATTTCGCGCATTGTCCGGTTCCAACGTTATCAACTTCTCATAATCGGCAAGTGCTTGGGTGTAGTACGCATTTTTGTTTGTTGTGCGGCAGAGTTCACTCTGCGCCATCGCTCTTTGGCGGAGCACCTCGCGATTCTCCGGTTCCTCCTCCAGAATCATCGACGCCTGTTCCACCGCCTGCAAATAATCCTGACCCTCCATGCAAAAGCGCAGAAGCGACTTCCGAAGCTCCAAATCGTTCGGCATACGACGAATCAACGCTTGGCACCCTTTTCGAGCAGAATTCCAATGTCCGGTTTTTTCCGACGCCTCGACAAATTTTTGCGTGAGTTGCACGTCTTCCGGGCACTCGCTTCCCTCCGCAAGCGCAGAAAACAAGGACTCCAACAAAGGATATGCTGCATCGTAATCTCCCGAGTCCGCCTTCGAAAACGCCTCTGCATAGCGCGCGTCCAGCGACGCACTCTCCCTCTCGGCTTGCGACGTGGCAGAGTCAGCGTCTTCCGACCCTTCCAACTCGTCTTGCGGCGGCTCCTCTTCCTTCACGCTCGAGGAATCCTCTTCGTCTTTCGCCTCGTTCTCTATTTCGCGACTCGACTCGTGCAAATCCTCTTTTGACTCTTTTTCTGCAGCACCTTCATCCGTAGCTGGAGCGTCTTCGACCGTCTCCGTCGTGGAATCTTCCGAGTCCTCCTTTGATGAATCGGCGTCCCCCGACGTTTTGTCTGGTGTTTCGCCAGAAGTTTCGTCAGAAGTTACGCCAGAACCCGGCGCTGCGTCGTCTTGCCCTGCGCCACTCGCCAAGTCGTCGGATCCTGCGGCGTCGGCAGGATCATTCTGCGCAACCTGTGGGTTTCGCGCGACTTGATCGTCTTGCGGTTCACAAGATGGTATACCACCGAGGAAATAAAGGCTCCCCACCCCCGCCACGAGGAAAAAAGCGACCAAAACAATTGCGGGGAGAATCCATTTCGAACGCGGCGCGGTCGTCGGCTCAGCCTGCAACACTTTTTCGTCAGAAACGTCTGTGAGGGAAGGATCTTCAAGCGCTCGGATGAATTCCGAGCACGAAGAGAATCTTTCTCTGCGATTTTTCGACAGCGCGCGCAGAATCGCTCTGTTGGTATAATCCGAGAGTCCTTCAATGGGGGATGGGTCTTTGTTGAGGATTTGGAAGCCGAGGACTTGGATGTTCGTCGCAACAAACGGCAGGCGCCCGGCGAGAAGCTCATAAACCACGGCGGCGAGCGAAAATTGATCCGTCATTCCGTCTTGAAATTCCCCACTCCACTGCTCTGGAGACATGTAGGGGAGCGTGCCGGACGTGTCGAACTGGGTCTGAGTATTTGCCGCGACGCTGGTTTGAAGATCCGCGACAAGTCCAAAGTCGATAAGCTGCGCACCATCCGCTTCCTCGCGACTGATGAGGATATTCTGCGGTTTGACGTCGCGATGAAGGACTTTTTTGGAGTGAGAATAATCGAGCGCCTGCGCAATGGGGAGCAGAAGTCGAGTGACTTCGGAGACGGGGAATTCTGCGTGTTGTTTAAAATACTCCTCGCGATATTCTTGGAGCATCATTCCGTCGATGAACTTCATGATGATAATCGTCCCGTGTTCTGGATCGTTCTTCATCCCATAAAGCGGACAGATGTGCTGGTGCTGTAGACCATGGATTTTGTGGAACATTCCTTTGACACGCGCCAGCTCCTCCTCGACGTTCTGAATGTTGGAGGCAATGGTCTTAATGACGACTTGTCGCAGAGGTTTTCCCTCGTAGACTTCATCGGCTTTCCACACTTCGCCCATTCCGCCCCTTCCAAGACGTGCCGTGAGAACATAGATATCACACAGGACGTCCCCGACGACCAGTTGATTTTTAGGCGCCTCAATCTCATGAGGATTTCCACTTCCACTAAAAACGACCGTCTCGTAGATGGAGTGTCCATCCGATTTCCCATCTTGATCCATACGCTCGCCTCCCCTTTAGAGCTCTTGCCTTATTCCCGAACTTTTATACTCAATACTCGAAAACACACCTCTCACGACACATCGTGACGAGTTGTGCGCGGCTCCAGCAGCGGACTGCGCAATGGAATTCCACGCAGAGTTGCAGTAATTATCGCGAGGAGCGGTCTTTTTTCTCACTCGCGACTCACACTCCCCCCTATTTTAGCAAAGTCGGGGCGTCCTTGCAAGGGCTACCACCTAAAATTTTGCTTTTTTTCGATAATTCTGTCTAAAACCTCTTGAAAGAATCGTGTAATGATGTTATATTAGGGAGAGTTTGAGTTTTTTCCAATTAATACAAAAGGAGTTTTTATGAGCAAAATACCTGGTTTCATGATGAGTTTTGCGCTTCTTGCCGCTCTCTCTGCGAATGCGGAAGAGGTCGTGTCGTCCATCAAAGTCGAGGCGTGGGGAAAACTTCCCACCGGAGAAGAGGTGCAACTATACACTCTCGCAAACGAAAAAGGAATGTCCGTCTCGATTTCTAACTACGGCGGACTTATCACTTCGCTCATCGTTCCAGACAAAGATGGCAACCCCGGCGACGTCGTTCTCGGATTCGACACCCTTGAGGGATACCTCGCGGGCTCTCCCTACTTCGGCGCTCTCGTCGGACGATATGGCAACAGAATCGCAAACGGCGAGTTCGTTATTGATGGCACGAAGTATAATGTCACCAAAAACGAAAACGGAATCACGAACATCCACGGTGGAAATGTCGGATTCGACAAGAAAATTTGGACCGTCGAGCCGGGCGAGAATGAGAAAGCGACTTGGCTCAAACTCTCCCTCGTCTCTCCAGATGGCGAAGAGGGTTTCCCCGGCAATCTCAGCGTCTCCGTGAGCTATATCCTCCCCAGAGAGCACAACTCGCTCATCGTTCTTTACACGGCGCAGACCGACAAAGCAACGCCCATTAATCTCACGCAGCACTCGTATTTCAACCTCAAGGGCGCGGGGAATGGCGACATTCTCGATCATATCGTCACGATTGATGCGGACTCCATCACCCCGGTCGACAAAACGCTCATCACAACGGGAGAATTGATGCCAGTCGAAGGGACTGCGTTCGATTTTCGCACCCCCACCGCGATTGGGAAGCGAATTGATGCGGATGAAGAGCAGATCAAAAACGGTGGCGGATACGACCACAACTGGGTGTTGAACATGAGCGAGACGGAACCCGTCACGCGCGCGGCAATCGTCACGGAACCCACGACCGGGCGCAGGTTGGAAGTTTTGACGACGGAACCCGGCGTGCAGTTCTACTGCGGTAATTTCCTCGACGGTACGCTCAAAGGCAAGGGTGGCAAGGTCTATGGCAAACGCTATGGATTCTGCCTCGAGACGCAGCATTTCCCCAACTCGCCGAACATCGCGGCTTTCCCCAGCACGATTCTTCGACCGGGTCAGGAATATAAAACCGCAACAGTATTTCGTTTTTTGGTTGAGGGACAAACTGAGAAATAGTGTGTCGCTTTGATTTTTCTCGCATCTTCCCCCTCTCGCTGCGCGTGCGTGTGTGAGTGGGGGAATTTCCTCTTTATGATTCGTCCTTATTATGCTAATTTATTAGATATGCTAAATTGTGCCCGTTGTCACTCTGGTGTTTCTTCTTCTCGTGCGACGGGAGGGCGCCGTCGTTTGGACCGTGTTTTCGCGAGTCTGGCGCTTGGCGCGCTCGTCTGGGCACTCGTGAATTGTCTCGCCCCTGCCGACGCTTTTGCGCAACGGCGTTCCAGCGCGCGACAGCAGCCCGACATCACGCCGAAGATGGTGCAAAACGCGATTTCTGGCGGCGTCGATTATCTCAAATCGCTTCAAAATCGCAGGGGAAATTGGAACGAAGAGGAAATTCACGTCGGTGGCATCTCATCGTTATGCACGCTCGCTCTTCTGAGCGCTGGCGAGACGCCCGACGATCCGCACGTTGCGAGGGCGCTTGAGTATCTTCGCTCCGTCGATCCCACCTCGGGACCGGTCGAAAGCACGTACGTTGCCGCGCTCCAAACCATGGTGTTCTGCATGGCGGAGCCGAAACGCGATGCGGGTCTCATTCGGCGCAACGTCCTTTGGCTCCAAAACACGCAAAAGACCGAGATCAAAGTCGGCGCGTGGGGCTATCCCTACGGCAACGGAGACCCTTCGAACTCGCAATTCGCCCTCTTGGCGCTCTACGAGGCGGATCGGCTTGGGCTGAGTATCGACCCCAAAGTTTGGCGAAACGCGAGCGTTTATTGGAGCAACACCCAAAATATTGATGGCTCGTGGACGTACAACTACCTCCCGCCCTCGGTTGGGCAGCAGGCGCCCGGCTCGGGGTCCATGACGTGCGCGGGAATCGTTTCACTCCTCATTGCGGGGGAGAAGTCGGAACTTGCGGACGCACTCATCCGCAACGGGGAATTTCTCCCCTGCCAGCGACAAAATACCGAAATTTCTCGCCGCCTCAACCACGCTCAAAAGTGGATGGCGAAGCATTTTAGCGTCTCGCGCAACCCCGGCAACAAAGATTGGGTACTCTATTATCTCTACGGCTTGGAGAGAATGGGACGTATGACGGAGCAGCGCTTCATTGGCGGGCACGATTGGTATCGTGAGGGCGTTGCGGAACTTTTGCGGCTATCCAAAACTGCCGAGCGGCGCGACCGTGTTCTCGTGTATTGGAAGGGGGCGTCGTCGAGCGAAATGATGGAGCCGATCGCAACGTCGCTCGCGCTCCTTTTCCTCTCGAAGGGGAGATATCCCGTCCTTCTCACGAAGGTGCAATTCACACAGGAGACGGAGGATTGGAACAATCATCGTCACGACATCCACAATCTTGCGCGCTACACGGAGGATGCGTGGAAGAAATACGTCACGACGCAAAATGTGGATTTGGAGACAGCGACGACGGAAGATTTGCTCCTCTCGCCCGTCCTTTTCTTCTCGGGCACGCAGAGTCCTCTCCCGAAGGATGCGGCGCAGCGCAAAGCGTTTGGCAAGAAGCTGCGCGATTATGTGGATCGAGGCGGATTTATCCTGGCGGAGGCGGCGGCGCCTGGCGGATCCTTCGAGCGAGGGTTTCGCGAGTTGCTCCGAGAAATCTTCCCCGAAAAAGAGCATCGTTTGTATCCAATGCCGCCCGAACACCCCATCTGGCGCGCGGAGAAAACGATTCAACCGCGCTTCATGCGTCCGATTTATTGCATGGATTATGGGTGTCGCACGTGTGTGGTCTTTGTGACTTCGGATCCGAAAAAGCCGCGCCCCTCGCTCTCTTGTTTGTGGGAGTTGGCGCCAGAAGCTCGACCCTCCGCGCCGCATAACGAGATCGTGAAAGACGAAATTCGCGCGGGATTAAGCCTCGGACTCAACATTCTCGCTTACGCCACCGACCGAACTCTCAAGACGAAAGAGGAGAGTTTTCTCGCGCAGCAAGCCGAAACGCCTGCCGACTCGCCCGTCCAACGTGGACGCCTCGCGATTGCCAACCTCCAGCACGGTGGCGGGTGCGAAGCGGCTCCAAAAGCGTTGCGGAACCTGCTTCTCAAAGCCTCCGACGCCCTCCACACCAAGTCGGGCGTCCTTGCCGAGACCGTGTCGATTGCGTCCGACAGGATTTTCGACTTCCCCATTCTCTTCATGCAGGGGCGTTATGATTTTCGACTCACGCGTGCGGAGAGGGTGCAGCTGCGCGCGTATTTGGATCGTGGCGGGCTGCTTTTCGTGAATTCGATTTGCGCCTCGCCCGCGTTCGACGCCGCATTTCGTCGCGAGATGGCGGAGATTTGCCCCGACGCGTCGCTTCGAGCCATTCCTCTCGACGATCCGCTCTACACGAACGCGCTGGGGGGATTCGATTTGCGCGGAATTCGAACCCGTCGAGCAGAGAGCGGCACGACGGCGCAACCCATCCAACTCGAGGGCGCGCTCATCAACGACCGCTGGGGCGTCATTTATTCCTCGTGGGACCTCAGCTGCGCCTTGGAGGACTTCAACTCGATGAATTGTCGAGGATACTCCACCGATGATGCCGCCAAAATCGGCGTCAACGTGATACTGTACGCGTTTTACTAACAGGCGAGACGCTTGGCGAGACGCTTGGCGCATATCCGACGGCGGGCGGAATCGGAATTCTTAACGCGAAGTATTATTGATCGATTCCAGAATTTTTTCCGCGACTTCTTGCGGAATGGGGACGTAATGCAATTTGAGCGCGGAGGTGCCTCCCGACTCGAAGCACCATTGGAAGTACGCTTTGAGGTCGGCAAGTTTTTCCTCAGGCGTGTCGCTGCGCACTAAAATATACGTGACGCCAACGATCGTCCACGATTTTTCGCCCGGCTGGTTGGAGAGTGGTGTGAGAAATCCGGGCGCGCTCCAATCGGCATTCGTGGCGGCGGCTTGGAACGTGTCGAGAGACGGGGAAACGATTTTCCCATCCGCGTTTTCGAGGTCGGCACACGCGAGCTTCGCCTCGACGGCGTAGGTGTATTCCGTGTAGCCGATGCTGCCGGCGATTTTCGAAACGTTGTTGCACACGCCGGGATTTTTCTGCCCGCCGACTCCCACCGGCCATTTGACGGAGGCACCCTCGCCCACTTTCTCCTTCCACTCTGGGCTGATGGCGCTCAAGTATTGTGTGAAAAGAAACGTTGTTCCGCTCGAGTCCGATCGATGCACGATTGTGATCGGCAAGTCGGGCAGCTGAATTTCTGGGTTTAGGGCGACAATCTCCTGCGCGTTCCACTTTTGGATTTTGCCCAAAAAAATGTCCGCAAGCGTTTGTTTGTCGAGTTTGATCGTATTCTCGTTGAGATTGGGCAAATTGACGATCACAACGACGCCACCCGTGAGCATGGGGAATTGCTTCAATCCAAACTCTTCAAGCTCGGCGTTCTGGAGGGGATTGTCCGTTCCGGCAAAATCGATCGTGCCGGACTTGATTTGGCTGATGCCAGCGCCGGAACCGATGCTTTGATAATTGACTTGGATTTTTGCGTTGGATTGGGAGAATCCATAGCTCCAAGCCTGATAGACCGGAGCGGGGAAGGATGCTCCCGCGCCGTTGAGAGTCGCGCGAGACGAGGCGGACTCGCTGCAGCCGACCGAGAGCAAAAGCAGAAGCGTGAGCGCTATAATGGTGTGCGCTTTTGTTGGACGCTCTCTTGTTGAACGCGGTTCCGACGGCAGACGATTTGCTAAAATATTACGCGGAATCATAAGGTCTCCTTGTTTTCTTGTGCCCTCAATTTCGAATTGGAGCGGATTCAAACAACGCGCGTAGTATAGCCGAAAGATGTTTTTTGGATGTGGAGAAATCGTTAGTTTCGTGTTAAAGTTTCTCGTTTTGTATGGATAGGTGAGTAATTCTCGCCAAATTGCAATAAAAAAGGGGAAAATTTCTTCCCACCCCCTTGAAAAATTGGGGGAAATGACGCATACTTGTGGTATATGGGAGGGTGTTTTTCGCCCAGAACCAGAACAAACCGGCACTCCGTTGTCCATATTGGTGCTCAAATGGATTTGGAGTTTCATAAAAAAGTGAGGGGTCGTGGCGCGCAACTCCAACGGCGGACTCAGGGCGGAAATTCTAACGCGAAGTACCATAAAACCTTTTGAGGAATTACGAGGATATATAAATGAACAGCAGTCTTTTGAAAACATGTGTGTTGCTTTTGTCGCTTTTCGCGTTTTCGGGAATCTTTTCGACGCCAGTTTTTGCGCAGGAGGGGGAAGATACCGCTGCCGCGCAGGAGGCGGAAAAACCAAAGACGAAAAAAAGGACGACGAAAAAGAAGTCCGCCTCCGCTTCGGCTGAGAAAAAATCCTCTGCATCTGCCGCGCAGGACGAAGAGACGGGCGAGAAACCCGCCGCTAGGAGAACGACTCGAAAGTCGTCGTCTGCCGCGAGAAAAACGCGTAGTAGTGTCAAAAAAGCGGACGATTCGGAAAAATCCGACGTTGATGCTGACGTGGATGCTGACGCAGAATCTGGCGCTGACTCCGCTGCCGACCAGGAGACGCTAGACGAAAGTGTAGAATCTCCCAGCGAGGAGCCTGCCGAGGATTCTGCCGATGGAGTCGTCGAGGAGACCGCCGGGGAAACTACGGCGGATGCCGATGGTGCCGCCACTCAAGCCACGACCGAGGGCGCCGAGGAAGGTGCTTCTGGAGAAACACAGGATAGCGAAGCGGCAGCGGAAGAGAGCGCAAAGGCTCCAACGGCGCGACGCACGACCCCCGCACGAAGTGTGCGCCCGCTCCTCAAACAGGGCGAAACGGCAGGGCAGCAGGTCTCGATCACGATTCAAAAGGTCCCCTACGTCTTTTGTTGGTGCCCTGCCGGGACGTTCAAAATGGGCGCGCCCGAGTCGGAACCGGGATACACCGCGCAGGAGCAGCTGCACGACGTCACGATATCGAAAGGCTTCTGGATGCTTCAAACCGAAGTGACGCAGGCGATGTATGAGAGCATTCTGAACGAGAATCCAAGCTATTATGCGCCGAAGGGGTTTGGTGCTGCGGCAATTACGGGAGAGGACAAGCAACCGATGGACACGTCTGCCTTCCCCGTGGAGCGTGTGCGATGGGGAGATGCGGTTCGTTTTTGCGAGGAACTCTCCGCCGTCACGGGAGTTGATTTCGTTTTGCCAACGGAGGCGCAGTGGGAATATGCGTGTCGTGCCGGAACGAATACGCCGTATTATTCCGGGACTTCTATTTCGTATAGCGACGCGAATTTCACGGACTCTGCCGACATTGACAACGCGATCGGTCGAACGCAGCAGACAGGGAAATTCCCTCCCAATCCGTGGGGGCTGTACGACATGATGGGGAATGTTGACGAATGGTGCAACGACATCTTCAATGCGGGCTACTACGCCACTTCCACACCGCAGGATCCCCAAGGCGCGGATCGATCAGCAGACGAAAAGGGTGCCGAGATGACGCAGGCGCGTGTCTTGCGTGGCGGACATTGGAAAATGAACGCATACTATTGTCGAAGTGCCGCCAGAAATTTCCGCGAGGAAGTCGTCAATAATGGACACCGATTCGATGGTTTTCGAATTATTTTTGTCCCTCAGGATCATACCGAGGCGGACGCTGGCGGGCAGGCGGCGGAGTGAGGAAATAAAGGATTGTAGTGTTGTGGGAAAGTGGGCGTAACGCCTTCTTTCCCCAAGTTGATATGTATTTTAGGGTATATTCGGGACAAAATTGAGTGTGAGTGGCGTAATATCCACAAAATTTGTGGCACGCTATTCCTTGACGTGTTTTATTCTTGTGCTATAATAGAAGGTGGTTTCACTCTGTTGCGAAGTTGGTGTTTTATCGCGACAAGAGCTTTTTTCAAGAAACAAGGAGGAAACGAGGCAAATGCAACGGGCAGTCTGTTTTTTAGCGCTTATCATTCTCTGCGTCGCCCCCGTGCGCGCGCAGGAAAGTTTTAGCTGGTTGGAGGGTAAGTCCCCCATTTATGGCACGATGGTCGAGACCAATCGGCTTCGTGGAAAAGTCGTGCTGATGATTTATTGGGGGATCAATTGCCCTCCATGTCGCGCAGCCATGGTGAAAGTTCGTGACGCGCAGGCGATGTACGGTCCCACGCAGAAGTTTTACGTGATTGGCTCGCATATGCAGCCGCCGTCGGATAAGGTTCAGGAGTATCTCACGTCGAAACAGGTGAATTTCCCCATCTTCCAATCGATCATGCACCCCAAGGCACCCGTTTCGGGTGGTATCCCGCATGGAGTCCTCATCGATAAGTCGGGAGAGGTCGTTGCGACAGGGCACCCCGTGGAGCTTCTTGGCAAAGTCCCAGCGTTGATCGCCCAGAGTCCGCCCCCCGGCATCGGTGGTTTGAGCGAGTATGGTCTCATTGGGAATCCGCTCTCTGACGTTAATTTGGGCGAGATGAAAGGTTTGACGGGCTATTTCCAACCTGGAAGACCTTGGTCCGCGCCGTATCGAAAAATCACGGCTGCGTCGAAAAAGAAGGATGCCGACGAGTTTGCGTCCACGATTTTGAGCGCGATTGATTCGTTCATTTTGGAGGAGATTCGCAAGCAGGAAGAGTTGGCGAAGGAGAAGCCGGCAGAGGCGTACGCGTCGCTGTCCGTTTTGTTCCGTTCCGCCAAGGGCACGCCGAAAGGAAAAGACGTCCAAACGCTTCAAAAGGAGTTGGGGAAGGATCCCAACGTGAAAGCGCTCGCGACTATTCTCCTCAGTATCACGGAGTTCGACACATTTTCGCTCGAAATGGACGAGAAAACCCGAGAGAAGAAGGGGAACCAACTTGTCAATTTGCTCCAAAAATTTCTTGGCAAGAAAGATTTGGACGAAAAACTCCGCCGAGAGGCTGAGGCGGCGCTCGAAATCGTGAAACAAATCGCGGGCGCCGAGAACCAAGGCTAAAAAATACGGAGAGCCGTTAAGCATACTTTTCAAGGAGAATCGTCATGAATATTCTAGTCACGGGTGGCGCGGGGTACATCGGAAGTGTCACGGTTGAGAAACTCGTCGAGGCTGGGTACGATGTCGTCGTTTTCGACAACTTATATCAAGGGCATCGGCAGGCGGTTCATCCAAAAGCCGTTCTCGTTGTGGGCGATTTGGCGAATCCCGTCGCAATTGACGAGGTGATGAAGAAGTACCAACCCGCCGCCGTCATGCACTTTGCCGCATATTCGCTCGTGGGCGAGTCGGTCGCGAACCCGATGAAATACATGGGCGAGAACGCCACGAACGCCGCGAATCTCCTGAGAAGTATGCTCAACAACAATGTGAGTAAATTCATCCTCTCCAGTACGGCAAATCTCTTCGATAAGCCGCAAAACATTCCGATCACGGAGGCAGAGGCGATTATTCCCGGCAGTCCGTATGGTGAGTCGAAAGCAATTATCGAGCGGTTCCTTTATTGGTTGGATCGTCATCTTCAATTTCGGTACACGGCGCTGCGCTACTTCAATGCGGCGGGAGCGTCCAAAGAGCGTGGTGAGGATCACTCCCCCGAGTGCCACCTCATTCCTCTCGTGTTGGAGGTTGCGCAAGGGAAGCGCGAGAAAATCTTCATCAATGGCGACAATTATCCCACCCCGGACGGCACCTGCGTGAGGGATTATATTCACGTTGCCGACTTGGCGCAGGCGCATATTCTCGCGCTTGAGAATATGCTTCGCGGAGGCGCGAGCGATTGCTACAACCTTGGCAATGGAGAAGGGTATTCCGTGCTGGACGTGATTGAAACGGTGCGAAAAGTGACGGGGCATCCGATCCCGACCGAAATTGCCCCACCGCGAGCGGGCGACCCTGCCACGCTCATTGCGGGGAGCGACAAAATCCGCGCGGAACTCGGGTGGAAGCCTCAATTCCCTGCGCTTCGTGAGATTATCCAAAGTGCGTGGGATTGGAGGCAAAATTTCCCCAACGGATACGAAAATTAAGCAGATTTTATACCATTTGCGGGATTCTCTCTTGCGCTTTCTCGGCAAAACGGGTATACTACCGCCATTCCCTGTAGAATGGAGGTCGTCCCGTTGCGCACGTTTCGCAAGAAAGAATCCCATGCCTTTTAACACAATTCCGCAATCGAGTGCTTTCCGCGTCTGTCCAACAGAATGGGCGGCGTGCGTGGTGCTTTGTGTCGTTTGCGCTCTCTTTGTGGGTTGTGCCTCCGTGAAAAAAGCGCCGTATGGGACTTTCGTCGCACACGAAACTTCCGTCGATGAGGGACCGCTCGTGATTCCCGATGCGGATCCTTTCCAAGTGTGGGAGACCGTCGTCGATGTGATTCGCGTCTATTTCGACAAAATCGAGACCGAGTATCCGTGCCAGCGCAACGGCGAAGTGATTACGGAGGGGCTGCTCAAAACGCGTCCCCAGATCGGCGCGACGTATTTCGAACCGTGGCGGCGAGACACCGTCAATTTGGAGGAACGCAAGGAATCCACCGTGCAGACGATTCGTCGAACCGCGCGCGTGAGGGTGCGACACATGGGGGACGCTTACGCCGTTGAAGTCCGCGTCGAGAAGGAGTTGGAAGACCTCGTCAAACCAAGCTACGCCCTCCTGCCGTCCGCAACCTTTCGGCTCGATACGCAAATTCCCGAGAGGAACGACCCGATTGCCGTGCAGGATTATACGGCGGGTTGGATTCCTCAGGGGAGAGACTACGAGTTGGAAAAGGAAATTTGTCGTCAGCTTCAAGCCCGATTGGGTGCCGTGCGATAGCGGCGCTCATTTCTTCTTGTTTAGGGGGAACGATGCCTCAATTTATCATTTCGCGCCAAATGGATTTTTGCTATGGACATCGGCTCCTCAATCATGGTGGGAAGTGCCGATTTCTTCATGGGCACAACGGTCGAGTGAAAATTTTCATTCGAGCCGCCACGCTCAATGAGGACGGCATGGTTATGGATTTTGGGCAAATTCGCTCTTCGGTTGAGAAGTGGATCGACGAAGAGTTGGATCATCATACGCTTTTATGTCGGCGCGATCCGTTAGCGCAAATTCTCATGGACGCGGGTGAGAAAATCGTCTTGTTGGACGAGAATCCGACGGCAGAGAACATCGCGCGTCTCATCTTTCGAAAAGCGCGCGAGTTGGCGCTCCCGGTCGTGAAAGTCCAAGTGTGGGAGACGCCCAAATGTTGCGCCTCCTACGTCGATTGAGGTGTTGAGACGGGCGATTGAGACAAATCCACGCCCGCCGTTTCGGTTTATTCTATACTCTTTCTCCTTTAAAATTCCCGTTTTACGCGACGCTTTGCGAGCCGTGGTGCGTAGCTCCAACGGCGGACGGCACCGGAAATTTCAACGAGAAGTATTATATTATTCTATTTCGTCGTACCGTCGTTTTGAGATTCCTCAGTTGCTTTGCGACGGACGGCGACGCGCTTCAAAAAATCATCCGTCACGTCCGCTGGAGGAATGGATGGTTGGTATTGAAATATTTGTGGGTCAAAATTGCTGTTGGGCGTGAAGTTGTCGAATGTTTGCGAGAGAATTTCTCGTCGATCGACCGAGTTTTCTCCCTTTTTTTCTTCCTTCCAATAAATAAATTGAAACGGAAAAAACGTCTCCTTATCGAGGCAAATCGTCACCCCGTCGGGGATTTCGGGCATGAGCGCGGCGGGGCGGTCTTTGTAGATCGTGCGTCTCGCTGCGTCTTTCAACTTCCCATGGAGCAAATAATAGCTCCCCAACGGTACCACAATCTCCTCGGGCGGCAAAAAATCAAAATGCTCCCACAGATCCACCAACGTGTTTTCGAGACTCTTTTGACCAAACCACGGTGGTTTTATCGCGGAATAAAGCCCCGGCTCCACCTCATACGCCTCCGCAAGACGATTGAGATCCGCGTAAAAAGCCGTCGATGGTTCCGACAATTCCTCCGAAAGCGCATAAAAACGGTCGCTCATCCAAAGCCGGCGGTTGAATGGGTCGATTATCACGATCGAGCGATAAGAAAGTTCCCCCATTTGGCACGACATTTCGTAACGCAGACTCGCGACCGATTCGTCGTAGGGGTCCTTCTTTTCTTGGTACGCGCCATGACCAACGAGTTTTTTGCCAAAAAGAGAGCATTGGAGGGTGAAAGTCGCGTCGATTCCACGACAACCACGTACTTGAGCAATCGCAAGATCGAGGAAATTGTAAGACTCTGCTGATTCTACAGGGTGTTTGGATTCGGCAGCTTGCGTCGATTCTGGTGGGAGTGTTTGAGCGAGCACGTACGAGTTGAACGCTGCCAACAAAAACAAAAGGAGAAGACGAAGGGACAGCTTGCCTCTGTTTTTTCTCCATTTTGCCCAATCTTCCTCGAAAAAAAATATTTTGTTCCACATTTGTCAATTTGAACGAATTTGCAAAAGAAACGAGTTGTAATGTCCGAAATAACCATTAAGGAGATGTACCCTGCCTGAGGTGGGGGACATCGTTGGCGGAATGTTTTTGACGACCGGGTTAATTATACCCTATAGAAGAAAATTTTACTATAGGGAAGTTTCGAAAACTTTGGGAAAAAGTCAAAAATGTTCGGAGAAGATAGTGTGAATTCATTCAACGGGCGTACCTTGCCTCGCGGAGGCGCGTTCGGAAGCAGGATGCTTTACAAAACGAAGGAGTCTGATAGGGGGACAAAATGAGAACCTGTTTGGCAATGTTTTTAAGTCTTTGCGTCGTCACCATTTTGGTCGGATGCAGGGAGCAGACATTAGGTCCCTACACAAAGGGTACTTATGATTATGCAGGACCAGTAGCTCCAGCGGCAGCGGGACCGGGCCCTGGTGTGATTCAAGGAACTGGTCCTGGTGTGATTCAAGGAAGTGGAAGTGGCGCATATGGGACGACTTTGCCGCCAGCCGCTCCTCAAACGTCGCAAATCGCGTTTGTCGGTCCGTCTGGAGCCACCCTCCGATGGGACGTTACGGCGCAAGGGATGTTCGATTCGGAACCGATGGTCTGCCCTGGTCGTCAAAATTTCCCTCAGGGAGGAATTTATAGACTGAAGCTCACGGACATTCCGGGACACCCCGGCATGGAGCTTTATCCCACGTTGGAAGTCGCGCCAGCTATGCCGAGAACTCAGGCGTTTCTCGCGCACAGCATGATTCCCGTGAATTTCACGGAGGAAGACCTCCAGCAAGTCCGGAGTGGCAATTTCGTCACGAAAGTTATTTATCTCCCGGACCCTGAGTTCCAAGAGTTGGCGTTGGCGGTCGGAACTCCCGACACGATCGTGAGCACTCGACTCGATCCGGGTGTGGATCCCATCTCCGAGGCGGATCGTCGCGGTGCCATTTTGGGAATCATTCGCATCGGAAACAAATCGGTTGATGCGGAAGAACTCGCGCTCTCTGGCGGCATCGTTACGAACGATGGATCGGTCTTGGCTGGAGGAGCACCTGATGCAGCGCCTGTGGGAGGAACAACCCCTTCCAACTATATCTCTGGCGTCACGGGACCCGAGTACGGCACGCCGATCACGCAGACGCCTCATGGATATCCCGGTCCCGTCTCTTTGCCCGAGGGCGAAAGGGCAAGGAGCCGCGCGACGTATCCTACGAGACAATAAGGATTCGGTTGATTGGGTCGAGATTAGGATTGCCGACGGGGAGCTTTCCTCGTCGCGCTCTTTTTTTCGAGGCTCCGTTTCGCGATTGTATATAATATTCGCGTTAGAATTAGAAGTACGAATGGGTATAATGGGCGAAAGCTCGCGTGAACGAGGGAACCAACATGAAGTTGTTTCAATTACGAGATAGTATGTTTCCGGCGGCGTTTTTCTGCCTGCTCGGATTTGGGATGTCGGCGTGGGCGCAGGACCCCTTACTCACGGACGAGGTTTATTATCAACACGTGAAAATCGTCGCACCAGAAGGCGTCCAAATCGCTCCTGCTGCCGACGGTACTTTCATTCCCACGATGGAGGCTCCGCAGATTTATGCGTTTCAACTCGGCAAAACTTATCGCCTCCGGGTCATTAATATTTCCCTTTTTCCTGGGGTAGAATTGTATCCGACGATCGAAATCGTGGACAGAACGCATCCCCCCGTGGGTGAGGAAATTCGCCATGCGGTCGTTGTGGAGTTGGCTCGGGAAGATTTGATCGCCGCCATCAGTGGAAAGTTCGTCAAGCGCATCATCTATATCGAGGATCCAGAGACCGCTTTGCCCGTCGCTCAAACGTCCGAATTGGGGCAAGGCTATTTTGACGTCCCCGCTGAGACCGACGCGTACGCGATGGCAAAAACCTTGGGCAGACCTATCGTCATTTTGAGGATCGGAGGGAGAGCGCCCGAGGAGGACGAGGTGGATATGTCCTTTTTGTTCGATTGTCCTCCATTTTTGCATTATCCCCCGCAAGCTCCCGTCGCGCCTTGAGAGCGCCCCCCCTTGCGGAAATATCGATTTCTGCTATAATGAGGCGTATCAATGTTACTTGATGAGGGGACGTAGCGCAATTGGTTAGCGCGTCGGCCTGTCACGCCGAAGGTTGCGGGTTCAAGTCCCGTCGTCCTCGTTAAGCTGTGCGAGTTGGAACGCGCGGCTTTTTTTGTGTTTCCTCTATCTTGCGGTGTTCTATGGTTGCGAACGTTTGGTACAAAGACGGTCTCCAATTCGAGTGCGCTCAGTGTGGCGCGTGTTGCGGTGGTGCCCCTGGCTATGTTTGGATTTCTGACGACGAAATTGATCGTGCTGCGGAGAAACTCGGCTTGAATTTCGACGAGTTTGAAAACCAATTCGTGAGAAAGGTCGGGAGACGAAAGAGTCTTATTGAGTTCCCAAACGGCGATTGTGTCTTTTTTGACAGGATTCATCTCGACTGCCGAATCTACGATGTGCGTCCGATTCAGTGTCGAACTTGGCCTTTTTGGGCGTCGAATTTGGAGTCGTGCGAGGATTGGGAGAAAATCTCTCGGACGTGCAAGGGATGCAATCGAGGAACGCTCCACTCGCTGGACGAAATTGAGGAGCAAAAGGTGTTGAGAGACATGTAGGGCAGGGTACTTCAAGCGAAACAGGACGAGGCATGAAATGAAGACGAAAGCAGATTCTGCGGGAGGTTTTGTGCGTTTTTATCTCCTTCTCGCGGCGGGCATGGTGTGCGCGTGGCTTGCGTTCCCACCTTTTGGGCTGCCTTGGGGGGGCTTCGTCTCCCTGTCGTGTTTTGTCGCGGCGGCGTTGCGAGAACCCCGACCTCGTTTCGCGTGGCTCGCTCTTTGGGCTGTCGGGACGCTCTTCTGGCTCTTTGAAGTCCATTTTTTACGCTATCCTCACCCCATCAACTACCTGCTTGTCTTCCTGCTCGCGCTCTATTTGGGCGCGTATATTCCAATTTGGAGCGGGCTGCTCCGGTTTTTCGTCAAAAAAGTCTCTCCCGCGCGGAGGGTGTGGGCGATTCTCTTTTTCGCGCCTTGTTTGTGGGCGGCGTGCGACGTCGCCAGGGCGTGGATTGTGGGGCTGCCCGTCTCGGGCGCGTGCCACGCGTTTTATCGAGTCCCGATCATGATTCAGACGGCAGATATCCTCGGCGAGTGGGGAACCAGCGCGATTTTCATGCTGATTTCGACCTGCGCCGCGCTTCTGGTCGTGCCGCACTGGTCGCCTGCGCCGAAGGCTGCCGCCACGCGAATGATCGCTTTGGGTGTGGGAGTCGTTGCTCTCGGATTCGTGCTATCGTACGGTTTTTTCCGACTGCATCAGACGAACGAGAATCCTCCGCGTGGGCGAATTGTGCTTCTGCAGGGGAATGTCCCTGCCGCGCTTGAAGTCACGCCCGAGTTGCGCCGTGCGACGGACGAAACATATGATCGCGTGCTGCGTCTTGCGGTCGAGGCGTGCGAAAAAGAGGGTAAGAATGCGGATTTGGTCGTTTTCCCCGAGTCGATTTATCGTGAAATGGTTCTTTTCGCGCAGGAGAAGCCGTGGCAGCCCGAGGGACTTGTGAATCACGACGGCACGCCTATGTCGTACGAGACGTTCGCGCGTCGATTACCCGAGGCGGTGGAGTACTCGCACCTCAATTTCCTCCAATGGTCGTCTCGCGCCAACGCCTCCGTTCTCTCTGGCGGCACGGTACTTTTTTACACACAAGACGACGTGAAAATCTACAATTCCGCCATTCTCGCCCCGCTCGGCGCGAACGAAATCCAAAGAGACGAGGGCACCTACGGCAAAATGCACCTCGTCATGTTTGGAGAATACATTCCCTTTATGGACTTTCTCACGCGACTTTGTCCCACATTGGAGGAACTCGCGCCGATCGGCAACACAACGCCCGGCGAGCGTCCTAAAGTGTTTTCGATACAAACGAGCGATGGTGATCGGTTGTCGATTTGCCCCAACATTTGTTTCGAATCCGTGATGGGTCGCCTTATACGCAAGCAAGTCGCGACGCTTCGCGAGGCGGGGCAGAATCCCGATTGTCTCATCAATCTAACAAACAACGGCTGGTTCGGCAGATCTCACGCGCAGGAGCTTCATCTTGCGTGCGGCGTCCTTCGCGCCGTGGAAAATCGTCTCCCGCTCCTCGTCTCGGCAAACAACGGCATCTCCGCCGCCATCACGAGCAACGGCGTCATTGAGCAGGAAGTCCCCCCTAGAGAGGAAGGCTTCCTCCTTACCACCGTGCAAAAAGACGATCGGCGGACGTTTTTCACTCGATTTGGCGGCGTGGCGCAGCTTCTCCCGTTCCTTGCGCTCGTGGCGTGCTGGGGAGTCTTGTCCGTCCGAGGCAAATCAAACGTTCCGCAAGTTGAATAGTTTAAGACAACTTCCCAAACCTTCGCATTTCTACGAAACCTTTCACTCAAAATTTGTTTTATAATACTTCGCGTTGAAATTTTCGTTTCCGTCCGCCGTTGGAGCTTGCGCACCACGGCTCGCAAAGCGTCGCGTAAAACGGGAATTTTATAGGAGAACGGGTATATAACAAAATCCGCGTTTTGCACTTGTTTTTTGTATTTCGTTCAACAAAATTCCCCCATTTTTTCGCATCAAAATCGTTAGTCGAAACATATTACACGCGAGGTTTTGGAACCGAATTATCACTCATGCACGCGCCAGACCAATGGAGCAAATCTTTCGGCGCCCGCAAATGACTTGTCCATCTGGTGAGAAAACGTGTTCAATCCGACAACGAATCCGCGATTTCTCGCGATTTTCCTCCTTCTGCGCCTTTTTTTCGCACTCCACTCCTCTGGAGACGAGTATAAAGTTTTTTGCCTACCGACAAGCGGCAATTTTACACAAAATTGGAATGGATTCTCCGAAGTAAGGACTTTAGGGAACTGAACGTACAAAATTTAGCTTTCGGCGACGCCAAATACGCACTGCTCACGAAGTATTCGACTTTTTGGAAACGCGTTTCAAGAATACTCACGAAATTGCACATATTGCAATCCAGAAGAAACTGGCGAACGAGACGACTTTGGGCTGTCGTCCACTGGTTAAATTCTCTCGAGTTTTTGAAAAGAATCTCCGTGTCAAGGTCTAAACACACCTTCTCGTTCGGAGAATCTGGACTTGTTGTCATTTTGCGTGGCGATTCAATGCGTCGCTCGCTGTTGGAGTCAGCGATAGCATCTCGTGAAACATCGAGAATCCCCCTATTTTCAAGGTGCGATAAGTAAATATCTGCTTTTGTCAAAACGACGCAAATCGGATACTTGAATCGCACATCCGACCGGCACCCCAACATGCGCTCCAACATAACGCAAAGTCTGCTTGCGGTAATTTCGGGGTGCTCTTGAGCCGTCCGAAAATCAGAAGGGATCCTTGGGGTCGGGAGGGGATTTTTCTTCATAAAAGACGTTTCGCAAAAAGGGTCGACGAAAAAGAGGATGCCGTCCAAATCTTCGCAATAGGAACAGGAGGGTCTATTCGGACTGTCACTAAATTCGTCCCCAGCCGAGTCGTAGAGATAACAAAGCGACGATGAGAGACCGTGGGGGGCGAGAATAGGAACCGCCGCGGGAATCCGACACTGCGGAGTCGATTGGCAAGATACCATTCTGTCCATTGCACTCGAAGCATTGCGCATTGTTTTTTCTTGGTCGGCATCAGCAAATTGAATCCCACCCACGCGCGCCCCAGAACCGAACGTGAGCGCTCTTACAAGATAGGAAGTTTTTCCGCAGCCGTGGGAACCTGCGAGCATTATTTTTTTTACTGGATACTTGCCAATTCCCCGAATATTGAGGTTCCTCCCACATTCTGGGCAGGCTTTCGTGTAACGCCCGCGCCCCCAGAGATTGAGAGTGCTCAAATACGTTTGGCAAGATGGACACGGGACGCGAAAAATACCAGCAGAAGACGGCCTCAGTCGTTCAATACGCGTGCCGCAATTCGGGCAAGAATAGATCGGTCGCACACGCTTTCCACAGTCGGCATGGTGGCAAAGGAAAGTTCGATTTCCGAAGTGCGCGACCCACTCGAAAAAGAGGAGCGTCAGGAGCGAAACGAGCGAGACCGAAGCAATTCCAAGAGCGAGTCCGCCAGGCACCCAACCCCAATAATAAATTTGAATATCACTTGCCATTTGTGAAATATTCGCACTGAATAGAGAAAACGTTTCAAAAGTATCGACCGCTGCTTTGTCAAAAAATCCCCAAATATGAGAGCAAAGAGTGCTAACAATGCACATCCAAATGCCAAAAGCGATCAGACTTCCGCAGCCCACGTCGGTATTCATTTGGCTGCTGTTGGAATTGCGTTCATTGTTAGAGATAGCGAAACAGCCGACCACCAGCCCTAAAACGATAATTAAAACACAAATGATCCAGTCGAGAATGTTTAGAATGCCCGCAACGAGAGCACCAATTGCATAAACGCAAGTCGAGCACATGGGGAAAATCACGAGCAAACCGAGTGTAAGCATCCAACAGCAGATGAGGAACTTTGGATGCAACTGCCAAATGGGGGTAGGATTCAACGATCTTGTGGAATTTGACCTGAATGACGAGGAACTCACACTGCTCTCCCAAAAATTCAACGCAACGCATTAAAAATCAAAAAAGGAAGAAAAAAGAGCGCCAGTAGGCAACCTTTAGATTTCTGTTCCATCGGCGCGGAAGCGTAAGCCGCATTTTCCTTGTGCGCTGCTGTCGAGGATTCCGCTGCCGCCGGTTCCTTTGTAGATTCCTCTGGAGGTGCGGGTGTCTCAAACCCTTGGATGATGAGTCGTTGAAAGTCCGGCATATTTCGAAGCTGAGCAATGGTGTGTTCATGAAGGATTCGATTGAGGAGAAGGTCTCGCTCCTCATTTCTGAGAACGTCGAAGCAGGTGAGTTGCTCTGAGAGCGAAAAGCGCCCAGACTGTGTGAGGGCAGTTGCCGCTACTTTGTTGATTTCAGGGACGGTGCAAGCGGTGCGGAGCTGCTTCAAATTCAAATTTGTCTGATGAAAACGAAATATCCAGAAAAATTGGAGCCACTCGACACTCTGTTCATAGCGATCCGGAACAGTTTTGAGAAAATCGAAGAAGAAATTCAATTTTCCTTCGCAAAAACGACAGATCAACTCGTCCCAGAACGGATACTGCGCCCTAGGCTCCTCCTCACTGCTCCCGCCGTCCTTCCGCCAATAGAACCTAAAATCTTGTCTTTGTCTGAGCGTTTTGAACACAAGTTCGTCTTGATCGGAATAATCTCCTGTTCCAGCAAAAGCTACGACCTCTTGGGAGATGGTCACGGAGGGGCTTTCGTAGGTGGAAAAGGTGAGGGAATTCCAATATTTTTGAGGGAAACAGCGCGTCAAGCCCCACAGAGCGAATGCCGACCGTTCGGGTTCGCAAACGAAGACAATTTTTTGGTCAGGTGTTTTTGAGAACCACGCTTTGAGAAGAAACCTGAAGATATCGATATTCTCAGGGTCACGATTGAGAAAATCGACAAACGATTGGTCATTGATGATTCCTTTTTGAAAGCTGCTGTCCTCCAATTCAGGCAAAATTTCAGGAAAATCATTCTCGTCCTTTATGACCCAAGAGGGACTTCCCCAAAGTGAAAGCACATCGTATGCCGTCCATTTCTCGGGGAGCGAAGTGAGTACATGCGCGAAGTAGTTTCCCTCACGACTCGTTTCTTGGTCGGGGAGAGCGTCGCAAATATGCACAACAACCCGACCAACGGGTGAATTGCAGAGCTTCAGCGAAACGGGCGCATTTTGGAGAATCGCCTCACGAGACATCTTCTTTTCGAGAAACGGCTGAATCGAAATAGAATAGAAGCAAAGTTTTTTAATCTGCTCCGCCTCTGTACCGCTAATACCTTTAGAAATGGCGCGAGGGCGGTCGCCGCCGGCACCACGTACAACACTTTTTCCCGCGCAACAAAATGTATAATAAATTTGCTTCATGATTTCATATCCTCTTTTGTTTGCAAATGTCCAAGTTTATTAAGCAGCCAGAAGAGCGAGTCCGCGACATTAATCGGCTCAATGGATTCAATCGGCTGATTTTCGACCGGAGTGCGCCCAAGCGACGCCATTCCAAAGAATTGAATATTTTGAAAATTTGCCTCAACATCGCTAATGAGTCGCGGAGCGTTCTCCAGCAGAAAATGACGAAGGTGCCCCGAAACCTCTTGCGCAGACTCTGCGTCAAACCCATCTTCGTGTTTGTGATCGTGAAAGACGGAAGGCTCCAACCCCTCCACGTTTCGGAGGAGATCGAATTTCGAAATAACGACCGCCAAGGGAGTTTTTATTTTCCGCTCAGGGAGAGCGCCTTGTCGTTCAAACGCCCTCCGAATTTGCGCGACCACAACATCATCCGAAACCCCCTCCTTGACGAGGGTGGATTCGTCAAGCTCTTGTATGATTTTCCCTCGAATCCTTTGATAGGAAAGCGGGTCGAATAGCGCGATAATCCCGGACGCTCGCGCAAGGTAGCGTGCATAAAGCGCTATCGCCTCGGGGCTGTCCATATCCTCGCCAGCAGCGTCGAAAAGCACCAAATCAACCGGTCGTATATGCGAAAAAGGATGAAGAATTCGTTGTTTCCAATTGAATTTCGTCAGATTCAATCGATAAATCAATGGAATCCGGATTTCTCTATTCTGAACGGCAGAGCGCGTCGCGGGAACTGCGATCGGATTCCGCGCAGATTTAAGATACTGTCCATAACGGTATCCATAAAGCGAGGAGGAATTAACCGTCGAGAGTGTTGAAATCGAAAACGTTTCGAGCGAAAGCAAATTCAATCCCACCTCCGCCGAATAGCGATTGCCCAAAGCATCAATCAAAACCCCGAAAAAATTGCTTTTCCCTGACGCTCGATACCCCGTGACCGCGATGATGTCCGTGCTTTTCCCATTATTTGTCATTTGGCTCGGCAAATCCATGTGGCAATGAGGGCAAATTCGCCGGACGATACGCCTTCCTCGCTCACGAACCTTCGGAAAATAAAAATAACGAATCAAGTTAAGAAAACCCGTAGGTGGCGGTTCTACTGGTCGCATCATCACGGCTTGGTCAAGATCCAAAAATTTTTGAACAACCTCGTCGTTTTCATATTCGTCGCTCGAAATCACACGAAGCGGAGCGTGCCCCGGTCGAAAATACTCGAAGCAGAAGGGGCACAATAATCTTTTCCATGGTCGTATGAATGGCATGATGTCTACACTCCATTGAATTGGGTTTATCGTTCTTTACATATCTGTTTTCGACTTTGCGGATCGGTTCCCAATGAGAAGAAAACGCGGTTCCCCACGCGCACTTCGCTAAATATCGAAACGAATATGCAAGCGTCAAAATCGATCGGAATACGAGCCGGATGATTGATGGAGAGTCGTTGCTCCGTGCGCTGAATTCCCTGCCCCACATCCTCGGCAGAAGCGGCAAAACGGTCCTCACGAACGACAATTCGGATTTTCCTCACCTTCACGTCCGCAGACCAAGAAAGAGCCACGACAAGTTCCCCATTCTCTGCGTCGAAATAGGCGTCAAACATCGTCGCGTCGTCTGGTCCGCCCAACGCAATGATTTCTCCACACTGGAACCATTGCTTAAACGGCTTGATCGGGAGAAGATGAATCGTTTCATAACGAGAATCGTCCGGGAGTTTGCGCCACGAGGCGGAACCTGCGCGTTGATCCACATCTAAGCGAAACGTTGGGTGCCTCCCCACATCGTCTCCAAGAGTCTGCAATTCGGACTCCCAGATGAATCGTCCCTGCCATTCTTTCGCCTTGGAGGAATCCACAACGAGAAACCTCAAAGGTTGCCCCGTATCTGGAGTCCAAAGGAGTTTCACCGCAGAGGCGTCTTGCTCACGACGGACTTGCGGCGTTTCTCCCGATTTTGCCAAAGGTTCCCATGTATCGCAATAAGGGAGGCTTTCCAACAGCTCGACAGGGAGGTTTTGTGCCGCAATTTCTCGGAAGATCGCGCCACACGGCTCCGTCCCCAAAAGCATGAGGTGGGGCAGAGAATCGAACAAACGGATTGTCCTCGCGAGAGCCTCTTTCTTGAAAGACGCCTCATTCTCGGAGGGCTTTTTTTCCACCACCGGAGCGATCGGCAAAAGTTTCCACCCGATTGTTTCTCCGTATTTGACAATGGCGAGAAGATCGGGACTCCATCTGGAGAAAGTCACTCCGCAGTCGGCAAGCTCGGACGCTGCGGAACAGACAAAGGAAAGGAAATCGGTCTCCTTATCTTTCGGCACGGTATCTTCTGGGTCGTTCTTATCGAACAAACGATCGGCAGCTTCAAAAACAGCAAAAGCAATATTCTGTTTTTGCCCCGTCCTCAGGCATTGAAGCGCGTCGGAGCAATTTTTTGTCGACTGCTGCCATTTTTCCCAGGTTTTCGCAATGAGCGCATTCTCCGGTGCCACGAGAAACCAGATGTCACGACAAGATTCCTCTGCGGAGCCAAAACCATCGGAATCAAGCGACGAGCGGAGTATTCCCGAAAAAATGCGAACGTTTTGATAGGCACCAAGTGCAGCAAGCCTCTCCACCGTTGTAGAGGAATCAAGTGGCAACGTTTTGGAATTGTGCATTAATTGAGTCCTCGGACGGTGAGTTTTCCATCATTGATTCCAAGAAACAGCGTGCTGCCTTCCGAAGGCGCGTGGTCGAAAATCCACCCTGCGAGAGGCTGTTCGATTTTTTCTTCCATCCGTACGCGAATGCGCCGACCTCCATAAAGCAGGTTGTCTCCTTTCTTCATCAGTTCCATGATCCACCGACACAAAGCAGATTCCTCCGCCTTCGGCGTCTGTGTCCCATCCGAAGTTTCATACGCGAGCGTATATTGCTTCGCAAGGGCGGAACGCTCGAGGTTGCGCATGAATTTGGCGAAAATTCCTCGAATGTGTGTGGGACGCAAAATGTCGAAAACAAGAATGTTGTTGCCAAGACGATTGAATATCTCTGGACGACCAAGTTTCGAGACGAAATGGTTCTGAACCTCCGAAAAGTAGTGGTCCCAAATCTGCTGGTAGCTTGGCGCGGAGTCCGAGATTTGATTCAAATTTGTCTTGTTGGAGAGCGTCTCAGAGCCGATATTGCTCGTAAAAATGATGATCGACTGCGAGAGATAAACGGTCGAACCTTTCCCATCGGTGAGACGACCATCCTCGAGGATTTGAAGGAATTTGTCCATAACTTTTCCGTTTGCCTTCTCGATTTCGTCGAAGAGTAGGATACTAAACGGATTTTCTCGAACATAATTCGTGAGTTGCCCACCCTCCTCGTATCCGACGTATCCGGGTGGCGATCCGGTCAGTTTTTCTGCCGCATGGCTTTCGGAATATTCGCTCATGTCGAAACGTCGCATTCGATTTTCGTCTCCGAAGATCAATTCTGCCAACGATTTTGCAAGTTCCGTCTTTCCGACGCCAGTAGGTCCCACGAAAAAGAAGATTCCCTTCGGCTTTCCCCCTGCGTAGCTGGACGACTGCGACATAGAAACGCCAACGTTCGCGAGTTTGAGCATATTAACGATACTTCGCACCGCCTCATCTTGACCAATGACGCGCCGAGTGATTTCGTCAAATGCGCAGCGAATTTTCTCCTGATTGAAACTTTCCCACGGATCTTCCGTGTCGCCGTAGCGATAATAAAAGATAAGCTCCTTGATTTCTCGCGCGTTGCGAGCAAGTCGACTCTCGTTTTGGGCCGTTGCGGAAATCGAAATCATATCGGAAACCATGAGACCATCTGTATTTTCCACGAACGCACGCACAATTTTTTCTTTCTCGCGTTCGTCGCACTGCACCTCTGGCGCAATGAAACGATTCATGAATTGGCGAAAAAACTCCTCACGTTCGCTATTCTCCGGGCACGGGATTCGCACAGGTTCAATGGCTGGGTGGTCTTGATAAAACCAGGCAGGAACGGACTGAAGCGATGACGCGATGAAGATCATTGCGTTTTGCCGACCTCCCAATTCCTGCGGCAAGCGAATCGGCGGCTTGGAGGCATTCTCTAGAGCATGATCCCGAGCTTGCACAAGATTTCGAATCAAAACCTCAGGATTGATCCGACGGGTTTTGGGGAGGGTCTTCTGGAGGAGTACGAGCAATTTCCGTTCCTGCTCATTCTGCTGCTGCGGAGAGGAGTAGAGTCTGTCCGCAAATTCGAAAACTGCCGCAACGGGAGATTCTTCCTGCTCAGCCAAGATATTGCAGATTTCTGCCGTGCAATTCAGAGTGTCTAGGCTGTCTAGACTTTTGGGGAGGCGAAAATCCGTCGGTTCGACGTGGGCGTTTTCCGCAATGTTGAAGTGAACGATGCCAGAGTAGCCGCAGTCTAAAAAGTAATGATCCAACGTTTTTTCAAGTCTGTCGTATCTACTTCTACTTCGATATCGATCGTGAATATTCCCATAGAGAAGGACGTGCTTTCCTCGCCGAAGCTGCTTGTCCATCTGCGTTATCCAGTTGTTTGGGGAGGTAGGATTGGTCATGCCTTTTGCTCCTCACTTTCTGCTGTGTTTCTCGAATGCGGATTTGTGCCGATAACGCCGAGGCATTATTCTATGTAAAAATTTCGGTTTTCTCGAAGTGTCAGGTTCCAAGGTGCACAAGTTCCAACGGCGGACGGAACCGGAAATTTCAACGCGAAGTATTATAAATAGCGATGTTTCGTCTCGTGAGCTTCCGCACTCCAAGTCTCTTCCGTGACGGGTCCCTCTGAATTCGGAAGGTCCTTCGCTCCTTTGCGAATACGATCGGGATTTCCCTGCCACGTGGGCGCGCCCGCAACGATACCAAACGGACGGAGTTTCGTGGTGACTTCCTGCACGATTCTCTTGCCATCGTCATTCTCGACAATCGGCTGCCCCTGCTCCCTCGTTTTCTTGATCGGGTAGCCATCAAAACGATAATTCACGGGCGCGCTCTCCGAGTGCGGAATCGTGATCGTGATGCTTTCTTTTCCGCTTCCCGACCTTGATTGGGGCACGAGTCTCAAAATCGTTTCGGACTCATTCGGACCAGACACCGCAGGTTCGTTTTGCACGGAACGGATCGTGAAACCCATCTCCGGCAAAACGGATCGCAGCGAGCGCACAATATAGTTTCGGCGCTCAAACTCGCGCTGTTTTATTCCTGCCGAGGTGAGCATTGTTTCAAACTGGTACTTCCAACTCTCGATATCATTTTGAATCGTTTCGAAATTGCCATTGTCGACTTGCTGGCTCATTTTTTCGAGCGCGGAATGAAGATACTCCAAGTCGGAGGCGCTCCATCGTTTCACGATTTCCGTTGAGGCAAGCGTCAGCATCTGCTCCAACTCCTCGATCTGCGGGAGAAACTCCGCACGAATTTTCTCATTTTGCGCCTGTCGCTCATTTTGAATCTGGAGAGATTCCTGAATTTTCACCAAAAATGGCTCGAACAATTTTTGAAACTCTGCCAACTCCCTCTCCAATGCGGGAATTTGATGGGCGGCTCTTTGGTTGCGGATGAAATGATCCATTCTTTCCAGTTGCGCAACGGTCGTCGACTCCCACGTCTTTGCCACCTCTCGCGAAACCGGCAGCGAGTTCCAGAGCGCGTCCAAGAGCAGAGTCCCCCTCGAGTAAGCTGCCTCGCTTCGAATTTGCCCCGATATCTGAATCTGCCAAGCAGACCACTGCCGGCAAACGGTAGAGAAATTTTGAAGCGTCGCATCATTTAATCGCGCACGCAGCGTCTCAAGCTGCCGTAAGAATTCCGCGCTCTTTTCGCCAGCATTCGAACGAATGAAATCCTCCGTCTGTTGAATCTGAGTCCGAATCTCTGCGCGCTGCGTGTCCAATTGTTTCTTAAGCGTCTTGAGATTCTCGAGGCGCTTCTGTTTTTTACGCAGCTCCTGCGTCGCGCGCACAAGCTGTTCCAACGTCATTTCGGGAGCCTTTTGCAAAATGGCACCCACCTCCTGCGCGAACTCGTCCAATCCCTCGTCTCGAAACGCCACCTCTCGCACGAACGACGCGATCTGACGTTCAACCTGCTGCGCCGACTCTGAAGTCTCTTTCCGCTGGCGGAAGAGTCTCTCTGCCATCATGCGTTCCCGAATTGCCTGCTGTTCCTGCTGGTACTCTTGATATTTTCGGACGCCATCTGCGGCAGCCTGCCCCGTCGCGACAAGGGCTTCTCCCGCGAGCCTGGTGCCTTTGATAGCAACCTTCCCACCATAGAAAGCGAGCACTCCGGTCACAGCGGCTGCCGCCGTCGCCACCGCCAGCAGACCAAGAACTGCGGAACCCGCTAATTCGGCACCGGTATCCGCCACCGCAACGACTGTATCTTTGCTCCCGCTCATTCGTCAATTCCTTTCTAACTGATCACAATCCCGTGAGCACGCATTTTCTCTCGATACTCATCCCGAAATCCCGGTCGCGGAGGGATGCCCGTCCACTGCGGAACACCACGCTCATCAAACTCGAACTCCACCCCTTGCCCAGGTTCCGAGAGACGATTCTCGTACTCCCGATATCGATCCGTCAAAAAATGGACACACTGATTCCGCGACCCTCTCCAAAGTAGGTCGGCATGAAGTTCCTGCACATAGGGACCATCGACAAGAACGTCGAGTGCCTCAAGGAGTCGCTTCTGTGCTGGAGTCCCAAACTCCTGAAGCCGAGAGAGTCGGTCGCCCGTGAAACAAAAAAACGAGAAATCTTCCCGACTCTTTCGGATCATCTCGACCAAAAGAACCAGCCCCTCAGCCTGTTCCATAGGCTCGCCACCACTAATCGTCAGCCCTTCCAAATCTGGCGAGTACAAAAATCGATCCGCCAGATCCACAACGTCCATCTCAAAACCGAGAGAAAAATCATGCGTTTCTGGAGCCGTACAGCCGGGGCAATTTCTCGCGCAACCCTGCACCCAAACGACACCGCGTACACCGGGTCCCAGCACTTCGCTGCGAAGTACATACCGAGCGAGGCGCAATCTCGCGACAAGGCTCCCACTTGTTTGAAACACTGCGTGAGTGGTCATAAAAACGGCTTTCGATGATTTTTCGAGCGGATATTCTGTGTGAAATTAAGATCGAGTAATATGACAGTTCGCGTTGGGAATTTCGCCCTGAATCCGTCGCTGGCGCGACACACCACGACCCCCACGCCTCGCAAACCGAGGTACGAAGTTCAGGTACAGACAGATCGTCAGGATTTCACGCGAAATGACACCAGCCCCCCCTTGCCTTCGCGCGCCATACAGGAGATTGGAGACACTTTCAATCGCCCAGAATTCGGAAACGCCCTTAAAGCCACGAACGGCGGAAACTGCCGCTCGAAAGGACACATCCTCCCCAAGGGAGGGGGCGAATCTCCCTTATTCAGACTAAGCCAATCGACCAAAAGACGCGCTATAAAACGGAAGACACGGGACTCGAACCCGCAACCCCGGTCAGGGGCATCTCATTTCCAATGAGACCGCTAGCCATTCGCTTATCTTCCTCAAACGTGCTTCATTTATACCCGAAATTTCTTTTTTTTCAAGTCCCCCCGAGTAGGAATTCCTGTAATATTTTTTATTTTAGAGGAAATTTCCGCGCCGATTCGCCTTCTTTTGGGAGTTTCGCGCCTTTTCGTCCAGACGTCTGGCGGCGGCTCCCTTGCTAGGACGCGTGGGAATCCGTCGCTTCTTCTCGTGAAGCGCTCGACGAAGCATATTTGCCAACTTCTCGAGACAATCTTGTCGATTGCGCGGCGCGGCGCGCGTGAGGGAACTCGTGATATGCAACTCCCCCTCCTTGCTAAAATGGGAAGGATAGAGCAAACGCAACCGTTGAAGCGCCTGTTCCCGAGTGGCAAACACCGCGCTTTTATACGGATTCCACACCAAAAGCGCCTTGCTCGATACTTTATTGACGTTCTGCCCGCCGGGACCACCACTGCGACAATACGTGATTGTAATCTCCGACAGAGGAATCGCGATATCTTCCGTTATTTGTAAGCTCACGAGTTCGCCTTCTCCCACGCAGCAATTTCGGGTTCGTGCTCGAGCGTGAGACCAATATCGTCAAGCGCCTCGAGCAGGCAACGCTTTCGAAATGCATCCACCTCAAAAGAGAGCGCGAGTCCGTAGGCGTCGGAGAGCGTCTGCCCCTCCAAGTCGACCGCCATTTCGTAGTCGGGATAGCGTGTCGCGCGCTCAAACAACTCCTGAACGATCTCCTCCGAAAGAACGATAGGGAGCATCCCATTTTTGAATGTGTTGTTGTAGAAAATGTCCGCGAAGCTGGGTGCGATCAGGACGCGAAAACCATAATCCGCCAACCCCCACGGTGCGTGTTCGCGACTGGAGCCAGAGCCGAAATTGCGGCGCGCGAGGAGAATCGTCGCGCCTCGATACTCCGGCTTGTTCAACTCGAAATCCAGATTCTCCGTTCCGTCCTCATTGAAGCGCCAATCATAAAAAACAAACTGTCCGAATCCAGACCGTTCAATGCGCTTAAGAAACTGCTTCGGCATGATCTGATCCGTATCCACGTTCGCGCGATCCATCGGCAAGACCACGCCAGTAAATTTTTGAAATTTTTCCATCTAATCCACTCCTCTAAATTGACAGCTTGGCAGTTCCGACGATTCTCGCATTCAAGTCCGCGCGCCACGCAAACGCCCCACTACGGACTTCCCATTATACCCATTTTTCGCGAAAAAAACAGTCCCCCTAGCAAAATTGACGAGGAGCGGCGTGCCCTCAAAAAAGTTTACGTTCGAGATTCTACGGAGCCGAGAACGAAGGGCGTAGCCCGTAGTTCTGGACGGAAGGGAGAATCGCTCGGCGTTTCATCTGGAGCTACTGTTGTGTCAATTTTAAAACACAATCGTGTTGGCTAGCAATTTTCCAGCCTCTTGAGAGAAAACATTTTTGAAAATTTGTTTCCTCTCAAACACTCCTTCAAAAAACTTTTTGACCGCTCACTTCGTTCGCTATTATTGTTTATTTTTGGGGACACAGCACTACGCTGCGCTCCGTTCTCGGCTCAGGTGGATCAAAACATCCTTTTTGCCTATTTTAACCACCAAAATTTGAAGACCCCCAAGGAGCGTGTGTGGGCGGTCTGGTGTCTCCTCAAACTTTGACGTTCTACTCCCATGCCAACTTCCAAAAAAATTCGTTTCCCTGAGAAACCTTTCGCACAAAATTCGTTTTTGCAAAATTCACATTTAGTCGCAAATTTTGGTGGATTTTAAGGTCTCTTCCGTCGCACGATTGAGAAGAATGCGTGATTCAAAAAAAGAGCACGCCAAACACGCACACGTCGATGATCGGGGGCAATATCATCCACCAAAAAATGTATGACTTTAGTGTTTCATCCAAATCTGAGTCCGTATTCCCCGTGAGCCAATACGAGAAATGAAGCAAAAGAAACGGGATAAGGAGCACAAGAAAAAACCAACTCATCGGGTAAAAAGAGAAGTTGGCGTTTTCAATAAGCGAGAAGAAAAACTTCATGCCCACAGGGCAGCACACCCCGACGAGAACGACTCCAAGGTAGAGCGCGAGCCCATGACACAATGCCTCCCAACGCCAGCGATTTGGTAGGCGCAGAACTCCCTTGTCCTCCAACACCTGCCGCCACGTTTCGCGTGTCGCTTCCGAAAAACCAAGTGGATAAACGCACTGTTGGTGATAAAGGCGTCGCGATTGTCCGTCCGCCAAATCGCTCGAGCGAAAAACAAGTTCCAGCACTGGCACGCTTCGCCACGGAAAAAGAGGGAATCTCCAGCTATAATTGTTGCACGACACGCTGTTTTCCACAAAGCCCTGCCGCCAGCGACAATCTTCGAGAAGAACAGAACTTTGCGCGCTGCCAACAAACGACTCCTCATCGTGATTGAAACGCTCTGAAAATGTGAATTTTCCATCCAGAAGCTCCACATCGTACCCCGTTAAATGCTTCCTGAAGTTCAAGCAGCCTTGAGCGAGAGCAACGAGTGGATACCCAATGCCAAATATCAGGCAAAACCAGATTCCGTTCCAATTTGAGACGGGGAAAAAGACCATAAAGGCGAGAGTCCCGAGCAAAATCGCCCACAAAAGCGCACAACTCCCTCGTGAGAGGACAAAATCATTGGTGGAAAAATCAACCGATTCCCGGAGCATTTGTGTCTTCCAGCGTTATATACTACTTCTCCAATAAAATTCCCGCAAAAGTCGCACGGACTTTTTGACGATAAGATCAGTATACCAC
>JAUNBK010000133.1 GCA_030527105.1 Planctomycetia bacterium
AGCAACACCATATCCCACAAGATCACATTCAACAAGACCTTCAAAACAGACGGATACGTATTCAACCATGTGCAGAATTATTATTACTGTCGATGACATTCCCAAGCTACCATCTGAAATTCGAGACCATCAGACGATTCAAAAGGTTTGCCCTTATTGTGGGGTGCCAATCGAATACGACGAAGCGTATGTCGTTTGCCAATTGTGCCAAATCCCACACCATGCGCCGTGTTGGGAGGAGAATGGGAGATGCACCACGTACGGTTGCGAAGGCGGGAAAGACACGCCGACGCCCGTGAATCCGCACTCACCGACTCAGCCTGCAACGGAAGCTGGATGCGTCCTTTTCCTTATCTTTCTCGCCTTTATCTTTTTGGCAGTTTTCTGCGGCGGCTAACAAATTTCGAGTTCTCCTTGGTTGGCAAAACCACGGATGGGCGTCGTTTTCTTCGCTCGTCCGTGGTTCCTCGGGAGTTTTAGGCGTCGATGCCCAATCTGCGTTTAATCCAACGCGAGATGGAGAGCAAAATTGCCATCAAGAGGAGGCAGCCCGCGCCTAAAAGCGCAAGACGACCACCGAGAGCGAAAATCGGACGCGTGAGATACCAAAGGAAGCACCAATTCCACATCACGAAAAGCGCCCCGAGACACAAAAAAGGTCCGTAGGGGACGATGGTTTCTTTCCGCAAAAGCCAGAGGAGAAGCCCAACAACCAAACCCGCAAAAGGTGCGATAAAAAAGAGTATAATACAAGGTTGCCAACCCAAAAAAGCACCAAACATGGCAAAGAGAAGGACGTCGCCAAACCCCATTGCTTCGCGCCCCATGGCAAACGCGCTCGTGAGGCGTATGAGCCACAAAAAGCCGCCGGAAATCCCCAATCCGAGAAGTGCCGTGTGGAGGTTGAACCAATGGGGTGAGTTGAAGACCCAAACGAATATGATGAAAAAGAGTCCGATTTGGAACATTCGATAAATGGCGGACGTCTCCTTGGCACGAAGGATTCGGCGCACAAAAATCGCAAGCGCAACGCCAAAACCTCGTTTCGAATACCACCGCCGGTCGAGAAGCGCGAAACACCAACCTGCCCAACAAGCAAGCGCAGAGAGAAGCCCTCCCACGCCGTCCTCCCGCATGACGCCAAGCGCAGGGAAGGGTGCGGAAGCGCTTAAAGGTTGCAAAATCGCGTGCGAACAATACTTCGGCGACCAAAAAATCTCGGGGAAATAATACAATTGCGTCGGCGGCTGAACCACTATCGGCTCCACCACCTGCACCCAATGCGGCTCAGGAACCATCTGAATCTCCGACTTCACGACGCCCCAAGGCAGCGTGATCGGAAACGCAGCCGCCACGAGAAGCGCAAAAAGCGTGCCTGAGACCGTGAGAGAATCCGGAATCGTTTTCTCGTCCATGTCGATAAGCGACGCGGAGAGCATAATCCATACGAAAATCATTTGGAACGCATAACGACAATAAATCGAGAGCAACTCCCCCCAATCGAGCGGGATAGAACAAGCGTTCGACATAGCGAGGATGGATTCGACCGAGGAACGATAGAAAAAGATCGCAACCCCCCCCATGAGAATCTCGACGAGAAGGGGACGCACCCAAAAAAACCTTCCCCACCCGGCACGCTTTCGAGCGAAAAAGACCCAACCCACAATCGGGCACCTGTCGCGCCAGTCGGGCTTTTGGAGCGTTTTCGAGTCCGTAGGAAGCCAAGGATTTCGGCGTTGAGAAAACCACCCGAGCGACTCTGCGGCGAGATTCGCAAGCGCGCCCAACAAAACTCCCAGCAAAAATAGGATTGAATAAAGGATCATTTTCTACACCACCGTATTCGCTTTATAATACTTTGCGTTGAAATTTCCGGTTCCGTCCGCCGTCGGAGCTACGCACCACGGCTCGCAAAACGTTGCGCAGAACGGGAATTTAAAGGAGAGCGAGTATAGTCACTCGTGCATTCCGCCCATAATCATAATCTGCTCGACAATTTCCTGCGGCGAGAAATTTTGCACCGCCAGTTCAATCGTGGCAGTTTCGCGATAAAACGCCTCTCGCGCCTGCAACAACGCACGAATTTCGTCCAAAGCTGGCAGGTTCGTGAGGCTTGGTCTCATGGTTGCGGAGTCGGCATCCGCCATCATGCGCTCCAAAATCACCTCAGGAGGCGCCGTGAGCCACAAGACGAATCCGGAATCACGCAGAAGGGCACGGGTATTTTCTCGCAGAATCGCACCCCCGCCGGTCGCAAGGATTAATTCATCACTCTGACACAAATCAAAAATGACGCGCTCCTCGAAATCCCGAAAGACGCTCTCTCCCTCGTCGGCAAAAATCTGCGCGATATTTTTTCCCGCTCGCCGCTCAATCTCCGCGTCGGAATCCGCCCACGGCGCGCCAAGCCTCTCCGCCAAAAGACGCGCCACCGTCGTTTTCCCCGTGGCTCGATACCCAATTAACGAGATAATCATGAAACTCAAACTCTCTATTTTGCGTAAATTAACTCAATCTCGATTTTCCCCACCAAGTTTGCGCACGGCAGGAGCGTTTGCGCCATGCGCGCGGACGAAAAATCGCTCGAATTGATACGAAGATGGTTCGGCGGAACGCTCGCTTCAGGCGAAATGGCAGTCGATAAAGTCGCGTCCAAATCCAACCAACACCCACCCTCCGGCGTCGAAACGAACATTTCGTTCCACACGTGCCAAACCATTTTTTTGTTCTCGGGCACATAGATCAACCCCTGCACGACACGAGTCGGGATTTTTCGCGCGCGGGCGAGAGCGGCAAGAAAGACGGCGTGTTCGGTACAATCCCCCGCAGGCTTGCGCGCGACCTCGGCAGCCGTGACGAAACCACGCGCGTAAGTTTTCTCAACGATAAAGTTGCTTGCAAAGCTCGTGAGCGCCCGCGCCTCCTCCAACGCACCCGAGAGGTCGCCACACGCCCGATTCGCCAAGGCGAGAATCTCGTCGTCGTCGCATTGAATCAAGTTGTTTGGCTCCAAATCGCCCTCCCTGGGCAAGATTTTCGCGTCGCCTCCCGACACCTCGAAAGGAGTTTGGGACGAATGCCTCGTCGTCACGCGGAGGGAACGATCGTCGATCTTCTCAACCTTTTGAAACGCGGAGGAACTGAAAAACGCGCTCAAGTCGTCCGTCGCCTCGGAATCCGACCACCGAACGATGAATTGCGCCTCGCGACACGCACTCCAATCTGGCGGCTCCGGCGAAGAAAAAACGACCGGGACGCTAAAATTTTCGGCGAAATCGGACGGATCGCTCAAGGGAGAGGTTTTTGCCCCAGAGGGTTTGTTCAAAAAGTCGGGCAGACGCCTTCCTCCCGACAAAAACGCGTCACGAAGGTCGGAGGAGACACGCCAACTGGTCATTCCCAAGAGAGAGGAGGAGCGCTTCCAAATGCGACCATCGCCATCGCACCAGAGCGACTCACGCTGGAGGGTGGGCAAGCCGCTCTCTTGCGCGAGAATTGTCGAACGACTTTCGACACGATAAAGGGGGTATTTTTGCCCATTAAAAATCAACGTTTCCTCCACGTCCACGCACTCAAGCTCGACCGAGACCCAGACGAGCATCGAAGGATCGAGCCTCAAGAGGGTACGCTTTTCGTGGAGCGCGAGTGGTTTGAGTCGCAACTCCGTCTCCAAAGCGTACGCGCCCCCGAAGTTTTCTTGCGGCGTGTTGAGCGCGTGTTGCTGCTCGTTTCCCTGGCTTCTCGTCGAGACGAGAAAGGTGTCTCCCCTTCTCGCTCCGCGATAAACGACCGGCTCGCCACCCATTCCCATGATGAGTTGGAAGTCGAGCAAATTGCCATCGGCGTCCAAATGGTCTCGATGGTCGATTTGCGCAGAAACGACGGTGCCAAAACGCCGCATTTCGAGCGTCGAAACGTTCTTCACGAAGTACTCGCAGGGGGACGCATCGCTCTTTGATAAAGTACGAAACTCCGTTCCCATGAAGATTCCGTTGGAAAAACATAAAAAGTGGGCAGATTCCATCGTGTCTCCTAGCGTGTCTCTTTGAGTTTCGGGCTGCGTTTCTCGTGGTGCGGCACTCGTGCGTTGGGGAACATCTGGCGCGCAACCGAAAGAGAAAAACAAGAGAAAAGCCGCTAGAATTGCAATATTGATTGTCTCCAACGATTTTCTCTCGTTCTTCATGTTTGACTCCTTCGTCGCGAGGTGTTCCCCACGATTTTCCTCGTTAGTTTCCCTGATGATCTTGATACTGATGAAACTCTTGGAGGGACTTAATCTCAATTTCGTCGTTGAGACTCGCCACAATGCCGTTGGCAGCCGCCTCCGCCGCCGCAATGGTCGTGATGTAGGGAATCTTCATCCGAATGGCAGTTTTTCGAATGTACGAATCGTCGTACTGGCTCGAACGCCCCGCCGGCGTGTTAATGACGAGCTGAATTTCGCCATTTTTCAAGGCATCAAGGATATTCGGACGCAAACCTTCGTGAACTTTGAAGATTCTCTCGCACGGAATTCCCTGGGCAAGGAGGAATTTGTAGGTACCGTCCGTGGCGAGGATTTTGAACCCCAACTTCGCGAACTGCGCCGCCGCTCGACCAATCGCGGGTCGATCGGATCCATTCACGGTGATTAAAACCGCTCCCGACTTGGGCAATTGCGAATTTGCCGCCTCCTGCGCCTTAAAATAGGCAAGACCATACGAGTGACAAATCCCCAAAACCTCGCCCGTCGAGCGCATCTCGGGGCCCAAAATCGGGTCGACCTCGGGGAACATGTTGAACGGAAAGACAGCTTCCTTCACTCCATAGTGCGTGATGTGTTTCGGAGCAATATTCAACTCACTCAACTTTTTCCCCAACATACATTGCGTCGCCAACGCTGCCATTTGAATGTCGCACACCTTCGAGACGAGTGGAACCGTTCGACTTGCGCGAGGATTCGCCTCGAGAATGTAGACCGTGTCGCGAGCAATGGCGTATTGGATATTCATCAACCCAACGACACCCATTTCGACCGCGATTCGTTTTGTGTATTCGATAATCGTGTCGACGTGGCGCGGAGCGATGCTTTTGGGAGGAATAACGCACGCCGAGTCGCCCGAGTGGATGCCGGCGAGTTCGATGTGTTCCATCACGGCGGGGACGAACGCGTCCGTTCCGTCAGAAATCGCGTCCGCTTCCGTCTCAATCGCGTTTTCGAGAAAGTTGTCGAGCATAATCGGTCGCTCAGGCGAGACGTCGACGGCAGCCGAAACGTATCGACGCAAGGACTCCTCATCGTAGACGACCTCCATCGCGCGCCCACCCAAGACGAACGAAGGTCGCACCATGAGCGGGTAGCCGATTTTTCGCGCGATTTCGAGCGCCTCGTCAATCGTGCTTGCCATCCCGGACTCGGTCTGCGGAATGTTGAGCTTCCTCATCATGGTTCTGAAGAGGTCTCTATCCTCCGCAAGCGCAATCGTTTCTGGGGAAGTACCAAGGATATGTACCCCCTCGGCAGCAAGCTCCTCTGCAATGTTCAAAGGCGTCTGCCCCCCGAATTGCACCACGACGCCGTTCGGCTTCTCGTGCTCATAAATGCTCAGGACGTCCTCCACCGTGAGCGGTTCGAAATAGAGCTTGTCGGACGTGTCGTAGTCGGTCGAAACGGTCTCCGGATTGCAATTGACCATAATCGTCTCGAATCCCGCCTTCCTGAGCGCCATGGAAGCGTGGCAGCAGCAGTAGTCGAATTCGATTCCTTGCCCGATACGATTCGGACCACCGCCCAGCACCATGATTTTGGGGTTGGAAGAGACTTTAGAGGAGCATTTGTCCTCGGGAATATTGTAGCTGGAGTAATAATAACACGCATCCTCGACGCCACTCACGGGGACGGCATCCCACCGCTCCACCAAGCCGAGAGCGATTCTTTGTTGGCGAATGGCGCTCTCTTTCACGTGCAGAAGCTGGGCGAGGTATTTGTCGGAGAAACCATCCTTCTTCGCCTGAATGAGAAGCTCGTCGGAGATAGTGCCGTCGGTCGATTGGCGGATCGTCTCCTCCAAGTCGACCAACTCTTTCATCTGCTCGATAAACCAGACCTTAACGCCGGTTTTTTCATGAAGCAGGTCGATGGACGCCCCCTTTCGCAACGCCTCGTACATTTGGAAGTAGCGCTCGCTGTTGGGGATATTGAGCTTGAGGAGAAGTTCCTCGAGGGACAAGTCGTGGAAGTTTTTCGCAAAACCCAAGCCGGCACGCCCCTTCTCGAGAGAACGAATCGCCTTTTGGAACGCTTCCTTGAAGTTTTTCCCAATGCTCATCACCTCGCCGACGGCACGCATTTGCGTCCCCAATTTATCCTCGACGCCACGGAATTTCTCGAACGCCCAGCGCGCGAATTTAATGACGACATAATCTCCCGAGGGTGTGTATTTTTCGAGAGAACCATCGCGCCAGTAGGGCATCTCGTCGAGCGTCAAACCCGCAGCAAGTTTGGCAGAAACGAGAGCAATGGGGAAGCCAGTCGCTTTCGACGCGAGAGCCGAGCTGCGGGAGGTACGCGGATTGATCTCAATCACCACGACACGGTCGCTCACGGGGTCGTGCGCAAATTGGACGTTCGTCCCACCAATGACCTCGATCGCCTCGACAATTCGATAGGCATAGTCCTGAAGCCGATTTTGAAGCTCTTGCGAGATGGTGAGCATGGGTGCAGAGCAGAAAGAATCGCCCGTATGAACGCCCATGGGGTCGATATTTTCGATGAAACAGACCGTGATCATTTGGTTTTTCGCGTCGCGAACGACCTCCAACTCAAGCTCCTCCCACCCGAGTACGGACTCCTCAATGAGGACTTGATGAACGAGACTTGCCGCCAATCCCCTCGAGGCAATGGCTCGGAGTTCCTCTAGATTGTATACGATTCCTCCTCCTGTACCACCCATGGTGTATGCGGGGCGGACGACGACGGGGTATCCAAGCCTCTCGGCAATCGCTTCCGCTTCGTCGAGAGTGTTCGCGATTTCGCTCCTTGCGGTCTCTATCCCCAACGCCGCCATGGTGTCCTTGAACGCTTGTCGATCTTCGCCACGCTCAATGGCGTCCAGCTGGACACCGATAACTTTGACGTTGTATTTATCAATGATGCCCGCCTTTGCGAGTTCTGAAGCGAGATTTAAGCCAGATTGTCCACCGAGGTTTGGCAAGAGCGCGTCGGGGCGTTCCTTTGCGATGATTCTTTCAAGAGACTCGACCGTGAGAGGTTCGATATAAGTAGCGTCCGCCATGCCGGGGTCCGTCATTATGGTCGCGGGATTCGAGTTGACCAAGACGATTTTGTATCCGAGTGCCCTGAGCGCCTTGCACGCCTGCGTCCCAGAATAATCGAACTCGCACGCTTGACCGATGATAATCGGACCGGAACCTATAATCAAAACCTTGTGAATATCCTCTCGCTGAGGCATTTTCCCCTCCTATCTTGGGCTAGACGAACGAATCGAGTTTGTTTATAAAATCGCTGTATTATAGGACATGTCCCGAAAATTTGCAAGGGGGGGATGGAAGATTTCGCGCATTGGTGGGTGCCTGCAAATTTAGTGGGTACCCATTTGGGGGACGAAGGGGGTTGGGAGGAGAGTTTGAGAGGGACTTC
>JAUNBK010000134.1 GCA_030527105.1 Planctomycetia bacterium
AAAATTCCCGTTTTGCGCGACGCTTTGCGAGTCGTGGTGCGTAGCTCCGACGGCGAACGGAACGGGAAATTTCAACGCGAAGTATTATAAATTCCCATTTTGCGCGATGTTTTGCTCTTCCAGGATGCGCAAACTCCAACGGAGGACGGAATCGAAAAGTTCAGCGAGAAGTACTAAAAAAGCGGTGTGAACGTGAACGTTGAAACAGAAAAAATCGCGCGCGAGAAATCCAATGTGAGAACGCCTCTGAGGAGGTGTGTCAGAAGCCCTCTCGAGGGGGAAACAGTGTCCACACTCGGAGGGCGTACGACTTCAGGATATCATTCTTCCATCGGCTCCGCCTTATGGAGCGTCAAAAACGAGGGGCGCGAGGGGCGTGTCGCCGGAACGACATATCTTCCGGGCGGCGTTTGCGCCTGCGCGCCAGGAAGCTGCGTGGCGGCGGGCGACTCGGGCGTATACGACACCGTCACGACGTTCGGACGATGCGACACCGTCTTGTTCTCCATCTCCCTAGTCTGATCGACTCCCGGCGCCTGAGGCTGCGCGGCAGAAGGCGTCTGCTCCCACTTCGTCGGCGGCTCCAAAATAAAATCTTGCTCGGAGACCAAAACTTCTCCAGGAGCGAGTTGGATTCTCGGCTGCTCGACGTGCGTGATTTTGTATCCTTCCGGCGTCACGCTCCCGACCGTCGGAACCGACTGCGCCGCAACGCGAGGCTGCGCGGGATAGCTCTGCGCAGGATACACTGCTGCAGGCGCCTGCTGGGGGGCGTAGGAGGCTTGACTCACGCTGGCTTGCACTGCGGGAAAATATCGCGAGTCTGGCTCGATAATCACTTCAACGCCGTCTTCCAAAAGGACGTGCTGTGTTTGCGACGTGAGGAGCGCGGCGGTTCCCGTTGCGGGCGGAGTCGTCGAAACGACGGACCCCACCTGCGCTGCGACTGGCGCGACAGTTGCAGCTGGCGCAGCATTCGGAGCAGCGACGTAATATTGCGTGGCAGCTGGCGCAGCGGCTGGCGCGGGAGTTGTGTAGCTCACGGGCATGTTGAGGAAGCGATCGTTTTCGAGGTACACGGGATCGGACGCGACAACGGGAGCCGACCCAAAGCAGCAACCATCCGCAAAAATTGGGGGGAGTGGGCGATTGTACAAAATCTTGCCAACCAAACGCACCCCGCCGCACAAGACGCGACCTGTTCCGACGACGACCACTTGCCCTGTTTTGAGGACGGTGCAGCCCGTGAAACGAATGGCATCACCCGCCAGCGGAATGAGACCGGGGAACTCTCCATACCCACAAGGTCCACAGGGACCACATGGAAAACAAGGTCCCGCGAAAAGGGGACCACAAAACGGCTCGCACACGGGTTCGCACATCGGCTCACACACGGGCGCGCACGTTGGGTCGACGACTCCAGACGCAGCCTCCATCGGCGACGTGGGAATGTACGCCGTTTCACCCGTTGGCTCAGGAAGCATCACGGAAGTCGAACCGCTCGTTCGAGGCGCGGGCGTTGGAATCGCCTCCATCTCCGAGACGTATTGAACGTTCGAGATCGGCACAATCCGCACCCCTGAAGTTGGCACTCCCACCATGTTGGGATTTTGCACGGCAGGGGACTTTCGCACAACGACCCACGTCCCTTGCGTGTCGGACGCACGACTCAACTCCTCATACCGCGCCACAGGCGGCAGGGCGTTCGGCGTGTCGATCGGCGTGGCAATTGGTGTGCTTGTCGGGGCAGCGGCTGGCGCAGTTGTCGGGGTTCTCGGGGCAGGATTCTCAAACCCTATGCCCATCATGCGCTTGGCATTCTGCTGCGCGCGGATGTATCCCGGAACGGATCGCGAATCAGGAGCGCTTTGCGTCTCTTCCTGAGGAGGATAAAACGCGCGATAATGACGCGTCCCACTCGAGGTCGCGCGGGGAGCTTGCGGCACTTGCGCTCCCACGTCAGGAGCGATCGGCTCCTGGTATTGAACGGGCGACACGTATCCCTGATTCGGCGCAAATTGCGCGGGTGCGGGATATTGCGTCTGCATTGCTTGGGGGGAGTACATTCTCGCACCGTTGTTGTACGTCGGTGCGTTGTAGGCAGCGTGATTTCCACACGACGCACAGCCGGGCTGAGACGCAGGTGCCGCCGGAGCGTATGTTTGTGCCGCTGGGACATATGTTGGCGCGTACGTTGGAGCGTACGTTGGTGCGTACGTCGAGACGCCATCCTGCGTGGGGGCTGGCTCTATGTAGGTCGCTTGACCCGGAACGCCTTGCTCAGGCAGAATTTGTCCCGGCAGGAGGTTGATTGGACCATAAGGCTCGCCCGCACCCACGAGTTGGCGACTCCTCAGCCCGGTGCCGATGGAGTTGGGCCCCGCGTTGCAATTTTCGCCCCAAATATTGCATCTTGGAGGCGTGCGCCAGCTTTTGCGGAGTTCATCAATCACGCGCTCGGAACAGCCAACGCCTTGCCAATAGTTGGGACCGTTCCAAATCCGCCGAAGGATTCCGTTTCCTGCAAGTCCGCCAGGACCACAAGGCGCGCCACAATCGCCACAGTCGCCGAAACCACAGTCGCCGCAGGCACCTGCGTTTGCGTAGCCGGAAGCCACAGGACCTACGGCACGATTCTCGCAATCTCCCTTGCAATCTTCGTACCCAAAATAACGCTCCTGATTGGCATAGATAGGTGTGCCACTGCGGTCCATCGGAACCGTGTACATCTCCGAAGGCTGCCGATAGTGCATTTGCGCCACAGCCACGCCACTCACGCAGCTCGCAAAAACGACAAGCGCCAAAACGATGATTCTGTACTTCATATTCATGTTTTTTTCCTTTATAGGAGCCGAATGCCCCAATCTGACTATTGGTACTCCACCTCTTTTATCGGCAGAACAATCGACAAAGTTAAAAAAATCGACAAAGCTTGCGCATTTTGTGGTTATTTTCACAAAACTTTTGCCCACACCCCGTGACCAAAACGAGAAAATATGGTAGAATGACGGGGATTGATGAGTTTTGGATAAAGCGTTCCTACTGTTTCGAGAGGGAAAAAATGATTGTATCAACGGTTCGAGTTTCACGCGTGACGCTTCCGCTTGCGCGCCCGATTTTTTATTGCACGGAGCTTCTTCGAGAGTGGGACAGCGTTTTTCTCTACCTTGAGTCGTCGGGGGGCGTCGGAATTGCTGAGGCGAGTTTGTTGAGTCTGCCGGATTGGGACATGGGGAATTTGGCGAGCCTTCTCGAACGCGAAATTGCGCCGAGATTAAAGGGGAAGAGTCTCGAAAATCCCGAGGCGATTCAGAGAGTTTTGGGCAGATTCGCCCGTTGTCGACCAGTGGCGGGGCTGGTGGATGTCGCTTGGTGGAATTTGAACGCGGCAGAGAAAAACGTCCCGCTCTATAAAGCGCTCGGCGCGGAGCACGTTTCGCAACCCATTTTCACGTCGCTCGACCAACCGCTCCCCGACGCAGAGGGGAATTTGTGCGTGGATGATTTTCTCGAACGTGCGCAGCGGCTTTTCCAAAGCGGGGTAGTCCATCTCGAATTGAAAGTCCGTCCCGGGTGGGATATCGCAATGGCACGCTTCTTTCGGCAAGAGAATCCCGACGCGTCGTTTCATCTCGACATTGAGGGAGGGATGGCGGAGGAGCAAATGGACATTTTGCTTCAATTTCGTGATTTCTTCCCCAGAATGATCGAGCAGCCGTTTGCGCCAGAGGCGTTTTTGACGCACGGGGTGCTTCAAGGGATGCTGAGTTGCCCCGTTTGTCTTGATGAGTCGATCGTTTCGCTCGGATCGGCACAATGCGCGTCCTTAATGAAGAGTGCGCAGTGCTTGAAGATCAACCCAATTCGCGTCGGGGGCTTGAGCGAGGCGAAAAAGTTGGTCGAGTGGTGCCGCGAGCACGATTTGGAGGCGTGGATTTCGTCCCCGCTCCAAAGCGGCGTCGGGATGAATACCGCTTTCGCGCTCGGGTGCCTCGGCGGAGTGGCGGGTCCCTTTGAATATTACGATTGGAACGATTATTTTCACGAAGAGGACGTCGAGAAATTGCGAGAACTCGCTCCGCCTCTCGAGCCAATCTTGGACGAGGAGGGAGTGCTGCGTTGTGAATAATTGTCGAGGCAGGTCGTTTTTCGTCGTGAGCGCTTGGATTTTTATCTTCGCTCTCTTTTCGCACTTCGTCGCGCACGGAGAAGAAACGCGTCCGAACGTCCTTTATATCTTTCCGGACCAATTTCGCCAAGCGGCAACCGGTTTTTGGAGGAATGCGGAGTACGCGCAGGCACGCCGAACTCTCTCCGACCCCGTCCACACGCCGAACATTGATCGTCTGGCGGACGAGGGGATGGTTTTCACGCAGGCGACAAGCACGTTCCCAATATGCAGTCCCTATCGCGCTATGCTCTTAAGCGGAATGTATCCCGCCACCAACCACGTGTGCCAAAATTGTCGTTCCGGCTCGCCCATTGGTTTGAAGGAAGGTGTCGAGTCCCTCACGAATGTTCTCGCACAAGCGGGCTACGACACGGCATATGTTGGCAAAACGCATTGGATTCGGACGGATCCGGTTTTCGACGCCCAAGGAAATTATCAAGGTGCCGGCTCTCCAAAAGGCGGGCGATACGCGAATGCGTTCGACACATACATTCCCCCGGGCGCAAATCGATTGGGAAATAGATTTTGGTTCCAAGCGATTCGGGACAACCACAAAGCAGCGTGGAGTTATTCGTCTGAGCCGCGACTTGTGGGGGGAAAACGAGATGGAGAGGTGCATAAACTCGATCGCTACACACCCGAAGTGGAGGCGGACGTAATTATTGGGTACCTTCGAAACGCCAACGGCGAGCGGGATTCCGACAAGCCGTTCAGCATTTTGTGGAGTCCCAACGCGCCGCACACGCCGTACTCGAGCGTGAACGATTGCGAGAAAGATATTTATGACGAATTCTACCGCGACTTGCCCCTGGAAAAGTTGCTCAATCGCCCCAATGCGCAGGCGTTTCTCAATCGGGAGAATTCCGCGAAAATGCGCATGAGTGCGAGCGTCTATTTCTCGAACGTCTCGGGAGTCGATCGCCAAATTGGGCGCGTGCTCGACGCTCTGGAGGAGATTGGCGAGTTGGACAACACCCTCATCATTTTCACTTCCGACCATGGCGAGATGATGGGGTCTTTGGGACACATGACGAAGGGGAAAATTTACGAGGAGTCGTTTTTGGTGCCACTTTTGATTCGATACCCGCGCGGGATTCCGCACCGTTTGGAGAATTTAATGATTTCTCCCGTGGACATGATGCCGACGATATTGGGGATATTGGGTCTTGAGGAGAGAATCCCCGCGTCCGTCGAAGGGACGAACTACGCCGAGGGTTTGCGCTCGGGCGATTTCTCTGCCACGCCGAAGCCCGTGTCGGCATTTTTCGCTTTCATGGGACACAAACCGGTTGAGGGAAGGCGCGGAGTTCGTACCGAAAAATACGCGTATCAGGTCTTTTTCGACGGAACGACGGAGTTGTTCAATCTCCACGACGATCCCTACCAGATGCACCCTCTTGCGCTCGACGAGATTCCGACGCAAGACGTCCAAATGCTCCAAAGCGAGTTGGGCAGATGGCTTCAGAAATCGAACGATCCGTGGGCTCGGCAGCGCCAATGCGCGAATTTTATCCTTTATGATATTTCGCATTGAAATTTCAAATTTCGTCCGTCGTTGGAGCCACGTACCACGGCTAGCAAAGCGTCGTGTAAAACGGGAATTTTAAAGAAGAACGAGTATAAAACACAATATGTATACAAATAGTTTCGTTTTTATCACAACTCCGCAAAATTGCGCGGAGTTTCACACTTGATGAGGAATGTTATTATGAAAAACCAAACGATCGCAAGGGGGTTTCCCCTCACGCTCACGCGGATCGTCTGCGTGAGTTTCGTGTTGTTCGAGGCGTCCTTCTGCTTGGCGCAGGAGACTCAAGGGGTGAAAAAAAATTCCCAACGTCCGAATATTCTCTTCATTCTCACGGATCAGCAGCGTGGCGACGCCGTGGGATGCGATGGGAATCCGATCCTTCAGACGCCGCATTTGGATCGTCTTGCACGGGAGGGGGCGATGTTTTCGCGTGCCTATTCTTCCGTGCCGTCGTGCAAGCCCGCGAGAACAACGCTTCTCACAAGCCTCAATCCGTGGAACCATGGCTCCATCGGCTACGCTGGTCCGGCAGAGGAATATCCGAGAGAAATCGTCAAAATGCTCCGCGACGAGGGGTATTATTGCATGGGAATCGGAAAAATGCACTTCACGCCCCAGCAAAATCTGCATGGATACCACAAAATCTTGTTTGACGAATCCGGGCGCGACGGACAGGATGGTGGTCCGAAGAGCAGAGGTTTCGTGAGTGATTATCGAAAATGGTTCAAGGAGGTTGCACCCGGTTTGAATCCCGACGCGACGATTGTGGGCTGGAGCGACGGGTGGAACGATCATCGTCAGAGGTATTACGCCCTCCCCACGCATCTGCATCCCACCGCTTGGACGGGCGATCGCGCCGTCGAGTTCGTCGAGGAGTGGGACGGAGAGCAGCCGTTCTTTCTCAAGGTTTCGTTTGCGCGTCCCCATAGCCCATACGACGCCCCGAAGGAATATTGCGAGTTTTACGAACAAAATCGAGACCGTATGCCGGGACGCATCGTGGGAGACTGGGCGGAGCAAAATGCGCGGCGTGGGGAGAAATTCCCCGGAAATCTCTGGCGTGGAGACCTTGGTCCGAAAGCGCCCATCGACGCGAAAATCGGCTACTACGGAAGCATTTCGTTCATCGATGAGCAAGTCGGACGGATTCTCGAAGCGCTCGAGAAAAAAGGGCAACTCGACAACACCTTCATTCTCATGACGTCGGACCACGGAGACATGATGGGCGATCATCATCTCTGGAGAAAATCGTACGCATACGAGGGGAGCGCCCGCATTCCGATGCTCATTCGGTGGGGAAAAACCATTCCGACAAGCGCCCCGACGAATCAAAGACTCCCACAACTCGTGGAGCTGAGGGACGTGGGCGTCACGTTCCTCTCCGTGGCTGGCGTTCCGTACGACCCCGAGTGGTTTGATGGACAAAATATGATGTCTCTCGTCCTCGATAATCAGGCGCCGTGGCGGCAGATACTGGATTTGGAGCACGCGAATTGCTACGCTCGCGAGAATCATTGGTCGGCTCTCACCAACGGCAAAATGAAGTATATCTTCAACGCTTATTCCGGCGCGGAGCAGCTGTTTGATTTGGAGAAGGACCCGCAAGAACTGCACGACCTTTCGAGCGACCCCGCGCACGCCGCCGAGCTGCAGGAGTGGCGCGAACGGCTTATCGAACACCTCGCGCCTCGAGGAGAGGGTTTCGTGAAGGATGGGCAACTCGTTTATCCGCGCACGCCGAGTCAAATTGGGAGAAACTTCCCCTCGCCAAAATAATAACGTAATATTTCGCGCTGAATTCCGCTCCCCTCCTCTGAAGTGGGGAGCAAACATTTTATAATACTTCGCGTTGAAATTTCTGGTTCCGTCCGCCGTCGGAGCTACGC
>JAUNBK010000135.1 GCA_030527105.1 Planctomycetia bacterium
TTTCAAAAAACCGATCTCGCGCCACGATTCAAAAACAATCATCCATGTATTCGTAGACGACGCAAGATATTATCATTCCAAACTTTTGCGCGAATTCTTAATCAAAATCAACATTCGGCTTCATTTTTTGCCTGCATACTCTCCAAATCTCAATCCGATCGAACGATTATGGCGATTTTTCAAGAAAAAAGTACTATATAATCAATACTTTCCTGATTTTTTCGACGTCGAAAACGGTATTTGCCCAACCCATGTACGTTAATCACCGAGAATTTCCAAATTCTCGGCGCAAAAATGGAATTTTAAATGCGATTGAGTATAATACTTCTCGTTGAAATTTCCGGTTCCGTCCGCCTCGGAAGCTCTCGCACCACAGTTCGCAAAGCGTCGCGTAAAACGGGAATTTTATAGGAGAACGAGTATAGAAAACTGCCGACAAAACGCAATCGAATTCCGCCTCCCGCAGCGTTCAGTCGCCCCTGAAGTTGTTCCCCAAGCCGTCCCACAAGGAGAATCCGTGGCGCGTCGTCAATTTTTGACCACTGCGGCTCTTTTGACGATGGCGAGTTCCGCTCAGGCGCAGGAAAAGCCGAAAATCAAGTTCGACGGCGGTCTTTCGAAGCTCATACCTCGCGGGAGACCGGTCCGCACGGAGGAACCAACGCCGCCGGGGAGCTTGGGGCAGCCCAATTTCGAGCGTCGCTGCGTCGGGTGCCTCCTTTGCGTCCAAGCGTGCGAGAATCATGTTTTGCGCCCTGCCGACGCGCCGTGGTGGGCGATCGCCACGCAACGAATGTCGTTTGAAGAGGGTTATTGCCGATCTGAATGCGTGAAATGCTCGGAGGTCTGCCCGACGGGTGCCATTCTGCCGATAACTCCTGCGGGGAAAACTGTAGCGCAAATCGGATACGCCGTCTGGTCGCCAGACCGCTGCATCGTTCTGACGGATAGGCTTCTGGTCGACGTTTCGCCACCCAGGAGCCTATAAATTCTACTCCCGCCGTGGCGCTACTCTCTCGTGCCCCTCGTGTCCTTCGCGTTCTCTCGACTAAATGGCGAAATGGCACGCAGCCGGTTGATTATCTTCGGGAACACATCCAATATCTTGTCGATATCCTGCGCGGTCGTGTATCGGCTGAAGCTAAAGCGCGTAGAACCGTGGATTGCCGTGAAAGGGACGCCCATCGCCCTGAGCACGTGGGACGGCTCCAAGGATCCACTGGTGCACGCGGAGCCGCTCGAGGCGCAAATCTTATACTCCGCGAGTTCATACAAAATCGCCTCCCCCTCCACGAAGTGGCACGAAATGTTCGTCGTGTTGCCCATTCGCGCCGCGTCTTGCCCATTGATTTCCACATCATCTAGGGTGTGGAGGAGTTCGGACTCAAAATCTCGTTGAAACTTCGCGAGTCTTTCGTTCGCCTCGACGTGCGCCAACGCCGCCAACTCGAGCGCTTTGGCAACTCCGACGATATAGGGGATATTCTCCGTCCCGCCGCGCCGTCCGCTCTCTTGGTGCCCGCCAAGAAGATAAGGTCGGATGCGCGCTCCCTTGCGAATATACAAAAGCCCGACACCCTTGGGTGCGTGAAACTTGTGTCCCGAGCAGGAGACAAAATCGACGTAGCGCCAGTCGGCAGCGTGCGTGTTTCGCGTCCCATTTTTCGAGAGCGAGACGGACACTTTTGAAATGCTCTGCGTTGCGTCGGTGTGGAAGAGAATATTCGGGTCGGTCTCCTTCGTTATTCGCGCCAAGTCGGCAACGGGGAAGAGGACGCCCGTCTCGTTATTCGCGTGCATGATGGAGACGAGCAGTGTTTTTCCCGGCTCCAACGCACGAACGAACGCCGAGATATTCAACCGCCCATGTCGATCGACCGGCAGGTACGTCACGCGATACCCTCGGCGCTCCATTTCGCGGCACACCTCCAAGACGGCAGGGTGTTCGACCTTCGTGGTGATGATGTGTTTCCGCGCGGGATTTGCCGCTGCGGCACCGAAAATGACATGATTATTGCTCTCGGTGGCGCAAGAGGTGAAAAGAATCTCGCTCGAGTCCGTCGCATTGAACGCCAAGGCAATTGAGTCGCGCGCCTCTCGGAGTTTCTCTGCAACACTCGCCGCCGGCGGGTACATGGAGCTGGGATTGTAGAACCCCTCCGCCAAAAAAGGGAGTATCGCGTCCCGAACCTCGGGCGCAACGGCGGTCGTGGCGTTGTTGTCCGCGTAAATAAATTGTGTGATATCCATCGTCTTCTCTGTCGTCATAGCCATTTTCAAATCTGAATTACCCGAATGTCGTCTTGTACCTGGGCGCGCAGAGTGCTTTCGACAATCATCTTAAGCGTCGCATTCGCCCCGACACACGACTCGCACGCCCCCTTGAGTTGGACATAAACGAGATTGCCCTTGATGTCGATAATCTCGCAGTCTCCGCCGTCGCGCTGGAGGATTGGTCGGATGAATTTCTCGACAGCCGACTCGACCTTTTTTGCGAATTGATAGGGAGAAAGCCCCTCCCCCGTCTGCGCCGCTGGAGTGGGCAAAGTCGGCGTTGCGGGCGTGTCTTGCCCCCAGACGGGGAGCAGGATTTCCGACTGCGCCTTCTCGTCTCCCCAGATTTCGTCGAGGATATCTTGTAGCCCTCCCGGCGCGTGATGACAATTCATGCAAGCGCCTCCCGCTTTAATCGCCGCCGTGATTTCGGGGATGGTATGCAGGTTCAGCTCCTTAATCTTGCGGCGCAAGTACGGTTCCGTCACGGAAAAACACTTGCAAACGATTCGCCCTTCCTCTTCCTCCTCATGCTCTTTGATATCGACGCCAAGTTTCTCCAAGCTCACGCCTCTTTTTCGCGCCCAGTCGAAGACCGCCGCATCGAGCGCCTCAGCACCCATCACAGAGCAGTGGATTTTCTGATCCGGGAGACCCTCGAGAAAATCGACAATATCCTGATTCGTAATTTTGAGCGCTTCAATCGGCGTGCATTGCCGCGCCTCAAGGATGATGCACAACGCTTCGGAGGCCGCAATCGCCGATGTGCAGCCGAACGTGAGGTATCGCGCCTCTACGATTTTGTCTTTCGTCGCGTCCTCTTCATTTCGCTCGACCCGGAACGTGAAACGCAGCGAGTCCCCGCACGCAATCGAGCCATGCTCGCCAAAACCATCCGGGTTCTCAATTTCGCCCATATGCGTGCCTGGTTTCCCATGAACTGCGTCCAAAAAAAGCTGTTTCGTCTTTTCGCTATATTCCCACGCCATGCGTTTATCCTTATTTCAGGTATCTCAAAAGTGAAAAAATATCCCTATCGTTATTATATGCGGAACGAGAAAAAAAACAAGGGAGGGATGAGATTTCGTCTTGAGACTGGGGTGCCTTCAAAAAAAGTTTGCATTCCCGGCTTCTGTGGGATGCGTCTCCCCATGCAATTCCCCTTCAAAGAAGGAGTACGCCCGCAGGGCTGGGAGTAGTTCCGAAGTGGGAAAGTCGTTCCCTCAGCCAAACACCCCGTCAACCCTCTGGAAGGGGGGAATTTTTTGGAGAGCAAGAGTGCTCTCCCTCCTCGAAAGGACCGCCCCTCTGAAAGAGGGGAATTGCTCTGGAACCACGCTTCGCTTCGTTCTCGGCTCGGGTGGGCGAGTGCTGTATTCACGGACGGAGTCGGCGTCTTATCGTTCAGTTTTTTTCGGATAATCGATATTTTTCCGTCTCCAGGTCTTGACTCGATCCTCGCTGTGTGGTATCATGGGGTATTGTCCAGAGGTTGGTTGGACTGTGTGAAATTTTTATGGATGCGGCAATCTATCGTGTGGAGGCAGTGGGGTAATTATGAAGGGGTCGGAAACAAAACTCGTTTCTTATATGCAGGGGTCGGATAAACGTTTTGTGATTCCTGTGTATCAGCGGAACTATGATTGGAGAACGGAAAATTGCAAGCAGTTGTATGATGATCTGATCAAGGTAATTAAGCGTGAACGGAAAAGCCATTTTTTCGGGAGTATCGTTTCGGTCCATAACGATGGCGAGTTTAATGAATATCTTGTTATTGATGGACAGCAGCGTTTGACCACGATTTCTTTGCTCCTTTTGGCAATGTACAACCTGATGGAGAAGCAGATTCTCGTCCCTGCAAAAGGGAATCTGGCAGACAAAATATACAAAACCTATCTGATTGACGAATGGCAGGAAGACAACACGAGAATCAAACTGAAGCCCGTAAAGAATGATCGCAATGCGTTTGAAAAATTGTTCAATGAGGAATCCGAGCATGTTCCAGACTCCAATCTGACGATCAACTACAATTACTTCTATTCCCGTATTCAGAAAGAGGAAATAACGATCGATGAGCTATACGAGGCTGTTACAAAGTTGGAAATCATCAATATCACGCTGAATCAGGACGATAATCCGCAACTGATTTTTGAAAGTCTGAATTCTACCGGGGTTGCTCTGAGCGAAGGTGACAAAATCAGGAATTTCATCCTTATGGGATTGCCGACCAAGGAGCAGAGTGAGTTTTATGAAAAATACTGGAACAAAATAGAAATTTGCACGGGCTACGATGTGAGTATGTTCGTCCGCGACTATCTCAGCGTAAAACAGCAGCTTATTCCAGCAATCAGCCAGGTTTATTTTACGTTCAAAGCCTTTGTTGAGGAGAGTGCGGTAGCTGTGGAGCCGTTGTTGGAGGAGCTTCTTGGGTATGCGAAGCGGTACGAAACTCTTCTAAAAGGGAATACGCCGGATAACGAGTTGAATCGCTGTATTTATCGTTTGAATCGTTTGGAAACAACCGTCACGAGACCGTTTTTTCTTGAGGTGCTTCGCCTGAACGAGACGTCAAAGCTGTCGTTGTCCGATGTGAAAGAGGTGTTTCTTTACACGGAAAGTTACCTGTTCCGCAGGACGATCTGCTTCATACCAACAAATTCGCTTAACAAGATTTTCCTGATGCTTCATCGGGAAATCATCCGATATGACGGAACCGACAGCAATTATTTGGAAAAATTTAAGTATGCGTTACAATCCAAATCGGATCGAGGGCGTTTTCCAGACAACGCGGAGTTCGTTGACGCATTTGCCGCTCGACCTGTTTATCAGATGAACAGCAAAAATAAGATCTACATGCTGGAAAGATTTGAAAACTATGGTACCGTTGAAGCCCAGAATGTTTATAAGCAGTGTGACGATGGCGTGTACACCGTCGAGCATATCATGCCGCAGCATCTTACTCCCGCTTGGATCAAAGAGCTTGGCGAGGATTATGAAGAAATACATGAAACTTGGTTGCACCGCATCGCCAACTTGACACTAACCGGGTATAACTCAAAATACAGCAACAGCCCGTTTGCGGAAAAACGGGACATGAAAAATGGGTTTATTGACAGCCATCTGTACATGAACAAATGGATTGGGCAGCAGAAACATTGGGGATTGACGGAGCTACAGATGCACAGCCAGATTCTGATGTATCGCGCTTTGGCGATATGGTCGTTTCCTGCGACAGATTATGTGCCCGCTGGAAAGCAAGTGGATTCTTACTCTCTGTATGACGATGTGGATTTGAGTGGTCGTGAAATCTCCCGATTTGGGTACAAAAATACCGAACAGCCTGTTGGCAGCTGGATCGAAATGATGGAACAGGTCTTGAAGATCCTTCATGCCGAGGACAAGTCGGTTTTGTCTCGACTCGCTTATTCCAAAGGTGACTCAAACGAACTGGAGGCTTATGTAAGCAACAATCCACAGGATTTGAGAGACGCTCTGGAGATTGAGGCTGGAATTTTTATTGAAAAAAACACCAGCACCGCCACAAAAATGGCTATTCTCCACAAGTTTTTTAAGGCTTATGGAGCAAACGAGGAAGACTTGGTTTTTTATCTCAAAGATGCAAATGACGCTGTTGCCTTGCAGAAAACCGGGAAGCGGCATGACTTGCGCTATCGTTATTGGACGTTTGCCCTGCCCCACCTCCAGCAGGTTCTCGATGACGAAACTGGTCACGGCTGCTTTTGCGGTCGCTCGCCAACCAAGAACAACTGGCTGAGTGGTTTCTTTGGAATCCACGGTTTCAACATTTCATGCATCGCCAATTATGATAGCGCTAGGGTTCAACTCGTACTTGCCCATTCAAGCAAGGAGCGGAACAAAGAAGCGTTTGATTATTTGTACAGCCACAAGGCGGAAATCGAAAAAACCCTCGGCAATCCGATCAACTGGCTGCGCAGCGATGACGCTCTGCGCTCCTGCATTGAGATCCGCCTGGAGGACGTCAGTATTGAAAATGAAGCGGACTGGACACGCATGGCAAAGTTCCACGTGGAATGGAGCAAACAGTTTTACGATGCTTTTGTGCCTCTGTTGAAGGGGAAGTATTACGAGCTTCCTCTGTTTTGATATACTGGCGGCAACTCACCCATCTGGAGCCGTGAACGAAGCGAAGCGGAGTTCTGGATGAAGTGGTGAGGGTTTTTGCCATCCGTCGGAGAATCTTGAATGCGAATTTTTGTGTCTAACCCGCTGGATTGAGTGCCAAACGATTCTTCCAGCGTCCGGGACTACGCTTCGCTTCGTTTTCGGCTCAGAATATCCTGAAAATGGTTTTTGTGCAGTTTCTTGAAAAATCAAAAATTGTGGGTGCGTTTCGAGGGCGTTTCGCGATATGCCTATTTTTACGATGCTGTATGATTATAGATTTTTTCAAAATGTTTTAGTCCGCTATTCGTAAAAATGCTATGTTGCGTAAAAATAGGACTCTGACGCATTTCTCACCTTTGCACTTTTTGATTCTTTTTGGTGAAAAAACGCGTTTTTTTGGTGTTTTTTGCGATCGGATGTTTTTTATAAAAGTAGGTTTCAATTTAGAAATTCCGCAACAGGGTTGATATTCGTTAATTTAATTGTTTTTGAGGTGGTTTTAGCGTTCGTTTCGCACTTGTTTTCACGCTCTCAAACCGAATTATCCGAAACGCGGACTAAAACATCAAGCTTCTCGGACAACAATCTTTAGAATGCGTGTTTTGTGGTCTCAATGGCGAAATGTGACGTTTTTTCTCTGGGAAAATGTGAAAAAACAGCTCGAAATGACCGTTTGTTTGAATTTATGATTTCGGAGGAAAGAGAATGTGGGGAATTCTTTCCTCAAAAAGGCTTTGCCCGAGTGCCCTCAAAACTTGAGGGTCTCCCGAACAAAAAAATTTTTCCCCCCGCCCTTGACATTTTTTCCAAATATGCTATACTGTGCACATCATCGGGGGAATTAGCTCAGTTGGCAGAGCGACTGGCTGGCAGCCAGTAGGTCAGCGGTTCGAACCCGCTATTCTCCATTTCGCCCGTTTGTGAGCAATCGCAAGCGGGCTTTTTTTCTAGCTCACA
>JAUNBK010000028.1 GCA_030527105.1 Planctomycetia bacterium
TGCGCAAGCTCCAACGGCGGACGGAACGGGAAATTTCAACGCGAAGTATTATATAGTACTTTCAAACAGAGGAGAGAACGACGTGTCCTTTTTAAGAAACGCAGAGAGAATCAGGCGCAACTCCCCGACGGAGTACAGGTCTCCGCAGTTTCAACGCAGAATCCTAAAATTCGAGCCGTTGGAAGAACGAACCTTATTGAACGCCTCACCCTTAGGAATTGAATACAACACCTCAGCCTCGGTCGATCTGGAAATCGACTTTCAAGAGGAACGTGTGGAGACGGACGTCGTTGAGATTACGACGAATCTGATTCTATCGACAATTTCGGAAACCACGGAAAACAAAACTGCGGGAGCGAACTTAAACGACCCGGTGCTCGAAATTCCCGAGTATGACATTATTTCCTCGTTCGAACCTGCGCAGGTGCCGATTCTCCAAATGACGCAGGCGACGGACGCCATCGGTCTGATCGAATACCGGACGGACGATCGTTTTGAGAACTTCAACGGCGCGGGCTACTCGGTAGTCGTTATCGACTCAGGAATCAACTCCACACACGACTATTTCAAGGATGCGGAGGGAAATAGCAGAATCGTTTATCAATACGATTTCGCGGACGATGATCCAGACGCAACGGATTTCAATGGGCACGGTACACACACCACAAGCATCGCGGCAGGGTGGGGGGAATATGGCGGAATCGCTCCAGAGGCGAATATTATCGCGCTCAAAGTCTTTGGGGACAGCAGTCTCGCGGCGTATTCCTCCGATATTTCTGAAGCGCTGCAGTGGGTCATTGAGAACCAGGACGAATACAATATCGTGAGCGTGAATATGTCCATTGGGAACAACCAAACCTATTCCTCTCCGCCAGTGAACGCCCCCTACACGAGCGAAATAGACACCCTCGCTGAGAATGGCGTAATCGTCTGCGTCTCCTCGGGGAACGCGTTCTACAAAGCCAATAGCCAAACAGGGTTGAGCAGTCCCGCGATCCATCCAAGTGTGGTTTCTGTCGGCGCCGTCTACGATGCCAATGTAAGAAGCCGATACTACGCCAATGGTGCGCGCGCATATTCCACGGACGTCGACCGGATTTGCCCTTTCACCAGCCGCCATCCAGAATTGCTGACCATAATGGCTCCAGGAGCCTTGAGCACTTCCGCGTGGATTGGTTCCGACTCCATTGTCGCGACGAACTCGGGGACCAGCCAAGCCTCGCCAGTCGTGGCAGGTGCTGCGGTTCTCGCCCAGCAGTTGGCGAACGAATATCTTGGGCGATCGCTCACGGTTGCCGAATTCAAGGAATTGATTCAAGAGACTGGCGACCTCATTTTCGACGGGGACGATGAGGACGACAACGTCGAAAACACAAACGCGTACTATAAGCGCATCAACGTTTATAACCTTGCCGAGGCGATTTATGAAATGCGTTATAGCGATGTGGGCGACACGCTCGCGACCGCCAAAAATGTTCCGCTGCCACGCGCAGAGGTTCTCCCCGACACTTCGTATAGCAAAGTCGAGAAAATTGGCAACGGAACTGCCGATGCGAAGGATGTCGATATGTACAAAGTGCAGATGGATGTTGGCTTTACATACACGTTTGCGACCTCGCCCCACACGGAAGAAACGGCGGTCGACACCTACTTGCGCCTGTTCGACGCGGACGGGGTGGAGATTTTGGTTAGCAACGATGCGGAGGGCGAAAGCCACGCACTTTTGACCTACCAACCGACCGTGGCGGGGGAGTATTATTTAGGGGTTTCGTCCAATGGGAACAGGGAGTACACGGCGACAACTGCCGCTTCCGGAACCGACGGCGCGACGGGCGATTATCTCCTCGCTATCACGCGCGAGTGCATCCTTGAGCCTCTCAACGCTCCCATGTCTCTCAGCGCAACGGCGTTGGGAACCGACGCCATCCGTGTCACGTGGGATGCTGTCCCCAATGCGAGCGGCTACACTCTCGAAATCGCGCAGGACGAGTCCTTCACGATCGGCGCGAAAAAATACGAAACTTCCTCCGCATCGAGCACTTCCGCGAGAATCTTCAATCTGAGCGCCAACACGACCTACTATTTCCGCATGACCACCGTCGGAACAGGACTCTACAAAAGCTCGGAGGTTTCGGAAGTCGTCTCTGCCACCACGGACAAAATCACGCTCGCCACGCCGACGCTTGTCGTTGTGCCTGCGGGGAATTATGAGATCAACGTCACGATCGGCACGGTACAATCGGCAACGGCGTACCAACTCGAGTATTCGTTGAGCGAAGATTTTACCAACGCCACCATTGACACTTACGACTCAGCAGGGGAAAAGACGATTTCGAGCCTCGAACATGGAAAACTATACTACTTCCGCGTCCGCGCACTCGGCGGGGAGAGTGCGAATTCGTCCGACTTTTCGAGCCTTCAGACTGGCTACACGTCGTTCCTCGCGGAGAAGGAGGTCGCCTCGACGGTCGTGACGACAGCACTTGATATCGTGAACGAGTACGATGGTCTGATTTCGCTTCGCGAGGCGATTTCTTATGCCTCGGCTGGGGACACGATTTCCTTTGACGAGTCGATGATAAATCAAACAATCACGCTCAACGGAACGGAATTGCGGCTCGATAAAGCGGTTGGCATCGATGGAAACGGGATGAATATCACGATCGACGCGGGTTTTGAGAGTCGGGTTTTGAATATCGATTTCAACTCGAGAACGCGAGTCGTTATTGCTGGTTTGACGTTCGTGAACGGGAAAAATGACGCTGCGGCGGGAGTTCGGATCGGCAAAAACGTGAGTTACGTTACGCTCGTCAATTGCGTGGTTGCCAAAAACGACGGCGACGGAATTACCTTAGAGAAAAACAACGCGCTGACGCTCACGAACTGCACGATCGTGGGGAACTCCGGCGTCGGCGTGGATGGCGGGAAACTTTCGTACGTTATTAATAATTCAATCATCTCGAGAAATCTTGCATTCGATATCGTCGGCAGAGCAAACGTGACCAACAGCCTCGTCGGCACGCGCGACACGTCGCAGAGACAGACGCTCAGAAACACGCAAGTTGGTGTCGATCCGGGGTTTAGCAATTTGCCGAGCTATGCGACCTACGACGAGTGGCGCGCGGCGGCAGTGGCGGCAGCAACGGCGGATTGGGACTTGACGCTGAGTGCCACATCGGCGGCGCGAGATGCGGGCGACGTGAAATTATTCACGAATACCGGTATGCCGCAGACGGCGGACGACGCGCTGGGGAATGCGAGAATTTCCGGGTCGAAAATCGATATCGGCGCTTGTGAATTCCAAGAAAACACGATAAATTCCCCTCAACTTTCCGTTCAGAAGGCTGGCTCCAAAATCGTTGTGAGCTGGGACGCTGTCCCTTTCGCAACGTCGTACGTCGTGAATTATCGCGTCGCGGGCGCAACGAGCTGGACGACAAAAAACCTCAGGTCGAACGGGACGTCGCTCACTATCTCGGGTCGAGTTGGGAGCACGTACGAAATTCGTGTCGCTGCCGTGTCGTCCGAGGGGAACTCAAAAGCCGCCACCGGGAGCGTGACGTTATACGCACCGCTTACGACGCCGAAGCTCGCGTCGATCAAGAATGCGCTTGCGGACGACGCGTTTGCGATCCAAGTGACGAATTACGCCTCGCACTTGGAAAAAGATGCCGCGACAATGACCATTGCGCTCAACGGCGAGAGTGTGTCGTTCGATCTTGAAAATCACAACGGCGATGCGGATTTCTCGGGCGGAGAGACCGTAAAATTTGAGGCGGGAGTCTTGTATTTCGCCAACCTGGCAAGCTACACGAACTACAAGGTCGAGGTGATGTTTGCCAACGACCGAAGCGGCTCTGCGTTTGTGAGTACCAGCGTTCGGACGACGAAAGCGACTTTCGATATACCGATTATTACGAACGTAAAAACCTTGAGCGCAACGGAAATCGAAGTTTCGTGGGAAGCGGTGACCGGGAAAAATTCGAGCACACTTGCGACAAACTACACTATTCAAACTAGCACGGACGGCAAAACGTGGCGCTCCGGTGCGACGACCTCGCGAGGTGCCACGACCTGCGTCCTCAAGCGTCTCGCAAGCGGCACGGAGTACCAAATCCGCGTTATCGCCGCTGCCGATCGAACGTTCCTCGCCTCGGAGCCGAGCAAGTTCGTCCCCAAGACAACTGCCGTTGCGACCCCGACGATAAGCAGCGTGCTGAGCCGTTCCGTCGGAAGTGCAGCTATTTCGTGGAATAATATCAAGGGTGCCGCGAAATACGAGATTCAGTACCGTGCTGCGGGGAGCGACACGTGGTCGCCCTCCATTGAAGTAGATTCGACGAACGCGCGGAGTTATTCACTCACGATCGACGATCTCACGAGCGGGGCGAAATACGAGTTTCGAATCCGCGCGATTTCCTCTATTTTGCCTGACGTTTTGTCGTCCGGCTGGTCTGGCGTGAAGACACTGTGGAGGGTGAGGTAGTCCCACGTCGCCCGCATGAGTCGCCTCCCTCAGAGGAATGAGCAGAAAGGTGGACGAGCATTATAAAGTACGATAAATATAGATTCCGCGCGGCACAAGGGGCTTGAAGATACCCTTCGAATGAGAAAAAAAGGAGTGTGCCTCAAATCTTGTGAGAAGCACGCTCCTTGAACGATCAAACACCCCGATTGGGGAAAAGCGCGAGGGCTATTGCTGCTGGCGCGCGTTAAGTTTCATATAATCCAACGCAATTTGCGGATCCGGCTCAAACACTGCCGCCTCTTCCGCCGTCGGAACCTCAAGCGGACGCACGACGCGGAAGCCTACCTCTTTCGCGGAAGACTCGAACCAAATGCTTTTCGGAATCTGCGGGTCGTCGTTGTTCCAATTCGTGTTGGCGGCAAAACGAACGGCACTACGCAGGTTCTCGGGATCGTCATAATACGAGCCACCGCGCGCGACGCCGAAATAGCGTTTGCGACCTTCTGTGGAGAAACACGGGTTCGAAACGGTCTTGCCGTCTGCCGCATCAACCATCTGCTGGTAGCTATCGAGTTTGTACTCGTCCATGCACCACTCGCGCACGTTGCCGTGCATGTCGTAGAGACCCCACGGATTTGGATCCTTCTGTCCGACTTTTTGATATTTGTCGTCGGCATTATCATAATACCACGCGTAGTCGTCCATATCGTCCGGGTCCTCGAAGCTATAGGGCGTGTCCGTCCCGGCGCGGCAAGCGTATTCCCACTCCGCCTCGGTGGGGAGTCGATAATAACGCCCGGTTTTGACGCTGAGCCACTTGCAATACATCTGGGCGGCATACAAAGACATCGCAATCGCAGGTCGCTTGTCTTTTCCCATGTCGAACGTCATATCGGTGTACGGCTTGGTCGGTCGAATGATGCCATCCGCCAGCGTTTCATAGGGAGTGGCTTCAAAACCGGAGGTCTTGCGGAACGTCATTTCGAGATCCATCGCCCAGGCTTCGTATTCCGCCCAAGTCACTTCGCACTTGCCCATCCAGAAAGGAGCGACTTCCACTTCGTGCTGAGGAGTCTCGGAGGCGTTGTCGATCGCGAGATACTCGTCAGTATCGACACCGAACTCGTCCAATTCATCCTCGGTCGCTCCCATGAGAAATTTGCCGCCCGCAATCGGAACCATGTCGAACGTGATGTCGGTTCCAGCGATATATTCGGTGTATTCTTTCATGTCGGCTTCCGTTTCGGCGTCGGCATTTTCTACCGCTCTCGGACCAAGCTCCGTAATCAAATCGATTGTGTTCAATCTCCACGGTCGTGGGGCTTCCTCTTCGGCAGCATAAGCAACACCACCGAGCACTACCGAGCACAACGTCGCAACGCTCAAGACCATTCGGCTGGATTTCAGCATAAACATCTCCTTGTAAAAGGTACTTTGACAAAACAATTTTGCCCGCATTATAACCCAAAGCGAAACACTTCGCAAGGGGGAGGGGGGGAAAGCGTGCCGCCAAATTTTGGTGGTTATAATACTTCTCGTTGAAATTTCCGGTGCCGTCCGCCGTTGGAGCTACGCACCACGGCTCGCAATGCGTCGCATAAAACGGGAATTTTAAAGGAGAACGAGTATAAAATCGGTAAAAAGGATGTTTTGACCCATCCGAGCCGAGAATGAAGCGAAGCGTAGTACTGGGTGCACCACGCGACTCTCCCATCCGCCTAGAACCGCAGGCTGCGCCCTTCGTTCACGGCTCCAGAGAATCTTGAACGCAAAAATTTTTTGAAGGTCCACTCGTGTCTCAAAAAAATTTTTGTGAGTGACGAAGTTGAGCGCCTTGACAACACGCCGCTCGTGTGTTATGATGGTTGTGTGAAGCGAAAAGAGTGCGTCCTCCCAAAGGCGCGTTCTTTGTATCGTAATGTCAAATTATTTTTATCGCAAGGAGTACACAATGCGGAAGTCATTTGTGAGTTTGTTTGTTGTCGCGCTCGTTTTTTCATGCGGGAGCGCGTGGGGAGTGGAGCCGCCGGAAGGGTTTGTCGCCCTGTTTAATGGGAAAGATTTGAGCGGTTGGAAGGGTTGTCAACGTGATTTTCGTCCCTACGCACTCTTGGAGATGTCCGACGAGCAAAGGGAAGCGTTCTATGCCAAAAATGAGGCGGAATTCCAAAAAAGATGGACCATCGAAAATGAAGAGTTGGTGAACGACGGCAACGGTCCCTACGCTTCTACCGAAAAATTCTACAAGGACTTCGAGCTGCTTCTCGAATACAAAACCGTTCCTCTCGCGGACAGCGGCGTGTATCTTCGTGGGACGCCACAAGTCCAGATTTGGGACACTCGAAAAGAGGGGGGAAAATGGGGAATCGGCGCTGACAAAGGCTCCGGCGCGCTTTGGAACAACAAGGATAACGCTCGATTTCCGCTTGTCCATGCCGACAAACCGTTCGGCGAGTGGAACTCCATGCGAATCATTCTCAAAGGCAACATCGTGAACGTTTGGCTCAACGGAAAGCAAACCGTGAAAGATACGCCCATGGAGTATTTGTGGGATCGCTCCAAGCCGCTGCCAGCAGAAGGTCCGATTCAGCTCCAGACCCACGGTGGTGAAATTCGTTGGCGAAACATCTTCATTAAAGAATTGTAAAACATCTCACCAGGTGCAAGGGAGCGTCGAGGGAGACTTTTCTCGACGCTCTTTTTTCCGCGCACATCTCGCTTGGGGTGCGCGCAAGTGGAAAGTGATCAAAAAATACGCAAGCTCAAGTTGGCAAAATGGCTCTGCACCATCTCGAAATACTCTGGCAAAAGCTCGATACCAATGGTCTTCCTTCCCATGCGCTCGGCGACGATATTCGTGGTGCCCGATCCCATGAATGGGTCGAGAACGACGTCTCCTTCCCTCGTAAACAACTTGATGAACCACTCGGGCAGGGACTCTGGAAAAGCGGCGGGGTGCTTTTTATTGCTGCATTCCGTGGCTAAATGGAGTACGTTCGTCGGGTACGCCATGTTTCTCTCCAACCAATTGGAGATATTTTTTCCGAATCCGCTCCCGACTTTGGAATTATCTCGAGTTTTATCCGTCTCGCTGAGATTTTTCAAGCGTGATTTCGCCCAATCTCCAGTAGGAACCATGACTTCGTCCTGATACATGGAAAAGCGTTTCGTCTTATTGAATTGCAGCAATCTTTCCCACGCATCCCGGAAGCGATTTGGCCACTTGCCTGGGTAGCAATTTCGCTTGTGCCAAATGAATTCCTCCGTCCAGAGCCAGCCGCGCTGCTTCATAGCGAGAATAAGCTCCATCACGTACGTGCAGCGTTCTCCATTGCACGCTTTCTCTTTGATATTCAGGACAAAAGTCCCGGACGGTTTCAATACACGCAGCATTTCCTCGGCGCGGGGAAGAAACCACTCAACGTATTCGTCCACCGGGATACCACCGTACGTATTTTTTCTCTGATCTGCGTAGGGTGGCGAAGTGAAAATCAAGTCCACCGAATTGTCGGGGAGCGTCTTCATGATTTCCAAACAATCGCCCAAACGCAAATCGACGCGCCCTGCTCGATTTTCTTGTGCTATCGAGGTCATGAAACTTCCTTTTGTACTCGTTCTCATTTGAATTTCCGTTTTGTGCGGTTCTGATGCAAGCATTTTCAGCGAAGCAAAAATGCCGGTGAAGCGGAATTTTATAGTGCATAGGGTATATAATACTTCTCGTTGAAATTTCCCGTTCCGTCCGCCGTTGGAGCTACGCACCACGGCTCGCAAAGCGTCGCGTAAAACGGGAATTTTAAAGGAGAAAGAGTATAAACGACGATGAGTATACACTCATCAACACACTCAAGGTCGAAGTTGCGGGATACGATTCGCGCGTCCGAAGTGGATGAGCATTTCCTCTGGGGTGCATTTATACGAGTCCATGAGCGCTTGCCGCCACTCTTTGCCATCCTTCACACTGTCGAAAAACTCAACAAACGCCTTCGGATTCTGCTTGAAAATATGCATCACAAGCCCGCTCGTGACGCCGTATTGCCACAGATCCAAGCGCATTTCCTCGTCGAGCAACCCGCCAACGGAGCCGGTTTGGCGCATCATCTCTAGACCTTTTTTTTGCTTCAGTGGAACCTGCCTGTCTGCGGGAATAATGGTGCATGCCATGAATTCCGCTAGCCCCTCGTTGAGCCAGAGCGGGACTTCTTGCCTGGCGCGGTAGCGATGGACGAAGCCGTGCGTCGTTTCGTGGACTAAAACTCCAAAGAATCTCCAACGCCCTTCTGCTCGAGAGACGTCTCCGTAGAAGAGACTAATGACCACGTCGCCGTCGCTTCGTGTGTGTGCGAGTCCAGACGCGCCTTCGAACATCGAGTTATTTTGGAAGAACGTTTGTTCGTAGAGTTGGAAGTTTTGCTGGTGCACGAACGCCACGACGATACACTTCCCGTACCAGACCGGGTGATCCTTCGGGAATCCGAAAATCTGGCTGAGTTTTTCATGCATCGCCTCGAGGTACTGGAGGCATTGGTTCGCGATAAGCGGCGGCGCATCCGTCAGATAAAAGAAGTGTTTCGACTCATAATACGCCAAGGGGAGCTGAGGAAACGCGGCTTTCACCTTTTCGAGGTACTCCTTTTGCTCGGTCGTTCGTTTTTCGAACTGTTCGTCGGAAAGCTCCGGCCAGAGCCAAATTCCGGTCTCTTTGAAGTGCGCAATCCGGTCGCGCTCCTTCTCTTCGAACGTTCGCGTGTCTTCCGGCTCCTTCGCTTTTTTCCCCTTTTTCTTCGGTGGAGATTTCTTCGGCTCCTTTGTTTTCTTCGACTCTTTTGACTCTCTCGAGGCTTGCGACGACTTCGACTTTTTCGCCCCCGGCGCTCGCGAGGCGTCCTCGTCTTTCATCGGAGAAGACTTCGAACGCGATTTCGACACCTCGGCACTTTTCGGCGGCGCTTTTCGCGGATCGCGCACTTTCTCCGAACTCTCGCGTGAGACAGGTCTTCCCTGCGCGAGACAAAAAACCGTCCCCGTCGGCACGTACGAAATCGAACCGAGGAGAAAAATCACGGCAATTAAAAAACGGACTCTGTCAGACTTTATCATAAAAATCTCCAACTTTGGACCAATGGGCACTCTTCAAACGGACCTTTGTAGGGTTCCGCCTCCTGCTCCAAAGCATTCGGCATAAGCTCCAGAGCCAAAATTAAAATTCAAACTGCCACATCCATTCGATCACGTTCGCGCACCCCTTCTCGCCTCCCGGAGTGTCGATTTGGTACTCGGTTTTCCAATACGCGTACTCGACGCCCGTCCTCAAAAACGGTGTGAACTCGTACGTGAAATTCGTATAAATGACGGAGTTTTTGCGTCTTTGCGCCGTCTCCAAGTCGTTATCGTGCGGGTCGTCCGTACCGAAGCCAACGCAATAACGCAGTTTGGACGTCCAATCCCACCAAAACTCGAGCCAGCCGCCTGTGGAGTGGATACTTCGTCCGGATCCGCCCGACGTGAGGGAGTAATCGACGCTCTGTTCGATTCCACCATAAATCCCCGCGAGACCCTGTCCGTGGAAGATTTCGCCCCGAATTCCACATCGGTCGCTCAAAGGAACGCTAAAATCGAAGTTGATCGACCAGGTATCGATCGCCAACTCCTCGGAGGGGAAATCGTAACGCTGCTCGCCAATGTGTCCCGAAAAACCGAATTGGACGGGGAATCGGCAGGTGTCCCGGGCAATCGTCCACCCCACGCGCGCTTGAACAACAGGATACGACCCGGAAAAATCAACGGACGAAAAATCCGCTCCCGTGAGTTGGCTCAACGACGCAGCGATTTCCATCCGCGTTCGGCAATTCCAATACACGAACCTTTCAAACCGAAGTTGAGGGTTACGATATCCAACATTCCCCGCGCACCATAGATTATAATAGTTGAGCATTCCAGGTTCAAGGGGGGATACCACATCTTTTGTCTGACCGATCAAAAAATGGAAGCAATCGTTTTTCGCCTCCCAATAGACTTCCCTCAAAAGGACGCTTGGTTTATTCTCCGCAGTCCCCAACTCACCCATGAAATCAATTTCCACTTTGCCCGACATTTCCATGCCGCCGAACCAATCGACGTGCGCGTCCTCAATCGCCAATCCCACACGCGATCGGCGAGCCGAAATGGTGCACAAGTCCGCCCCATTCGCTTCTCCCGGGAGCATATAAAGCGCCGCGTCACTCGGCGTGAATCGCGACGACGAGCCGACAAGCGACGTCCAAAACATTCCATACGGACGCACGATAATTCCTTTGTGTCGCCATCGTTCCGACGCAATCCGCTGGTCAATCTGTTTGATAACGTCCTCTTTCGGGATCGGTTTTTCACCTTCACGCGTTGGCGATTCAGGGCACGCCGATTCGGGTCTCGCCGCAACTTCAGAACGCAGCGCCTCAATTTCCCTCTCCAAACGTTCGAGTCTCGCCAGCGCGTCTGCCTCGGAAGTTATTTCTTGCGCCAGACAACAGCCTGCAAGCAGCCACCAAAGCCCAACCACTCCGGCGCAACACCCGAACCTCAACGCCAATCGGCACACCAATCGCGGGATCATACAAAATTTACTCTCAATAATGTTGCACTTTATCATGCTCTGCCACGGAATCGTCATAAAAAAACGCTGGAAAAATTTCTCTGTTCAAAAGATAGGTATCGAAAGAAACACGCATGAATATTCAGCAATATCCGCAAAATCGTTAAAATTTCCCAAAGAATGGCGCCCAACAACCTGTCGCAACGATTGTAACGGACCAAATTCACTTTTTTTTCGTTTTTTGGGGATTTTTGAGAACGCATCCCTTGCACTCGCGAAAATTTGGTTTATAATGAATGGTTGTGGTTTGTGTTTGGCTTTACACTTGCTTCCCCTTCGCACAAGAGAGGTTGGTTATGCATTATCGTCCCCTTTTATTGATTTTGGTGATCCTTTCGCTACGTGTTGCGCCGCAAGCAGCAAAGGCGGACCTGATTGGACTGTGGACGTTCAACGACGGAACGCTCAACGACTCCTCTGGCAACAACTATTCGAATCCCACAGCGGTGGGCGATGGTTTGCCAGCCGTTATTGATGGCGGGAAGGTCGGGAGCGGACTCAAAGGCGGTTCTTATGGAAAATATAATTACGACATCACAAGCGCGGGCGTTAAGGCAAACAATATGACGGTTGCCTTCTGGGGTGTTCTTCCAAATGAAAACTGGAGGAATAACATGGGACTCTACGCAGGTGACGATATCCAGTTTCAACGCAACGACAGCAATTCCATGGCCGTTTACGGCGGGGGAAGTAACGTTAGTGCGAGCACTAATATCGCCTCCGGTTTTCACCATATTGCGCTCACGACAAACGGATCCGAGGCAAAACTCTACATCGATGGAGCCCTCGCAGTAACAAACTCTGGATGGACGAATGAGAATACGGTACAGTTCCTCACGCTCACGGGTACGTACAGCAGCGGAAATCGCACCAATGCAAATTCGGTCACAGACGAAGTGCAGATATACAACGCGCCTCTTTCGGCAGATCAGGTCGCGTACATCTACAACAATCCAGCTTTGTATGCTGCCACGACTTACAAACGCACGGTGAGCGCGGACGGAAATTGGAGCGACTCTGCTTGGATCGTGAACGATGTTGCGGATCAGCCGTGGGCAAATTCCTCGGCGGTGGAGTTGACGGCGCAGAATGCTCCCACGCTTTCGGTCGACGCGAACATTACTGCCAATTCGATTGATTTTGTTTCTGGATCCATGACTGTCGGAGGCACTGGCTCCGTCACGCTCAACGGTGAGAAGCGCATTGGCGTGACCGCAGCGGGCGACACTGCAACCTTTGCCGCGTCTCTTGCGACAGGGTTCACCAAAACTGGTGCCGGGACTCTCTCGCTCACGAGCACAAGCAACTCACTTACAGGTGGAATCACCATCGAGGCGGGAACCGTTTCCGCGAACTCCGTGGCTGCACTGGGTGGTGTGGGTATCACGCTCGACGGCGGGGGTTTGAACGTCACCTCAGCAGGAGTTTCCACCTTCACCAACGCAATCACGGTGGGAGAAGGCGGCGGCAGCATTCAAGCGGGTAGCAGCAACTACACAACCTTCGCTTCGCTTTCTGGTACGGGAGATTTGACGACGAGCGGCAACGTCTGCTTCACTGGAACGGGAGGATATAGCGGAAAAATCGCCGTCACAAGCGGTCACTACCTTCGCGTTACGCCAGGTGCCGTGGGGGTGATTACCGAGTTGGCTGGCTCCGGGAATTTCAACATGCAATGTGGCTCGGGCGAGACAGGAACTCTCCAGATTGGGAAACTTTCCGCGAAGGGAGGGAGTGTCTTCGCCTTTGGTGGTAACGGCAGCACCATTGAGCTTGGGGTGGGCACCACTGCGGGCGATACCGCATCCTCTGCTTGCGTGATCCGGGGAAGTACAGACAATTACCTCACCTTGAAAAAAGTCGGCTTGGGCACGCAGACGCTCACGCGCAGCGGCGTTCTGGCGAGCGATACATACATCAATAGCATCAAAGACGTTATCGTTTCGGGGGGAAAACTCATCGTGGAGTCCGCAGCTGGCAGCGCAGAGGATACCACGGGGTTTTTTGGGAATGCAACTGTCACGGTTTCTGCTGGCGGCACTTTGGAATATACCAACATGTGGCGGACTTCCCCCAACGCCAAGATGATAATCGATGGCGGGACGCTCACGCTCAATGCTTACCAATATGTCAACAATCTCAACCTTGACAACGCGACGATCAATGGCTCCTCAGAAATTCGTGGTGGGTATAAGGGCTCCCCGACGTGGTACGTCACTGGTGGAGAATCGACCGTCAATCTCCTTACCCAAGCGGTTCGAGATGGTAGCTACGATACGTTCACGATCAACATTGCCGATGGCGCGACGCTGAATTTGGCGGGCGGAATTGGTGGTTTAAGCTCTAGCTCTCATTCTGGCATGGCTCTCGTCGTTAATGGGGACAGCGCCAGTTCTGATCTGGTGGCTGGGGTTTTGAAGCTCGACGGAAGCAAGACCGTCAGTAACCTTGGGAGTTTGACCTTCGATGCCGTGACAGTGCAGGTTTCCTTTTATTCGGATTGGCTCCAAGGCGGGTATTTCAGCACAGCCCCCGTGACGCTTCAGAATGGTGCCAACCTTATAAACGACCGTGATCATCTCACAAACGGCACCGCTTTTACGCTGGACAGCGCCACTATGACGTTCGCGAACGATCGGAACACCTACGTGACCGACTTCACGTTGAAAAACGGTGCGTCAATGTCTGGAACCAGCTTCCGCGTGGGGCATGAGTGGGACGGCAGCATTCGTACCGTTTATGAAGACGGAACGACCGCAGATGTTATGAACACAGTTTCCGCCAACATTGAGACGTTCATGGAATCAACACAGCGCACACTGCGGTTTGATGTTGCCGAGAACGCGCCGCTCACCGTGACTGGCAGTATCAAGGAGCATGGCGGGACAGCAGCGAGCGTTCCAGTCGAAAAAATCGGCGACGGAGTGCTCGTTTTAACGAACGGCGCGAACACCATGTTGGGTGGCTTGAGCGTGCAAGCAGGGGCACTGCGCCTCACGAACTCTGGTGCTTCCGGCTCGGGAACTCTCACAATTGCTGAGAATGGCACCTTGGAAATTGGGAACCCAGACGCCGCTGCCACCCTCTCACTTAACAACTCGTCAGTCCTTCTTAACGGCATGCTGTCGCTTGATGTTTGGACGACGGGAGATGTGGTGAGTACCGACTTTATTGACTTTATCGGTCTGGTGTTGGGAGATGCTTCCACCCTCGAAGTAAACCTTCACGACACCACCGCAGGCGATCCGATTGCGCTCTTCACGGCCGACTCGATAGCGGGTTCGTTCGCGGATATAAACTTGTCGCCTGAATGGACGAGTTTTTTCGATGGCAACACGTTCTACATCGCCTCCACCGCGAGCGTGCCAGAGCCAACAACGTGGCTGCTCCTCGTTCTGGGCGTGGCGAGTTTGTGTTGGGTGCGTCGCCGCAAGCGATAAGATTCAATTTAACCAATGTTTTTGATTACACATATCATGATAGCAAATTTATGTAAGGAGACATTTTCACCATGAAGAAACGAAGTCTGCTTGTGGCGCTGCTCGTGTGCGTGGCGCTTTGTGGCGAGGCGTGGTCTTTCGAGACGTTCAACGTTTGGTCCGGCTTGGCTCCGGGCGAGAGCGCGGATGCCGTTGCGCCCACGCTCGAACTGTGGCTCCCCGCAGAGAAAACTTCCGACACCTGCATGGTCGTCTTCCCTGGCGGTGGATACCAAATGCTCGCGTACGATCACGAGGGAGACAAGATTGCGAGATTTTGGAACAGCAAGGGCATTGTCACGGTTGTTCTCAAGTACCGAGTCCCGCGCCGACCGGGCGTGCCGAAGCACTTGGCGGCGTGGCAGGACGCTCAGCGCACGATTCGTTTCGTCCGCGCGCACGCTGAGGAGTGGGGGATCAATCCCGAAAAAATCGGCGTCATGGGCTTCTCCGCTGGTGGACACCTCACTCTGATGACCTCGACCACGAGCCAGACCGCCGCCTACGAGCCAACGGACGAGTTGGACAAGTTGCCGTGCCACGTCAATTTTGCCATACCGGTTTACCCCGCGTACGTTCTTGAAGACGGCGCGAATGGGCGCAACGCTGGCAAGGGGAACAACTCCACCATGGTGAACGATTTCGCGTTCGACGCCAAGACGCCCCCCATGTGCCTCATCCATGGCGATTCGGACGCCTACTCGCCGATGAACTCGGTTGCGGTTTATCACAAGCTCCGCACGATGGATATCCCTGCCGAGCTTCACATATACGCGACGATTCCGCACGGATTTGGTGGGAATCCGACCGACAATCACGTGGGCGATTGGCTCAATCGCGTGTACGAGTGGATGAAGGTGATAGGTTACTAAACGCGCCCCACGCGCAACACTCGCCAGACTAACGACGAAGAGAGGAGCCGCCCTTTGAGGGTGCGCCCCTCTCTTTTTGCTCTCAGCACGTGTCCTTAATTGAGTCTCCAAATGGAGTAATTGAGGAGCATCGCGTAGAGCACCCAAATCACCTGCGGCAACATAAGGACGGACGCGAGTCGACAAATGGGCGCCATCGCGATTGGCATGAGCACGGAGACCGCGAAAAGCCAAATGGTCGTGATGAAGCCGCCGAAAATGTTCTCGTTGTAGAAAAACGTGTACGTCCAGCCGATGTTGAGGAGGAGGAAAAAGACGTACAGCGCGATGATGTGCGAGATTTTCCGACACCCCGCTTTTTTCCACACGCACCAAACTGCCGTGCCGAGCAGGAAGAAAAGAAGTATCCAGACCGGCACATAAATCCACATGGGGGGCGCCCACATGGGGAGATTCAAACTTTTGAACCACTCATGCGACGAGTTTTGGACAAAGAGGCTCGAGACCCAGCCGGCAGCGTAGGTGATGCCCAAAAAACCGAGCCACGGGAAAATATCTTGGCAGAAGCAATGATCCGCGTCGCAGCCGTGGGCGCACGAGCGCGCCTCCTCGACGATCTCATCACGAATCCGATTCGCGAGTCTTTCCGCTCGTTCCTCGGCATTCAGCGCCTTGTCGTGAAGCCATTCCTTGCCATGTTCGAGATCCGTTCTTGCGCGCTCGCCGATTTCGTGTCCGACTTCGGCAGCTTTGTGCTCGGCAGACTCTATTTTTTCCTCGACATTGTCCAATCCGTGCTCAATTTTCTCTCGCCAGTCGTTTTTTCGTTCGTCATTACTCATATTTTTCTCCTGAATAAAACGAGTTCCAAGTTTCTTATCATTTCGCGTTCAAATTCAACAGCCAATCGCCGTCGGAAGCTCTCGCACCACGACTCGCGAGGCATTGTGAAAACCGAAATATTAAAGGACGATGAGTACCGCATTTGATCCGCCCGCCACGATGGAACGTTTTCAAAAGTACCCGTGAGAATTATAGAGCAGAGGAAAAGAGACGGAGAGAAGAAGAGTAGTTCCAGATAAAGTGCCGAGAGATTTTGGTTTGGGTTGTGCCGATTTTATAAACCCTCCTTTTGACTGCTAATTTTCCTCACAAACTCCCCTTCAAAAAACTTGTGTACTCGTTCTCCTTTAAAATCCCCGTTTTACGAGACGCTTTGCGAGCCGTGGTGCGCAACTCCAACGGCGGGCGGAACGGGAAATTTCAACGAGAAGTATTATATACTCGTTCTCCTTTAAAATTCCCGTTTTACGCGACACTTTGCGAGCCGTGGTGCGCAGATCCAACGGCAGACGAAACCTTCAGCGCGACGCCTTATTTCTTCCGGCGCCACAACACAAGCCCAGCGCCCAGCGCGAGAAGGAGCCACGTGGAGGGTTCCGGAACTGCGGCGGAGGCAGCGCCTTGAAGCGTCAAGCCCGAGCCGTTTGAAACGAGGCTCCAACTGCCGCGGAGATCGGGCGCCAAAAGGAGATTCCAATCGAAATCGTCCGCCACGCCCGTCGGCAACGAGGTCATGATATCGTACTTATAATCGAGCGCCTCGCCAAAATTGTCCAAAATATCCAAAAATCCGTAGTCGTCTGACGTAATCTCCCCCACAGTCAGCTTCGAAAAGTCGGTTGCCGAATTGAGTAGCAAGTCGATGCTCCCGCTGTTCGCCGTGAGATCGCCGAGATCGTACACCCCGGTTCCCAACGCCAATGTGCCGCCGTTGAGCGTAACGCCACCGGTGCCGACCGCAACTGCGTCCGCGCTGGTGAGTTGGAGCGTGCCAGCGCTGATCGTAGTGCCGCCCGAGTGAGCAAGTGCGCCAGTGAGCGTCGTGGTACCGGTTCCCAATTTCGTGAGGGTTCCCGAGCCAGAAAGGTTGCTCGAAACGGCCTGCGTTGCGTCGGTCGAAAATACAACGCCTCCTTCCGAGAGGGTAATCGTTCCGACGGAAATCGTTTCCCCCGTGAGCGTTAATCCGCCAGCGCCAGTCTTATTCACTGCGAAGTCGCTGCCTGTGAGGTTTCCTCCCAGCGTCAACCCGTTGCCGACGGCGTTGATTGTCGAATTTGCCGTCACGGTCGTGCCGCCGTCAGGCGTGAAACTTACCGCGCTAAACACATCCAAGGTGCCGCCTGCCAGTTCCACTGCACCAAGTTTTTCTGGTTCCCGCGGATCTGTAGTCTACCCCCGGAATTCACCTTAAACGCTATATTATCATGAGAGAAAAAATCCGCACTCTCAATATTCACGCCCGTGTAGCTGCCAATTTCAATGGTACCCGAATAGTTGTCATAAATGGAACCGGAAGCATCGCGAGTATTGAACGTAAGGACGCCTAAATTCGTTGAAGCGCTCCCAGCAGTGTTGCTCAGGATAATGTCGAAACTTACGGGGGCAGCGGCAGTACCCCACGAGGAATCATCTGTAAAGGCTAACCACGCAGCCGACGAAGTGTTAGAGTTTCGGATATCGAGCTTGAGGGCATTTCCCGTCGTGACTTCGAGTGGCTTTGTGAGGGAAAAAAGCATACCTGCGGTTGCATTGACAGAAAGCGTTCCTCCATCAAATACGACCTTCGACGTGCCGCTGATGGCATTCATGCTGCTGATGCGCAATACGCCAGAGTTCGAACCAATGGTAGAAAGCGTCGTGGCGCCCGTGTAGATGTTGTTTGCGTTGGAAAGCGTCAGAATCCCGCGTGCAACTTTAAGAGCAAGTTGTCCACCCGTAGTGCCGTCGGAAACCACGCCAGAGAAGGTAGAATTACTCCCGCAATTGGACGTCCCAACTGTAAGAGTTTGCGTCCCCGATGTGGCACTGGAGGAAATAGCGCCAGAGATGTTGCCACCCTCTGTGCCAATCGTGGCATCTCCTTTCAGAAAAACGTCGCCAGTGACGTTTGCCCCCAGCCGGATTGCACCGCGATTCTCCCGGTTGCCCGTACCGATGATGTACGTGTCGCAAGCGAGTGGGGTGGTCGCCACAAAAATCTGCGCTTGGTCCATAATGTCCAACGTAATATTCCCATTGGAGGCGAATGTCGAAGCCCCGGCGCGATTGGTATTCAGCTTGGTGTTCGCAGAATAATTGTCGTTGTGTACCTCAATCGTCCCGGCAAAATCCGTAAACGTGCTTGTCAGACGGATATCCGAAGCCGTTAAACGCAACCGCAAAGTGCCGTCTCCAGTAAAGGTATAGTTGTTTATCGCGTCAGAGTCGCCTGCAATGGCATTGCGCACGAACGTACCACCATTGGTCAGATCAATGGTGACGCCAGTGGTCGAAGCGTCTGTTGCAAGCGTCCCGCTGCCGTAAGTAAACGTCCCGCCCGCGACGTTAATGCTGGGAGTATAAAGCGTCCCGCCAGAAAGCGTGTAGGCGGCTCCCGTATTGAGAGTAACAGAAGTGCCAATCGTCGCCGTGCCAGCGCCTTGGGTGAGCGTCGCACCAGTGGCAGTAAGCGTTGCCGCGACCGCCCCGTCGTCTACCGTGACCGCAAACGGCGTTTCATTCGTCGGAACGATTGCCGTATCGTCAGCGGTAGGAGCAGTCCCACCCCAGTTGCCGCTCGTCGTCCAGTTTGTATCGGTTCCGCCACCCATCCACGTCACATCAGCAGCCCAAACAGTGCCGAACAAGAACGCGCACACGCACGCCACGGAACAAATTCGCATCCATCTCATCCTAAAATCTCCTATTTGCTATTCTTTCATTGTCTCTTTCGTCGTCCACGAGGAACCAATACACACATTTTACACCGATACGCGATAATTGCAAGCATAAAACAGGGAAAAAATAAAAAAAACCGAAAAAAGAGGGAAAAGGGGCTGAAACCGAACGCTTCCCCCGACGAAATCACTCACCTTGCCCGAGAACGACCTCGACGGAGCGCCGCCGCCCCGCCTGCTCAATGAGAAGCGTGACGGTGTCTCCAGGACGAAAAGACTCGACGACGCTCAACAAGTCGTCTGGCGTCGCGACCGGCTGCTTGTTGATTCCCACGATGAATTGAGCCGATTGGCGATCCATGGCTTGGTATTCATAAAGATAAGGGCCCTGCCGCTTTTGCTTCGTGACGATTTGCGGTCCCGCCAACCCCGCCGCAGCCGCCGGTCCGCCGGGCTGAACGCGGGTGATGAGGAGACCAAATTCGGTCTTCATCACCTGCTCGATGCCGAGATTCGGTCGAATCACTCTACCATGCTCGATAAGCTGCGGGATGATTCTCGTGATCGTATTGACGGGAATCGCAAACCCAACCCCCGCACTGTCGCCAGAACGACTTGCAATCGCCGTGTTCATGCCGATCAACTCGCCGTAGCTGTCGAGAAGCGGCCCGCCCGAATTGCCCGGATTGATGGCAGCGTCGATCTGAACCACCTGCTTGATCGTGCGCGCCTGATTCTGGCTCGGCAACGAACGATTCAAACTCGAAATGACACCAGTCGAAAGGGTAAGCTCCAAGCCAAAGGGGTTGCCAATGGCGTAGACTTTCTGCCCGACCTTGAGGCGGGAAGAGTCCCCAAACCGGACGGGAAACAATTCGTCTTCTGGCGCTTTGACACGAATAATCGCGGTGTCATTCGCAGGATCCGCCCCAACGAGCTGCGCGGAGTAGGAATTTCCGCTAAATAGCGTGACCTGTATCTCCGTGGCGCTTGCAATGACGTGGAAGTTTGTGGCAATGTGCCCATTTTTGTCGATCACAAACCCACTTCCCTCGCCCTGCGCGATCGTTTCCCTGTAGAAGAAATTCTCGCGCCGACTCTGCGTCGTGATGTTGACGACACCCTTGCTCGCCTCCTCATAAATGCGGATGTTGATTTTCTCCTCGGTCGTCAAACCGGCAAGATAATTTTCGTCCGTATGAAGCGACTGCGCAAGCGACTCTGGAACGAAATGCGACCGCTCCACATGAAAAACGCGGTAGCAAATCAACCCGAGGACGACCGAAAGGAATGCCGTCGTAACGATAGGAAAAATGGTGTTTCGCATGGTATTCATGATATAGTGGAAGTATTGAATTCGTTACCCGATTTTCGGAGCAGTACGTTGTTTGACATCAGGTCCCTGAGGCATACCCGGGAGCGCCTTGGGAGAGCCGGAACCATCGGGGGAATCTCCACCCTCGGCATCTTGTCCGCCGCCGTGCTTGGACTTGTCACGAATATCGAAGCAGAAGATCGAATTCCCCTCCCGAAGATAAAGGAACCCATTCGCAACGACCGGCGTGACGCCCAATCCCTTCTTCATCTGGGGGAGCGCGAACTTGCCACGGAGCTTGAACCCCTCAGGACTCGCCTCGACAAGCGCCAAGACGCCACTCGACGTTCGCACATAGAGAAGCCCCTCGGCATAAGTCATTGTCGCAAAGCGTTCTGGCATCTTCGGCAGCGCGGCAGCCTTCTTTTTCTTCGACTTGGGCGCCTTCGGAATCGTCAAAGAGGGTGGCGGATCGGCAAAACCCAAATACTCACGATCCTGCACAAGAGACGCCGTCGAACGCTTGCGCGAACGTGGCGCGTCGTCTTCCTCCTCTTCCTCCTCGAAGAGTGAGTCGTCCTTCCAGACCATTTCGCCCGTCTTGTAGTTGAAGCAGACAAGTCCGTCGTCCGTGCACGTGAAAACGTAATCGTTCACCTTGAGCATGTCGCCACACGTGACCTTGAGTTTCTTGTCAAACCATATTTCCTCGACACGGTAGGTGGTGCCCTCTTTTTGCACCCAAACGAGACCCGTGCCCGCAGCGCTGGAGGCGAGCATCGTCTGCCCAAACCAAATCGGCGCGACAGGATTGTATCCGCTTGGGTGCGCGACGGCTTCGTAACGCCACCGGACGTCGCCGTTTCCACGCACTTTGACGCCGTAGAGTCCGCCGCCCGAGAAGGTGACGTACTGGTGTTCGCGTCCGAAAGAGGCTTTGACGATTGGGGAATACCCCGCCGGCATACCGGTTTTGGCAGCCCAAACGTTCGCGCCCCAGTGCCGATTGATCGCGACCATGGAAGCCCCCGGACCACCGGGACAAATAATGACCCACTTCCCATCGACGTATGGGGACTCGCAATACCCACCCTGCGGCAAGGTTCCCCCCATTGTGGAGATGGCGTTGCGCACCCATCGCGTTGCGCCGCTGCCCGCATCCATCGCGACCAAATTCCCAGAAGAACTGAGCGCGTAGAGGAAATTTTTATAAATCGTCGGAGTGGAACGCTGGACGGGGAGCTTCGAACCTCGAGCTGACTTGCCAATGGGGCGCGCCCAAAGCGTTTTCCCACTCTGGTTTTCGATGCAAAATACGCACTCCATCCCACCCTTCTGACCAATGGTGTAGACACAGTTCCCAAAAACGGCAATTCCGTTTGTCGTCTGACCTGCGTTGGAATTCTTCCACACAAGCTGAGGGAGGCTCTCCTCCGTCCAATTTCTCAAGAGACCGGTCTCGGACGACAAGCCGTTCCGGTTCGGACCTCTGGCGGTCGGCCAGTCGGCGCCCACCGCAAGGCGCGGCGCGACAAAAAGACCGATCATCAATGACGACGCGAACATTAATTTCAAATAATACAAATTTTTCACGGACAAGGTTCCTTTTCGTGGTTAGGACATTCTCTTAAACGATTCCCTTTATTTTACACCCAAAGTGAGGAAAAATCCAGACCATGTAAGGGAAAATTTCAAAAAAACTCAAATATTCTTCTCAATTTCCCTCATATAGTCGATACTTTTCTTCGATAACGCCTCCACTCCTGGGGAATAGTCGAACACCTCGACGCTGATCCAACCGTCGTACTTCACGTCTTTTAATGCTTTGAAAATTGGAGTAAAATCAAGTTCCCCGAAGCCCGGTCCTTGAAGGTTGGGGTCGTTTGCGTGGAAGTGCTTCGTCGACGCGGCATATTGTCGAATGACGTCCGCCATTGGTCGCCTGGAGCCGTCGGGATTAATCTCCCCGCCCCACATCGCCTTGCAATCGAGATGAAGCTGGACGTGAGGCGACTTGAGCATATCAATGAGCGTGAGCGTCTCTGCCGCGCAGGTGAGGAAGTTGGTCTCGCTCGGCGCAAGTGGCTCCAACGCAATACACACGCCGTTTTTCTCCAAGGTGGGGAGCAGCTCCCTCAGCGCGTCGGCAGCGTAGCGATACGCCTGGTCTCGCGTGACGCCCAACTCGATATTCCTCTGCTTTGGCGACCCCCAGACCATGATATTCCCACCCAAATCGGCACAAAGATCAATGAGCGCTTTGCCATACTCCACCGTTGCGTTTCGAATATTCGCGTCGGGGTGCGTGAGATGAAATCCTTCCGTCTTGGCAAGGAGCCAATGAAGCCCGAGAATTTCGAGGCCAGCATTCTTTGCGATTTTTCGAATTTCCGCGCGTTTCTCTGTCGAAATATCCCGCACGTCCGCCGACTTTCCAACGGGCGTGAGAGTGAAGGGCGCCAACTCCATTCCCGTGTAACCACACTGCGCCGCAAAGTCGAATTGTTTTTCGAGCAACCAGCCTTCGTATAACTCGTTGCACATCGCGTACTTAAATGCCATCGTTCATCCTTTCATGAAAAAAGCGTCGAAACGTTTGTCGTAGAATCTCGCCAGGTTCCCACGCCACGGACGAAAGAACCTACTTGCGACCAGTATAGCACATGAAAAATCAAACGACAAGCGGGGGGGAGAATTTTTTGGGAGTCTGAATGTCTCGGGCGGGAAAATATTTGTCCCCCCGCTTGAAATTTTTTCCGCTTTAGGGTAAAATGAGCGATCGAAGGTGTTTTTGTGTTTGCGCAGCCCCACCTCCAGTGCGAGGGCGACGCGCCACGCTCGCGGATCGTCGCGAGAACCTCATTTTTGGCGCGCGATGCGTATTTTCAAGGATTAGGAAAAATGTTGGAAATCAAAGAACAATTCCTCGCTGATTTGCAAAACGCACCGTCTTCAGAGGCGGTCGAGCAGGTTCGTATCAAATATCTCGGACGAAAGGGCGTGATCACAACGCTCGCCAAAAATACGGACTTTAGCAAGTTGTCGCCTGAAGAGAAGCGCACGTTCGGCGCAAAGCTCAACGAGCTTAAAAACTTTGCCGAGGAACAACTCGCAAGCGCGAAGGATGCCGCCTCGACACGAAACCTCGGCGCGAAAAAGTCGACCGGATTGGATTTGACGCTCCCGGGCACGGGGAGGACTCTCGGCGCCCTTCATCCGATCACGCTCATTCAGATGGAGTTGGAGGCAATCTTCCAAGGGATGGGATTCATGGTTATTCCGAGTCCTGAGTGCGAGTTGGAGTACTATAATTTCGACGCCGTGAATACGCCTGCCGATCACCCTGCGCGCGAGATGCAGGACACGTTTTGGATGACGAACGGAATGCTCTTGCGCACGCAGACGTCGGCCAACCAGTGCCGAACGATGGAGAAGTACGGTGTCCCACTTCGTGCGATTTTCCCCGGGCGCTGCTTCCGAAACGAGGCGGTCGATCCGAGTCACGAAAATACTTTCTATCAGTGCGAGGGTCTGGTCATCGACAAGAACATCTCGGTCGCCAATTTGATTGCCGTGATGAAGACGCTCCTGAGCGAGATTTTCCACCGCGACGTGGTCGTTCGGCTGCGCCCAGGATTCTTCCCGTTTGTCGAGCCGGGGTTTGAGTTGGACGTACGCTGTCTTTTGTGCGACGGAGAGGGTTGCTCAACGTGCCACGGGTCGGGCTGGATCGAACTCATCCCGTGCGGTCTCGTGCATCCGCGCGTTTTGGAGTACGGCGGCATTGATCCGAACGAATACAGCGGCTTCGCGTTTGGTGCGGGTCTCACTCGACTTGCGATGATGAAATTTGGTATCCCGGACATCCGACTCCTCAACGCGGGCGACGTGCGATTCAACGAGCAATTCCCTGCGTTCGTCCCTTGATGTAGGGATTCCCTGAAGTGGAGGGGAGGAAGAAGATTTGCCTCGTCGCGGGCTGGGGGCGGTATCCGATTTATATCGCCCATGCCCTCAAGAAACAGGGGTTCGAAGTCCACGCTTTTGGCATCGTCGAGCACGCAGACCACAAAGCGCTAGGTGAGATTTGCGACGTCTACCAAAAGATCGGCATGTGTCGACTGGGCAAGGTCGTGCGGCACATGCGCGCGCAGAATATCTCCGACGTTCTCATGGTGGGAAAGTACTTCAAGTGGAAGCTCTTCCGCCCTTGGTCGTTCGTGCGGCACGTGCCCGACTGGACGATGGTGCGATTGTTGGGCGCGCACTTTTTGAGGAATCGCAAAGATTGTCAGGACGATACGATTATGCGGGCTATTTCGAACTTTCTCAACGGTCTTGGTTTTCGACTGGGCGTGCCGACGGATTTTGTGCCAGAGCTTCTCGTGCCGGGGGGGATTTTAACGAAGCGCGCCCCGAACGAGGCGCAGTGGAGGGACATTCGCTATGGATTCCGCGTCGCGAAGGAGTTGGGGCGTTTCGACGTGGGGCAGTCGGTACTCGTCGCCAATGGGGTCGTCATTGCGGTGGAAGCGGTGGAAGGGACGGACTTGTGTATCGAAAGAGCCGGGATGCTCTGCCAAAAAGGGGGGCTGATTCTCGTCAAAACCGCGAAACCTGAGCAGGATATGAGGTTTGACGTCCCGACGATCGGCTTGCGCACGCTCGAACTCTTCGCCAAGGCGGGCGGGCGCGTCGTTGCAATCGAGGCGGACAAGACGATTCTGATCGACGAGAACGAAACCATTGATTTTGCCAATCAGCATGGGATCGTCATTTGCGCAGTGCGAGATGGCGAGGCAATCTCCCCTGTCGATGTTCCCTCGGCATAAAACGAACCACGCCCCTCGTTGTGCGCAATTTTCATGACGCTCGAAAAAATTTCTACCCGTTTTCCTATAAAATTTTCGTTTTCGCGCCGTTTTGCGATCCGGGGTACGTCCCTGTTTTGTCGTGCTCTGCTCTTGATTCCATATGCATTTGCGCAAAAAGACAATTAAATTCGCGTAATATTGTATTGAAAAAAGCACACACTGGTGTATAATGTTATCATGGCGTAGTTGTGTGGTCGTTGACTATGGAACAAATTTTGAGGGGAAACTTCCATGAAAGCATTTTATTCAGGGTTAAGAAATTGGAGCATGGCGCTTGTTTTGATGGCAAGCGTAATTTGGTTTGCGCGTGGCGGATTCGCGCAGGGGACGCTGACGCACTCCTATCGTTTTGACGAATTGTCCGGAACGCTCACGGACGGAACCACGCTCGTCAATCAAGCAACGGGGGTGGCAGACGCCACCTTCTACATCGCGGGTTCGGGAACAGGAACCGTCGAGGACGGCGTCCTTCGGCTCCTCGGCACAAATAACTCAAACGGAGCCTACATCTCCCTCCCGAGCGACGTTGTGGGAACCAAGACCGCAATCACGTTGGACGCCGTCGTGACACCCCACACGGTTTATAACTTCTCCCGCTTGTTCGACATCGGGGGCAGCTCAAACGGCAGCCGTTTTTTCGGAGCGCTCTACGGGAACAACGGAGGAAACACCTACACGCAATTTGAAGGGGCAGGCTCCGCGGCGTCTTCCTACGGACTCACCACGGGAACCGAATATCGCCTCACCATCACGCAAAGCAACGGGTCGCTCCGCTACTACATCGACGGAGAAGTCGTCGGCATGGGAAACGTCTCCCAAGACCTCAGCACTCGGTCGGGGGATTCGAATTTCATCGGAAAATCGCACTGGACGGGCGACAGCTACGCGGATATGTCGATCTCAAGTTTCGACGTTTACGACGCAGCAGCGGGACCTACGACGATTCGCACGCTCTACAAGAACGACCAAGGGGCGAATCTGGATATCACGTCGGCTCAAAAAGTCGACAGCCTGATCGCCTCGTCGGTAGGCTATTTTGCCGCTTCGAGCAATAATAATCTCTACGATTTTTCAAACAATCATCAATATAACGGTGGGACGCCTTATCGCATTGTCGAAAACAGCACCGTTTCTGGCGACATTTCTTCGCTCCTCAACAACAGTGGGTGGTCGTTCCAAGACGGGTATAACAACGACGGCTCAGCGCCCCAGAACAGATACATGGACATTTATGCAGCGGCTAATACAGCAAACCCTCTCATGGACATCAGTGGGTCGCTCACATTGGTCACTCGAATCAATATTGACTCGTTCGACAGTGTGATTAACGGATCCGAAAATTTCAACTACCTCATCCGCTCTGGAATGTCGAATGGAACCCAAACGACCTACGTTTTGGGCACAACGGCAAATTCCGCTAACGGCAACGAGGGTGGGTATCTTCAGTTTCGTTTGACTCCCGAAGGCTCCACAACAGCGATCAGCTTAAGTTCCGACTACCAACTGGAGGAGGACACGTGGTACGACGTGGCGGGCGTGTTTGATGCCGACGAGAAAACCGCGTCCCTCTACATTTTGGACACCGAGACAGGAAACCTCCTTTGGTCGTACGTTTTCGGCGAGGACGACGGCGTGAATTTTTCTTCGTTAAATACCCTCTCGGGTGAGAGACGCAATTTCATGTTGATGGAGACAGAGAATAATAGGGGAGGGTCATTCTTGCAATACATGGATTTCGCCAGTGTTTGGGATACCGCGCTCTCGCTCAGCGACATTCAGGCGCTCACGAGTACCGGGGCGCAGGTTCCTGAGCCAAGTACGTGGGCACTCCTTTTAATTGGGGCTTTCGCGCTGCTTCGTTTGAGAAAGTGGCGTCGTGTGTGATATACGGATTGTTCCCGATTTTTCGGGCAAAGCATTTGTTGTTTTTTTCGAAAAATCGCTTGCACTCGCTTGACAAACTGCGCTCGCCCGTGATACAATGGGGGAATGTGCCACCCGAGCGCCAGTTGAAAAATCCCTCTTTGTGCGCGGGGTGGCGTGAAGGTCATTATTTTGAGTTGCGTTAGCTTCGTGAATATCGAGAGGATCGAACAAAAATGAATGCGGGAAAATCCTATTTGGCGGTGGATCTTGGAGCGTCGTCCGGGCGCGTTGTACTTGGGAAATTCGACGGAGAGCGAATCTCGTTGGAGGACATGCTCCGGTTTGAAAACGGCGCGTCGGACCTCGGCGGTGTTATGTGTTGGGACCTGCAGCGGCTGTGGAATCAAGTCGTCGCAGGAATTGGTGTGGCGGGGCTTCTGCAAAACGACATTCGAAGCATCGGCGTTGATGCGTGGGGCGTCGATTTCGGAATGCTCGACCACAACGGGCAGCTGCTCGCCAACCCTGTGGCGTACCGCGACGCGCGCACGAATGGCATGATGGACGCCGCTTTCGAAATCGTGCCGAAAGACGCCATCTTCGCTCAAACGGGTCTTCAATTCATGCAGTTCAACACGCTCTACCAACTTCTCGCAATGCGTCGCCGAAACGACCCTCTTCTCGAGGTGGGGCGCAGATTCCTTCAAATCCCCGACTTGTTCCACTGGCTCCTCTCGGGCGAGATGGCAAACGAATTCACCAACGCGACCACCACGCAGTTTTTCAACCCGCTGACGGGGACTTGGGCGTACGAATTGCTCGCCGCGCTTGATATTCCGTCGCACTTCTTGGGCGAAATCGCACAGCCGGGGACGTGTTTGGGCAAACTTCGACCGTATGTCGCGCAAGCAACGGGCTTGGATTTGAACGTTGTCCTGCCGGGCACGCACGACACGGCAAGCGCCGTCCTCGCCGCGCCGGGCGAGGGGGCTGGTGGATGGGGGTACATCAGCTTAGGCACGTGGGCACTTATGGGGATTGAGTCGCCCCACCCCGTCGTCAACCAACGTATGCAGGAACTTAATTTCACGAACGAAGGAGGCGTCGGCGGAACTTATCGTCTCTTGAAAAACATCACAGGCATGTGGATTCTTCAAGAGTGCAAGCGCATCTGGGGTTTGGAGGGCAAAAAGTGGAGTTGGACGGAACTCACCCAAAAGGCGCAAGACGCGCCGGGGCTTGTGCGTTTCATCAATCCAGAGGCGCCCGAGTTTTTCGCGCCGGAGAATATGGTCGAAAGCATTTGTGAGTTTTGCCGCAAAACGGGGCAATCCGTCCCCGCCACCGAGGGCGAGGTGCTTCGTTGCGCCCAGGACAGCATCGCCATGCGCTTCCGAGACGTGTTCTTTATGTGTCAAGAAATCAACGCCCAGCCGATTCAAACGATCCACATCGTGGGGGGGGGCGTCCAAAACGAACCTTTGTGTCAGGCGGCTGCCAACGCAATGGGGTGTCGCGTCGCGGCGGGCCCCGTTGAGGCGACGGCTTTGGGGAATATTCTCATGCAGGCGATTGCCGACGGTGCCGCAGCCAGCATTGAGGAGGCGCGCCAAATCGTCCGACGCAGCTTCCCTCTCAAGTGGTACACACCGCAGGATACCGCAGCGTGGTCGGATGCCTACGAGCGTTATCGCGCATTTTGTTGATTGGAGGTCGATTCATGAAATCCTACATATTCCGAATCGTTTTGTGCGTTGCTTTTCTCCCGGCGCCCTTTGTTGATGCGCAGGAGAGAAATCCGAACATTATCATCATCACGGCTTCCAACCTGGGGTACTCCGACCTTGCGACTTATGGTGGCGAGATTCGAACGCCCGTTTTGGACAAGCTGGCGAAAGAGGGTCTCCAATTCACGCAGTTCTACTCCTGCGGCAACAGTGTAATGTCGCAAACGGCAATCATGATGGGTCAAACGCCCCACCGCGTCGGCATGGGGTATCCTCTTGTCGATCTCAAATGGAAGAATTATCGCGGAAGTATTAATGACTCCACCGCCACGCTCGGAGAATTTCTTCAAAGCGAGGGCTACACGACGCTTGCCGTGGGAAAATGGAGCTTCACGCCGCATTGGAAGTCGAACGCGCCGCGATTCGCGTGGCCGCTCAATCGTGGGTTCGATCGTTTTTATGGCACGATTCTCGCGCAGACTTCCTATTTTGAGCCGCAGGAGTTGTTGATGAACACCTCCATTTACCCGACGGACAGCGAGTATTATCACACGTACGCGATTGGGCAAGAGGCGGCGGAATTCCTCGAGCGCGCGCCCAAAAACAAGCCCTTTTTCCTCTATGCAGCTTACACCGCTCCCTCGTGGCCGTTGCAAGCACCGCAGGAAGAGATTCGGCGCTATGCGGGCGCGTATCGTCAGGGGTGGGACTCCGTCCGCACGCGGCGTTTCGAAAGGCAGAAGCAACTGGGTGTCGTTCTTTCGAGAACCACCCTCTCCGAGCGCGACGAACGTGTGTTGGACTGGTCGCGAATGGGTTCCTATGCGCTGTGGCACGCGGCACGCATGGAGGTGTACGCCGCCCAAGTCGCCGCGCTCGACCGAAGTATCGGAAGCATTCTCGAGAAACTGCGTCAAATCGGTCGCGACGACAACACGATCATCATTTTCCTTTCCGACGCGGGCGCCTGCGCGGATGAGCTTTCCCCAAAATCCGGGAGCAAAACGGACTTCATACCCAAACGGCTGAAGAGCGGGGCCGCCATTCAGGTTGGGAACAGTCCCAACGCACGCCCGGGCGCGCCGGACATCTTCCAAAGCTACGGCGTCCCGTGGGCGAACGTGAGCAACACCCCCTTCCGGGGCTATGCCGACACGCTCTACGAGGGAGGAATCGCCTCGCCGTGCATCATTCATTGGGGAGAGCGGATCGAGCCGGGGAAAACTTCCATCCCCGCCCACATTCTCGACATCTTCCCCACCGTCGTCGAGGTCTCGGGCAATGCGTTTCCCAAGGAACTTAATGGCAAAAACACCATTCGACCGACCGGGCAAAGTCTCACCTATCTCTTCAGCGCAAAGGAGAGGATGGACGCCGTAACGTCCGAGCACCAAAAGCCGCGCTACTTCTTTTGGGAGTTGCAAGGAAACGTCGCGATTCGGTGGGGGAAGTGGAAGTTGATTCGTGTGCGTGGCTCCGAAAAATGGCAGCTCTACAACCTCCTTCTCGACCGCACGGAGGAGCGAGACGTTTATGCCGCAAACGCCCAAAATCCCGAAATTATCGAGATGATCACTCAGTTCGAAAAGTGGCGCAGAGCGAATCACGTCTACAGTTGGCACGAGGTGCGAACGCAATATCGGAAGGTTCAAGCGAAGAAGGATTTATAATACGTCGCGTTGAAATTTCCGGTTCCGTCCGCCGTTGGAGCTACGCGCCACGGCTCGCAAATCGTCGCGAAAAACGGGAATTTGAAAGGAGAACGAGTATATGCTCGACTTTATTGCGCAGGACGGACCGGTGTGGGTGATAAACAAGCCGCCAGGGATTCTCGTCCAGTCTCCACCCGGGATTGATTCCCTCGTGGATCAAATTAAGCTGCACGTCAAACAAGCGGAGGGGCGTCCGGAGGAGTCCGACGTTTATGTCGGCGTGCCGCACCGATTGGATCGTCCTGCCACGGGCGCGATCATTTTCACGCGAAACGTCCGAGCCGCGAAGCGCATTTCGGAACAGTTTCAAATGCGAACGGTGCGAAAACACTACTGGGTGCTCGTCGAGGGACTGCTTCCAGACGAGTCGGGCGACTGGGAGGATTTTTTGAGAAAAGTCCCTGGAATTCCGCTCGCGCAAATCGTCGGACCGAAGCATCCCGAGGGGCGCTGGGCACTCCTCCACTACCGCGTCCTCCAACGTTTTCCCGACAAGAATTGCTCGTGGTTAGAAGTCCGGCTCGAAACGGGGAGAACGCACCAAATCCGTGTTCAGGCAGCCTCGAGAGGTTTCCCTATTTTGGGCGACGCCCTCTACGGTTCCACCATCCCTTTCGGAGAGCAATTCGAGGACGAGCGACTTCGAGCGATCGCACTCCACAGTCGTTTCATTGAGATCAAGCACCCGACCCGGGATGAGCGCGTTGCGTTCGAGGCACCTTTGTCCGAGACGTGGCGAGATTTTGTTTCCGAAGATTTTGTTCCTGATTCATAACCAATCGGGGGGCGTCCTGTGGATTTTTTTCCACAACCAAAAAAATCGGAACTTTTTTGGAAAATTTTCTCCAAAACGCCCCCCCCCCGTATTTTAACATTTGTTTTTTGTTATAATGTCGATAGAGGAGAGAGATGGAGGAGAGAGTCGCCGCATTGTTTTAACGCGGAAGACGATTTGCTCACTTTGCATAATAAAAATGGAGTGTATCACATGTTGAAGAAAACCTTTTTGATGATTTTGGCGGTGTGCGTCGGGAGCACTTTATGCGCAGACCAGACGTTCACCAACCTCAATGACACAACCGACGCCATCGACCTCTCGACAGAGGGCGTCACCTTGGAAACGACGACAGACAGCGTCTTTTCCAAAGCGATTAGCGCAGGCACACTCACGAAAACGGGCGACGCGACACAAACGCTCTCTGGCACAATCACGGTGGGGGGCGTGACAACGATTTCTGCTGGTACGCTCAAACTCCTTGACGCATCCGCGAGCCTCACAAGCACCGGGACTCTCACTGTTGCGGGGGGCGCGGGCTTGGTGTTCGAAAACGCGCTTTCGAAGAACACGTCTGCTCTGACCATCAAGCTCTCGAGCGACGCATCTGGAACCGCGACCGTGACGTACGATATCGACTACGTTCCGACCAATCCGAACGACTACAATACGGTTCACACCGCCGAGAATTCCATCTCAACCAACGCTGCGGTTTCCTTCACGGGCAGTGGAAATTTCATCAAAACGGGCACGGGAACCCTTGCTCTTGCGAACGGAGATCGTGCCGTGACTTTCGCTCTTGACGCGACTTCGACGATCGACATTCAAGAGGGCGTCCTTCTCAACGGCGGGTGGAGTTCTCACAAATGGGGCGACAACTTGGCGTCGTTAAACCTCGAATCCGCTGGCACATTGGACGTTTGGAATGGTCCGAGCATTACGGTGGGTGCGATCACAGGTTCTGGCAGTATCGTCTCCAATACGCTGGCAGGTCACAGCAGTTCCACTCTCACTTTCGGGGCAGGGGATGCCAGTGGCGAATTCTCTGGCACGTTGGACGTTCGCACGGCTGGTCACACGGGCGGCACGATGGGGAAAGTCACTCTTTCTCTCACGAAAACGGGAACAGGCACACAGACGTTCTCTGGCACGACCGCCTACGACGGTGCCACGACCGTGAGTGCCGGGACGCTGAAATTCACGAATGGGGCGAAAGTTGGCACAGGTGCCGTCACGGTCGACGGAACACTGGAGTTCGAGGGCGCGCAAACCTTCACGTCCCTCTCCGGCTCGGGCAAGGTCACCGGAACCGGCAATTTGACGCTGAACTGGACCGGCGCCGGGCATTTGACCAATTCCTTGACTCTTGATATTGGCAACAATACCTTCATCAAAACAGGGAGCGGAAGAGCGAGACTCAACAAGAACAAGGCAAGCTCTTGGACTGTTGGTGGGTATGAAATCCAAGAGGGACAACTCTGTTTCCCAGAAGCATACAGCTCAACAACTCCAATCACGCTCAATGGCGGAACGCTCCAACGCAACGGAGATGCTGATGGCGACAGCAGCGGCACAACTACGCTCCTTGCCAACCCGATTTACGTTTCGACAAAAGGCGGTGGTCTCATGGCTGGGTGGAGCGGTATTTTGAATGTGACGGGGAATATTTCGAATGCCGACGGCGTCACGAATCCGGGAAACCTCGTCATTCAAACCGACTCTGGAAACGTCCGAATCTCTGGCGGTGGCGTGGTCAACACGACCGCCATTTTGCAGGTGAATCCTCAAAATACCGCAACGACAAACAATCTTGAGATACAGAAAGACACCACATTCGGCGGTCTTGCTGGCAAGGGATACGCTTCAAACACCGGGACGCTCACGCTCAACGTTGCCGGCAACGCGGAAGTGACGTATTCCGGCGTCCTGAGTGGCTCTGGCGGCGTCACGAAAACTGGCGCAGGCACACAGACGTTCTCCAACGCCAACCTTACACTGGCGCAACGAACATCCAGCAGGGAACGATTCGCCTCTCTCATGCCGACGCACTCGGCTCGAGCGTCGTGAATATCGCCACGGACGGATCTCTCGAACTCACACCCGGCGCAACGTACGCTCTCGATCTCGGGACGCTTGCCACTGGCGGAACGGTTCAGCTCCGTTTCAATTCCGACACGGATTATTCGAAATTCACGCTCTCTGGCGTGCCAACATTCGATGCTGACGCGGGTTTCCTCGACTTGAATTTCCTCGACACCATGCTGCTGGAGTCGAGCAGCAGCTTCGTTCTCTCCGACGATATTGGCGGAGTGACGGGTAATCTCGACACTTGGCTCCTCGACGACTTCCGGTACGAGTGGAATCTCGACTGGATTGAAGGTACCGGCTTGCTTCTCGGTCGAGACGCCAACGCCGTGCCCGAGCCAACGACGTGGATGATGCTCGTTTTAGGGTTCGTTTTGGTCATTTGGAAGCGGCGTTCGTTCGCGTCCCCAAATGTATAAAGGATTGAAGAAATGCGCAAGAATGGGTTTACGCTTGTCGAGCTTCTCGTGGTCATTGCGATCATTGGGATGTTGGTTGGTCTGTTGCTCCCCGCCGTTCAGCAGGCGCGCGAGGCGGCACGCCAAATGCAGTGCAGCAACAACTTGAAAAACCTCGGGCTCGCGTGTCTGAACCACGAAAGCCAGCAGGGGTCGTTCCCCTCTGGCGGGTGGTACTGGCAGTATTATGGCGACCCGGACGTTGGACTTGGGAAGGCACAGCCGGGGTCGTGGTGCTTTTCCCTCCTTCCGTTTTTGGAGCAGCAGTCTCTCTACCATATGGCGTCGGACGGCGACCCGGAAACGATAACTTCCACGCAGAGAACCGGCTGCCTCGCGGTCGCGCAAACGCCGTTGCCGGTCTTTCATTGCCCCTCAAGGCGCGCGTGCAAATTGTATCCATACAGCACGACGGTTCGGAATTGCGACACCAGCATTCAGTCGGGCAACGGAGCCATCACGGATTATGGCGCGAATTGGGGGTCGAGCGCCGACACTCTCATCTGGACGGCGATCGAATGGACCGACGGTCGAACGAAGCTCAAGTCAAACAACCTCCCTGCCGTCTCCGCGACGGGAGTGATGTTTGACTTCAATGTCGTCACGATTGGAGAAATTCGGGACGGAACGAGCAACACCTACCTTTTAGGTGAGAAATATCTTTGCCCAGACGTGTACGAAACGACCTCCTCGACAAACGACAACGGCATATACGCGGGCAACGACTACGACAACGCTCGTTCTGCCGGGAGCCTGAGCGCAAACAGCACGAATCGTCTCCCCATGCAAGACCGCGCGGGCTACGAGAAAGAGACATATCGTTTCGGCAGCGCGCACTCTGGCGCCTTCGGCATGACGATGTGCGACGGTTCCGTCCAACGAATCACGTACTCGATCGACAACCTTGTCCACATGCGCCTCGCCGCCCGATCCGACGGTCAGGTGGCGTCCGTCCCGCAGTAGCGCGTTGTTGGTGCACGATTCCTCTGAACCATCATTCCAATCAGCATTGCCCACACAAAAAACGTAGCGTGCAGTTGAAAAAGTTGTGGGCTTCGACTCCAAGTCGCGTGTAATAAATCGGCGGTTCTGCCCGAAATCACAAATCGTTCTCTACATATTCTCAGCAATTTTTGAGCCGGTTCCCCTCTTTGTCAGCTTTCTGCCGCACGTGCTCGATACTGGGGACGTCTCGTTTGTTTTGGATTTTTGTTCAGGCGAAGAGTTTCGCTCCCAAAATACGCCATTCACATACCCTTGAATTTCAGAATCGTTCTCAGCCATCGCAAGTCTTTGTTCTGCCCACACGCAATACTGCGGTTCAATCTCGACACCGAAATAATGTCGTTTGAGTTTTTTTGCGACAACACTTGTGGTACCAGACCCCAAAAACGGATCGAAAATAACATCCCCCTCCGATGAGGAGGCAAGTACTATTTTTGCTATTAGCTTCTCGGATTTTTGCGTCGGATGCGCCGTATTCTCCGCCATAGACCAAAAAGGGATCGTGATATCGTCCCAAAAATTAGACGGACAAGTGTCTCGATAGTTTCCATTTTGGGTCTCTGTCCAATCTTTCGGCTTTCCATCAACGCGGTATGGTGCAATGACATTTTTTCTAATTCTTACGGCGTCGAGATTAAATGTAAAGCGATCACTCGTGGTCGCAAACCAAATGTCCTCCATACCATTCTTCCAATTTGCTTTTGCTCCGCGTCCTTTTTCTCGCTGCCAAGTAATGCGGTTTCTAATGCGAAAAAACTCGCCTAGCACTCTGCCTATAATTAAACTTGTCTCCCAGTCACAGCAAACATATATTGAACCCGAATCTTTTAACAGAGGCTTGATTGCGCTCAGCCATTGTCGTGTATATTCCTCATAATCCGCATCTTTCTTTCTGGAAAAAGTGGTCCCATTAAATGATTTTGTCAGGTTGTACGGTGGATCCGCAATAATCAGGTCAACACAGCCAAGGGGCAATAATGAGCAAACCTCAAGCGTGTCGCCGAGTATTGTTTTGTCCAGAACATTGTCAAGCGACTGCTGCGGATCGCGGATGGAAACACACCGACTCAGATACTCTGCCCCTTCGCTTACCGAGGTGGTTATCGTTTTATTTCTTCCAGCTTTTGCACTTTCCATGTCGAATCTCCTTTAATCGCAAGATTGAGTTCCTTCCGATACTTTTTCGGCGTATGCGGTACTCGAAAACCGAATTATACCCATCTACGACTCCTGCCGATCCGCCAAGTTTGGCACCACCCCCATTGTATATTGCGAAAATCACGTTGTCAAGAGGAACGGGAGCAAATTCCCCAAAAAAGTTCTCTTTTGCAAAGATGGTTATTGTAGTGCTGTGTCCAAAAAACAAACAATATCAGCGAACGCAGTGAGCATTTCAAAAGTTTTTTGATGGAGAGTTTGAGAGGAAACAATTTTCAAAAGTATTTCCTCTCAAGAGGCTGGAAGCTCCGTAGCCCTCACTATCGCGCTCCCAACCTTTGGGAAGGAACCCTTTTGAAAAAGCGATTCCTCTCCAAACTTTTTACGATATTTACAATGGTTTATTTTCGTAATGGAACACGAGTACTGACTTTTCGTGCGCTCATTTTTTGTTTTTAAAAGTTTACAAAGCGTCTGACGCCCCACGCTCTCGACGATTCCCAGCTCGCCAAGGCGCAGCGCGATGATTCTCGCTTCCTGATCGCCGTCCAGAACCCGTCCACGTGGCTTTCGAGGTAACCCATCCATCGTTTTTTCAGCCCGCACTGGACAAAATGCTTGCGTACGACCACAACGCACGACGTCGTGCACTCGACCAGCGCCGCGATTTTCTCATCCGTCCACCCCGCGTCGGCTTTGAGCAGAATCACCGCCCTTTTGAGCCTCCTCGTCGCCCCCTTTCGCGCCCTCAGATCGCGCGCTCCAGCGCCGTTTTTTCCGCATCCGTCAGTTTCACAGTGTTTTTTTCATAAAAATTCTCCTGTATACTACATATATCGGCAACTTTTCTTGAAAAATACGGGAAATTATGAAATGGACGTGGCACTAGACATTTACTGCCCTTTCAAAAGATATCTGGAGATATAAGAGACCCGTAACATTTTGTTACGCGCAAGGGTAAATCGTCCTGTTATAGAAATATAACGTAACGGGTAATGCCTAAAGGGGAATGATGCCTTTCCCTTTTAAATGCGATTGAGTATACACTCTACAATTTTCTGATTGGCTTGCTAACTCATAGTTGGAGTTGACAAGCAGGGCACGGCGCCCCCCACTCGTGCGCTTTCTTGTTGGGGAACGCCAAACCCTTTAACGATTTTTACAAAACCGGCTGCGCTCCTGCGGAACTGAATTGTAGATTGTAGTCATCAATCAACTGTGTAGGCAATCGGTAATAAAGTCCTGTGAGTCTTCATAATCGATACCAAAATCGAAATTTTCTACAATAGCTTCTAATGTCCTGCCCTCGTATTGAGTTACACCACGGGAGTTTCGCCCAGCCCAATGTTTGATGATTCTTGTGCCAGACAGAAGTTGACGATTGAACATTGAACACAACTGCGTTTGAATTGTTCTATCTTCATCAACGGCAACGACATAAACCAAGTACACGCTTTTTTCCTCGGCAAGGAACGATAGCAGTTTGTCGATATTGTAGCCTTTCGGATTGCTGGATAAAAATAGAACTTTTGTCTTAATGTCCTTTCCGTAAGGTAATGGTCAAACTCCCGTTCATAGTCGCCCAATTTATCGGCTGTGAAGATTTCGGGGAGAGGTTGTTTTGTACGTAAACATCGTATCAGAGTTACCTTAAGATCATCTTCAGCTGTAATCAAGTATTCAATCATTCGTCCTCACAAATTGACATTATCAATAAAGGCAGCGATTGTGATTTCCGACGCTACTTCACGAACACGATCATTCAAATCATCATTCAGAATTTCGTATTCCTCAGAACGCAAAAAAGAAATTGCTCGGTCAACAGACTCTCTAATACATTCCTCCTGTGTTTCGGCAGGTATAAATCTTCTTCCTGTGGGAGCAATATTATTTGTTGCTTCTACCAAACGATCAAGATTTTCTTCAAATGTGTAGTTCTCATGAGAGCTATACAGAAATTCAAAATTTTCGGGAATGTTTTCGACATCTTCAAACTCTCGCATAATATCGCTTCCGTTGAAACTACCCTTGATATTATCTCGCCGAAGCTCCTGAGAGGAATGACTTATCTTTTTGAGAAATGTGGAATTCGCCAACATTAAATAATTGCGTACGGGCGTAACTAAACAAACGATGAAGGTATGTTATCATATCTGTGGAGCGCAGATAATGCCAAAACTGTATTGCCAAAATTCCTGGATGCAGCTTTGCAAAATCTAATTGCAAACCACTCTCCGTAAAACACACTTCTGTCTTTTATAAGGTTGAAATGTTGCTGTACTTGAGTTGACAAAGCGGCTTTGTCAGCAATGCCATTTCTATCGGAAACAAACTCAGCTAAATGCTCAATTAGTCCTTTGTTATACATTCGTTCAAATCCTTCCTGTAATCAAAAAGAGGTCGTTGCTCGTCCGCTATCAGTTCTGCGCCAACAGCTTTTTAGTTGCTTTTCTGTCACGCTTGTTCTGAGACTTCGAAGATTTATCTGCCTTAGATTTTTGTTCAGACAATGAATTGCGCTCCCAAAACACACCATTTACATACCCTTGAATCTCCGTATCATTTTCAGCCATAGCAAGCCTTTGCTCTGCCCATACGCAATACTGTGCTTCAACTTCGATTCCCAAATAATGTCTATTCAGCTTTTTTGCAACAACGCTTGTGGTTCCAGAACCTAAGAACGGATCAAACACAACATCCCCCTCGGAAGAAGACGCAAGCATAATCTTTGCAATCAGCTTCTCGGATTTTTGCGTAGGGTGTGCGGTATTCTCTGCCATTGACCAAAAGGGAATAGTAATATCATCCCAGAAGTTGGATGGACAGGCATCCCGGTAATTTCCGCTTTCGGACTCTGTCCAGTCTTTCGGTTCACCATTGACACGATAGGGTGCAATCACTTTTTTTCTGATTCTTACGGCATCCAGATTAAAAGTAAAGTTATTGCTGTTAGTAGCAAACCAAATATCTTCCATACCATTTTTCCAATTTGCTTTTGCACCTCGCCCTTTTTCACGCTGCCATGTGATTCGGTTTCTGATGCAAAAAAAATCGCCCAGTACTCTGCCAATGATTAAACTTGTTTCCCAATCACAGCAAACATATATGGATCCGGTGTCCTTTAGAAGCGGTTTGACTGCACTCAACCATCGCCTTGTGTATTCCTCGTAGTCCGCATCTTGCTTCTTGGAAAAAGTTGTGCCGTTAAATGATTTTGTCAGATTGTATGGAGGGTCAGCAACGATTAAATCAACACTATTAGGAGGCAACAACGGACAGACAGCAAAGGTATCACCGAGTATTGTTTTGTCCAGCACCGTGCCAATTGAGTTCTGTTGTTCGGTAATGGAAATACAGCGGCTCAAGTATGCTGCTCCTTCGCTTATAGGGGTATCTATTGTTTTATTTCTTCCAGCTTTTTCAATTGCCATCACAATCTCCTTGAACGGTTTCGATATTATACTCAATCGCATTTAAAATTCCGTTTTTGCGCCGAGAATTTGGGAATCCCCGGTGATTAACGTACGCATATCGGACAAATACTGTTTTCGACGTCGAAAAAATCAGGAAAATATTGATTATATGGTACTTTTTTCTTGAAAAATCGCCATAATCGCTCGATCGGATTCAGGTTTGGTGAGTAGGCGGGCAAAAAATGAAGGCGAACGTTGGTTTTGATTAAGAATTCGCGCAAAAGTTTGAAATGATAATATCTTGCGTTGTCTACGAATACATGGATGATTGTTTTGAATCGTGACGCGAGATCAATTTTTTGAAAAGCTCAATCGTCGTCTGCGCGTTGATCGTCTTGGGAAATGTAACGCAAGTCGCCAGCGTGTCGATATTTATGACACCATTAATATTGATATGTTGACGCGAACAATTCGATTTTAGTTCCCGCTCTTCGCCCCG